>CAYTGW010000014.1:0-33284 GCA_964437395.1 uncultured Desulfocicer sp.
CAGCCGGTCATGATGAGTTTCCGGTGGATCTGGTAAAACCGTATCTGGTCCCTTTTGAAAAAAGATTCGGGGTCGGTGTGAATGAAATTATTTCCTGGGGCCAGTCCGGGCCATTGGGTACACCCTTGTCCATGTTTGTTCTTGCGTTGCGGATGGCGCAATATTGCAATGGAGTGAGCGAGCTCCATGGAAGAGTAGCCAGAAAAATGTGGGCTCATGTCTGGCCCGGACATCCGGTAGAGGAAGTTCCGATCTCCCACATAACCAATGGAATTCATATTTCATCATGGATCTCCATCGAAAATTCAATGCTTTTTAACCGGTATCTGGGACCGGAATGGGAGATGAAAACCAGGGATGAGGAGGTGGTGAACCGGATTGATGGAATCTATAATGAAGAACTGTGGCGTTCCCATGAACTCAGCCGCTCCCGGTTGATCCGGACTTGCCGCTCCCTTATGGGAAAACAGTATAAAAGAAGAAATGCCTCAAAGGCGATGATGAGTGAAGTCGAATCCGTGCTGGACCACGATGTTCTTACCATTGCATTTGCAAGGCGGTTTGCAACTTATAAAAGAGCGAACCTCCTGCTTCATGATCCCAAACGGTTTGAGGCGATATTAACCTCCAGCAAATATCCAGTTCAGTTTATCTTCTCCGGCAAAGCCCATCCCATGGACAATGAGGGGAAAGAGCTGATCCGACGTCTGATTCACTTTGCCCGGAATGCAAATCTGCGGCACCGGCTGATTTTCCTTGAAGATTATAACATCGATATTGCCCGTCATCTTGTACAGGGGGCGGATATCTGGCTGAACAATCCGCGGCGTCCCTTTGAAGCCTGCGGCACATCCGGTATCAAAGCTGCGGTTAATGGTGTGCTCAATGTGAGTATTCTGGACGGTTGGTGGTGTGAAGGATACTCTGAAAATGTTGGATGGCGGATTGGAAATGGAGAAGAAAACGATGACCATCAGTATCAGGATTCCATAGAAAGTCAGGCCTTGTATAATCTGCTGGAGAACGAGGTTATTCCGTGTTTTTATGACCGGAAGGAGGGGAATCTTCCGGAACGATGGCTGGAAAAGATGAAGGCTTCCATGAAAATGGCGATGCTGAATTTCAGCGCGATGAAAATGGTTGAGCAGTACAATGAGTCCTTTTATCTTCCGGCTGCCAGAAGAATGCATGAGCTGACGGCAGATGATTCCGCAGAGGCCAAACGGTTACATATTTTACAGAACCGGCTTCATTCAAACTGGGTGGATATCCGGATAGGACGTCCCGTCCGGAATCAGGAAGGCCCTTTCCGGGTGGGAAACACCTTTGCCATTGCAGTGGAAGTATATCTGGGGAAGCTTCATCCGGAAGAAGTGGAGGTTGAACTCTATTACGGCAATATCCGGACCATTGATTCTTTGACAAAGGGTAATATTGAAAAGATGCATGCGAAAGAAACCGATGGCAAAGGCAAATATCTGTATGAATGCAACCTCGGATGCAGCAAGGCAGGACGTTACGGTTTTACGGCACGTGTTGTTCCAAAGGGGGATGATCTGATACGGTTCACTCCCGGCTTCATTACATGGGCATAACAGACAACAGGATGGAGTCAGAAGGGAAGTCCCTGAATTATTCTTAATCATAAAGTAAATGGTGAATCGAATATGAAAAAACCGGTCGAGAAACCGCGTGTTTTAATCGTAACTCCGGAGGTCACGTATCTGCCAAAAGGAATGGGAGACAAAGCCAGTTATCTGACTGCAAAGGCAGGAGGTCTGGCGGATGTTTCTGCTGCTCTGATCAGTGCTCTTTTTGAACAGGGGGCGGATGTTCACGTTGCGCTTCCGGATTACCGGGCGATTTTTGTTGATAGTGTACCCCTGTCCATACGGAAAAGCAGAAAAAAAATGCGGGAAAAGGTGCCTGAAGCCCGGATTCATCTGGCGGAAGACAGAGCCTTCTACTATGTGAATAATGTATACTCAAGCTATGCATGGGAAAATATCAAGGTCTCTCTGGCTTTTCAGCGGGAGGTGATCAATAATATCATTCCCAAGGTCCGGCCGGATCTGATTCACTGCAATGACTGGATGACCGGTCTGATTCCGGCGGTCGCAAGACAGATGGGGATTCCCTGCCTTTTTACGATTCATAATATTTTTACACTCAAGGCCACACTGGCCTATATTGAGGATCGGGGAATTGATGCAGCTCTGTTCTGGTATAACCTTTTTTATGAAAGGATGTGCTATAATTATGAAGAAACGCGGGATTCCAATTCGGTGGATCTGATCGCAAGCGGCATCTTCGCATCCCATTTTGTCAATACCGTAAGTCCTACTTTTCTGACTGAGATTGTGAACGGCCGTCACGGCTTTGTTGAAGCACCTCTCCGGCAGGAACTCACGAACAAGTGGAATGCCGAGTGTGCCGCAGGCATACTGAATGCACCGGATCCATCTTTTGAGCCAAGCACGGATAATGAACTCAGACAGCAGTATTCCTGTCAGGATCATGTTTCCGGGAAAAAAGCGAATAAGGTGTTTCTACAGAATTTCATGGGGCTGATACGGGATGAAAATGCTCCTGTTTTTTTCTGGCCTTCCCGTCTGGATCCAATTCAGAAAGGATGCCAGCTTCTGGCTGATATTATGTACTCCGTAATTTCAACTTACTGGGATCAGAATCTTGAAATGATTTTTGTTGCAAATGGGGAGTTCAGGGTACATTTTGAAAACATTATCCGGTTTCACGGACTTGAAAACCGGGTTGCCATGTGTGATTTTGATGAAAAGCTCGCCCGGATGGCATATGGCGCTTCTGATTTTATTTTGATGCCTTCTTTATTTGAACCATGCGGGTTGCCCCAGATGATCGCCCCCATATACGGATCATTGCCGGTTGCTCATAATACCGGCGGTATTCATGATACAATCGAACATCTCTCTATCGAAAGATCCACTGGAAACGGATTTCTTTTTGATATTCATGATTCCAAAGGATTATTCTGGGCGATCCAGGAGGCTATGTCCTTTTTTAATCAACCGTCTGATATAAAAGAAAGAGAGATCACGCGGATTATGAAGGAAAGCAAGAAACGGTTCAACCATGCGGTTACAGCCAGAAACTATATTGATCTCTATGAAAAGATGCTGAAACGACCTTTGATAATATAATCCATATCCCCATTTCGTGATTGATTTTATATGGAAAGCCGGTTATTTGATTGTTCATGAAATCCACAGACATTGATTTACTTGTTGCATCCTTCCTGAAGAATGATCCTTATTTAAAGCCTTTTCGGAAGAAGATCCACGACAGGATCCGGAAAATAGGTGATCTCACGAGACGGCTCGCATCCGGAAAGGGAGATCTTTATACCTTTTCCGGGGCCCATGCCTATTTTGGCCTGCATTTTGAGAGAGACCATTGGGTTTTCCGGGAACTGGCGCCCAAAGCCACCGCGATATTCCTTATCGGCGATATGACCGGATGGAAGGAGCATAAGGGTTATGCTCTGCAAAAGGTTGATGCCAGGGGAATTTGGGAGATTGTTCTCTCCGAAGATTCGCTGACTCACGGTGCATTATTCCGGATGAAGACGCACTGGAAAAACGGGGAAGGGGATCGCATTCCCAGTTATGCCAGACGGGTTATCCAGGATCCGGCGACCTTGATTTTTAACGCCCAGGTATGGAAGCCTTCACATGAATACACCTGGAAGCACAATGATTTCAGGTTTTCAGGAAATTCGCCCTATATCTATGAAGCCCACATCGGTATGGCTCAGGATAAAGAAGGGATCGGCACCTTTTCAGAGTTCAGGCAGAATGTCCTGCCACGGATTGCCCGATCCGGATACACGGTTCTCCAGCTCATGGGAATCCAGGAACATCCATATTACGGATCGTTTGGCTACCATGTCTCCAGTTTTTTTGCTGTTTCATCAAGATTCGGCACACCGGAGGATTTTAAGGAACTGGTTGATTCGGCTCATGGCCTTGGAATTGCCGTCATCATGGATATTGTCCATTCCCATGCAGTGAACAACGAGGTGGAAGGGATCAGCCGTTTTGATGGAACATTGTACCAGTACTTCCATGATAATCCCAGAGGATATCATCATGCATGGGATTCCAGATGTTTTGACTACAGCAAAGAGATAACGCTTCAATTTCTTCTCTCCAATTGCAGGTATTGGATGGAAGAGTACCACCTGGACGGATTCCGTTTCGATGGAATAACCAGCATGCTGTATCTTCATCACGGACTGATCCACGCGTTTACTTCTTATGATCAATATTACAACGAAGATGTGGATGAGGATGCCCTGGCCTACCTTGCGCTGGCCAATCAGGTCATCCATGAAATCCGGCCGGAAGCCTTGACCATTGCGGAAGATATCAGCGGAATGCCCGGTCTGGCTGTTCCGTCTGAAAAAGGGGGAATCGGTTTTGATTACCGGCTGGCCATGGGCGTGCCGGATTTATGGATCAAATTGACCAAGGAGATGCGGGATGAAGACTGGCCGCTGAGGCATCTGTGGTTTGAACTGACCAATAGGAGATGGGATGAAAAGACCATCGGATATGCGGAATCCCATGATCAGGCACTGGTAGGCGACAAAACCCTGATGTTCCGATTAATGGATGCGGATATGTATACCGGAATGCATATCCAGGTTGACAACTTCCGGGTAGACCGGGGCATGGCGCTTCACCGGTTGATCCGGCTCATTACCCTCGCCACTGCCGGAAATGGTTACCTGAATTCTATGGGCAATGAGTTCTGCTATCCGGAATGGATCGATTTTCCAAGAGATGGCAACAACTGGTCCTATGAATATGCAAGCAGGCAATGGCACCTTGTGGACAACCCTGAATTGAAATATCGGTTCCTGGCGGATTTTGACGAAAAGATGATACGCCTGGTCAAACAGTACAAATTGCATTTGGAATCCAGTATTGATCTGGTGTTCGAGCATTCGGATGACAAGGTGATCATCTTCAGGCGGAACTCAATCCTGTTTGCTTTTAATTTCCACCCGACCCAGTCCTATTCCGATTACTCCTTTGAGATCCAAAAAGGGAAATATGAGATGATACTGGACAGCGATGCCAAACAATTCGGAGGGCAAGGCCGGTTAAAGCCGGGGCAGATTCATGAAACCCTTGCCATGGATAACGGGAATCACAGACGTTTTGTGTTGAGCCTTTACCTGCCCACCCGGACAGCGCTGGTATTGAGGTCTATATAAATGATGGGGGGTGCAGTCAAAACTGTTGAATAAGCGAATAATGTAGGAGCGGCTTCCAGCCGCGATATGGCTTTGTTCAAGATATCAATCAAGACAGTATTGTCGCGGCAAGATGCCGCTCCCACAATGGGAGTAATCAAAACGATTAGGTAATCGAAACCCAATAGTTTTGATTAATCCCATATGATGGCTTTTCTTGACAAGAATTAAATAAGATAATATTTAGCTAACAAAATAAGATTATGACGGTCAGCGATAGATCATGCGGAACAAGGAGATTTTAAATGAGAATTCGAAAAGCTGTTTTTCCTGTAGCAGGATTGGGCACCCGATTCCTGCCGGCAACGAAATCGATTCCGAAGGAGATGTTACCGGTTGTTGATAAACCGCTTATTCAGTATGCTGTTGAAGAAGCCCTGAATTCGGGTATCGAGCAGATTATTTTTGTAACCGGTAAACGAAAGGCTGCGCTGGAGGATCATTTTGATTATGATCTTGAACTGGAAGAAACCCTGAAATCCAAGAAAAAAAAAGAAATTCTGGAGGCCATCAAGACCGTTGTTCCTGAAACCGGCACGATTGTTTATACCCGGCAGAATGTTCCGCTGGGTCTGGGGCATGCCATCTGGTGTGCCCGGGATGTGGTCGGCGATGAACCGTTTGCGGTTATCCTGGCAGATGATCTGATCAAGTCCGATACCCCGGCTCTGTCCCAGATGATCGATGTTTATGAAAAATATGAGAGTTCCGTTATTGCCGTAATGGAGGTTGCAAAGAAAGACACGGACAAATACGGGATCATTGATTCGGAAAAGATAGGAGCTCGGGTGAACAGGATCAGGGGTCTGGTGGAAAAACCCAAACCAGCGGATGCTCCATCCAATATGGCGATCATTGGACGGTATATCCTTACACCGGAAATCTTCAAGTTTCTTGGAAAAAGGAAATTCGGAGCAGGCGGAGAGATCCAGTTGACCGATGCCATGGAAATGTTATTGAAGGAACAGAAAATCATCGGGTATAATTTCAAGGGGAAACGGTTTGACTGCGGGGATAAGGCTGGATTTCAGATGGCCAATATCGCGTATGCAATGGATCGGCCGGATATGCGGAACCAGTTGAAACCGTTTTTAAAAGAGATTCTCAAGTCGTAACCATCATTTTTTTTAGTAGGGTATCTGTCATGCAGGAATTAACCAATGCCCAGAAGGCCAGGATTGCTATCCGGACTATAAAAACCGTTTCCGATGCGCTCGCTTTGCGGGGATACTACAAACCTTCCGGAAAATCCGGTCAGACCCTTGCAGATGGATTGAAAATGCTGAGTCCGGAGATATACGGGTCCATGAATGATCCGAGGATCATCGAGCTGAAAGGGCTGGAGTATGTTCTTGAACGGCTGCCCAGGGGAATTGAAAAATGCAACCGGATCATTCTGACCGCTCAGGAGGAGTTTGAACATACCTCTTTTGAGATTATCCTTCCCCCCAAACGGAGACGGACTTCCTACCGGGTCAGCGAAAAGGAGATCTGTTTTGTCATCACCAGGGGAATCAGCGAAATTTATGACCTGCTGACGCATCTTACTTTTTTGAATATCGAGGCTGGTAAAATTTTCGGACAGATGAAAGGCAGGGACGGCAACCTGTCAAGGGAATGGCTGGAACTGGAAAAGGTCATACAACAGAAGACCCGGCTGAAGGGGGATGAACTGGACAAGGCGATCTGGAATCTGAGCATTCTTTTGGGAAGAAAATTCCAGGAAACACGTGAATGCTATGAATATCTGGAGCAATACGCAGATGACAGAAACGATGTCAATATCCTTTTTAAAATCATTCATGGCCTGGGGAAGAGGGTGGAAGATGAAAAAAAATCCAGAGATGAAGAACTCCTGGTCTCTTTTACGCCTTCCCTGAGAGATATCATCGGCAACCAGAGCTACAGCAAGAAGTGGGCAAAAGATATCAAGGAAAAGATATTTGAATTGGGCCTGGAAAACCAGCCTCTTCACATTATCAGTGCCAATATGCACAGCGTTATGAATCTGGTTTACGGGTATGCTGCCACAACTCAAAAATGCGTAAAAAAAAACAAGACAGGAGATCTTTACAAGTCTATTCATGAGCTGCGCGCAAATGCAGAAATCGTAAAAACCTATGCCTTGAAAAACGGATTATACGAGCTTCCGGATACATCCGGAACCCATATTGATTGCCAGATCATCGATATCGCAAAACTCGGATCCGTCAAATTTCATCCGGAGCTGAAACTTTTTCTCCCTAAAAAAGAAAAACCCGTTATTCTGGTCATGGATTATGCATTTGGAGCCCAGGCTTATGAAGCAATGGATGAGTTGCTTGAACCCATTGAAACCGATGGCAGTATCCGTAAACTGAATTTCAGGTCTATCTCGGTCATGGGAAAAGCCGGTATTCTGCCCGGTAAAAAAGGGGATATCATGCTGGCCACTTCCCATGTGTTTGAGGGAACAGCACATAATTATGTGGTGGACAATGATTTAACAAAAGAAGATTTTAGTGATTCCGTAACTGTTTATGTGGGTCCGATTGTAACCGTATTCGGCACCTCTCTTCAGAACAAGGAGCTTTTGAAACGATTCCAGACAAGCAGTTGGAAGGCGGTTGGCCTTGAAATGGAAGGCGGTCATTATCAGAGAGCCATCAGTTCCGCCATGATCCGGAATCATATCCCAAAAAGTGTAAAAACCTATTATGCCTATTACGCTTCAGACAACCCCCTTGAAAGCGGTCAGACCCTGGCTTCCGGAAGCATTGGTGAAGAAGGGGTCAAACCAACCTATATGATTACAAAGGTTATCCTGGAAAAAATTCTGGCACTGGAATCGTGAAAACCCTTCAGAGAGAAATCATTTCCGGAAATCCAGCCATTATTGCTCACCGCGGTTTCAAACGCTTGTATCCGGAAAACACAATGGCTTCATTTGAAGCTGCCATCCTATCCGGCGCGCATATGATCGAACTGGATGTCACACTTTCAAGAGACCGGAAGATGGTTGTGATCCATGACGATACCCTGGATCGAACCACAGATGGAAAAGGGTTTGTCCAGGAAACGGATCTGACGGAGATCCTAAAATTGGATGCCGGCTCATGGTTTGACCCGCGTTTCAAAGGGGAAAAGGTGCCGACGCTTGAAGAGGTTGTCGCCTGTTGCGGAAGAAGGACTTTTATCAATATTGAAATCAAGGAAAGCGCTTATGAAGCAAAGGAACGGCCGGATTGTATTGAGCAGAAGATTGTTTCGCTGATCCAGTCCCAAAAATGCGGGCATCGGGTTTTGATATCCAGTTTTCAACCGGAGATACTTTTACGGATCGCAAAACTTGACAGCAGGCTTTTGCTTGGTTTTCTTACAGAAGAACCGGATGCGGAGTCGGTTTTTCAATTCGCAGGAAAGCTCGATCTGTATTCATGGAATCCGGAAGCCATGAGTGTTACAGAAGGTCTGGTTCAGGAAATCCACAAACAGAACATCCGGGTATTCCCATACACCGTCAACTCGGTTTCTGAGGCAAACGCCCTTGTTGAAAAACAGGTCGATGGCCTGTTTACAGATGATCCGGCATTGATGCTTCAGGGATTGAACTGTTTCAGGCAACGATGAATCACTTCACCCAGCGTCTCCCGCTTGATAGGCTTGGAAAGGTAGTCATCCATTCCAGCAGTCAGAAATTTTTCCCGGTCGCCTTTCATGGCATTGGCGGTAAGGGCTACAATGGGGATATGGGTATGGATGCCTTTTGAATGCTTTACCTTTTCGATTTTTCGAATCGCAGTAGTTGCTTCCATGCCGTCCATCACCGGCATATTCCCGTCCATCAGGATCAGGTCAAAGGCTTCTTTTTGAAATGCAACGACTGCTTCTTTACCATTATTGGCAATTGTAACGGCGTGTCCCATTTTTTTCAGCATGCTGACCGCCACTTTCTGGTTCATCTGATTGTCTTCCGCAAGAAGCACTTTCAGCGGTTTGGTAGTGGTATTTATGGGTTCAGCCTTCTCCTTTTCAATCAATGCTTTCTTGGGGACGGCTTCCATTCCCATTGTTTTTTGGATACTATGGATCAGGTTTGACCATCGAACTGGCTTGGATAAGCATGCAGTAAATCCCAGATCTATCGAATCCTGTTCAATATTACTTTTCTGGCCTAGCAATGTCAGTGCAATAAGCTTAAGCTTCGTATCCCTGATCTGTGGATCTTTTTTGATGTCGCATCCGGATGTTTCCGGATAAAAGCCCGGCAATTGAAAATCAATGATCATGATATCAAACGGTAGTTTAAGACTGGATGACTCTTTGAGCAAGGTAACGGCCTGATCATAGGTTGAAGCTTCCGAAACCGGACAATCCAGGATTTTCAGTTTTTCCAGGATCGCTTTTCGGCTGGAGCCACTGGAATCTGCAATCAGTATTTTTTTGTTTGTAACTTCTTTTGGAATGAGGATCTTCTTCTGTTCATTTTCAGATGGTTTTTTCAGCAAAACGGTAAACCAGAATGTCGAACCTTTCCCGGATTCACTTTCCACCCCGATTTTTCCACCCATTAGCTCAGACAAATGTTTGGAGATGGTGAGCCCCAGTCCGGTTCCACCATATTTCCGGGTAGTAGAAGCATCCACCTGGGAGAACGATTGGAACAAGCGGTTCATCCGGTCTTTGGGGATTCCGATACCGGTATCATGCACATCGAACCGGAGAAAAACTTTTGCCGGATCCTGGTTCACCACGGAAACCCGGATCGTTACTTCTCCCTTTTCCACAAATTTCAAAGCATTCCCGCTTAAATTGGTCAGGATCTGACGGAGACGGACCGGATCTCCCATCAGTTGTGTGGGAACATCACTTTCAACAATGCAGGCATAGTCAATCTTTTTTTGCTGGGCCTTGATGAACAACACATCGCTGAGATCTTCGAGCATGGATTGAAGGTCGAACAGGGTCGTTTCCAGTTCCACCTTGCCGGCTTCGATTTTAGAGAAATCAAGGATATCATTGAGCAGCCGGAGAAGTGAGTTTGCACTGCTTCTGGCCGATTCTGCAAAATCAAGCTGTTCCGGATTGAGATCCGTATCCATAAGCAGGTCGATCATCCCGACCACCCCGTTCATGGGTGTCCGGATTTCATGGCTCATATTGGCCAGGAAAGCGCTTTTGGCCTGGGTAGCTTCTGATGCCTCAAAGGCCA
Organism: uncultured Desulfocicer sp.; assembly: GCA_964437395.1. GTDB lineage: Bacteria > Desulfobacterota > Desulfobacteria > Desulfobacterales > SURF-7 > QZKS01. Next base: position 10,491 of record CAYTGW010000014.1, read on the forward strand.
GATTAGTAGAAAACTGTATGCCGTCTTCAAATTTTTCAATCACAACCTGGGTTTCAGCAACAGCTTCTTCCTTTTCCTCGATGGCCTGGGCCAGGTCTTTCCGAAGCTGGTTTTCTTCTGTTACATCCTTCCAGATGGACAGGTATATCGTTTCATTTTTTTCGACATTTTCTTCCAATACAAAAACCTGTGCTTTCAGAATTTTTTTCTGGTTATCTTCACCAGAGGAAAACTGTTCCACTGCTGAACCGGTTATGTTCCGGGCATTACGGATCAGATGATTCCATCTGGTTTTGGCATCCTGTCCGAAGTGATCCAGAAGTGTATCCAGCCTGGTATTTGAGGCTTTCTGATCCAACAGATTCAACATGGTGTAAAATGCTTTGTTTGCCACGCGGATGATGTTGGCACTGTCGGTGACAACCATACCATCCAAGGATTGATTAAAAAAATGCCCTGCATAAGGATTGATCTGGTTTTCATGGGGAATTGTTTCCATGATTTATTTCGTCCGTATTTTGATATAAAGTATGGTTGTAATTTGAAAAATGATAATGCTCGGGTCTATACAGGCATGACAACCAGTGCAGGTTATCATGTAAATCGTGTGTCCGGTAATGTTACGTCAGGAATGATCTATTATAACCAAATTTCAAACCAATTCAAGAATCTTTTATCAGAACAGCGGTTTTGCTCAAAAACACGCCCGGTCTTTCCACAAACCGCAGCCCTGTTTCCTGGGCAAGATCAATGGTTTGATGAAAAGATTTTTGGGAGACATGCACCGGTGGTTCGGCAATGAATACTTTTCCGTTTGGTTTGAGCATCGAGTTGATTTCCCGGAAAAGTGCCTCCTGATCCGGGACTTCATGTACCACATAGAAAGAAAAGAAAAAATCGATGGGTTCTGCAAGATTGATTCGATTTTTTTCGCATGGGTGCAGGGTGATTCGGTCTTCAAGATCCGTTCCCTGGATTTTCCGGGCTACTCTGTCCAGCATTCCCTGCTGCAAATCCGAAGCAATCACCCGGCCCGAAGCTCCGACCATCCGGGCCATGTCCAGGGTGAAAAAACCAGGGCCGCACCCGAAATCCAATACGGTCATGCCTGTTTTCAAGTAAGGCCCCAGTATTTTTTCCGGGTTTTGAAACCATCTTCGGATTTTACTATCAAGGGTTCCTGCTCTTTCAACAGGACAGACACGGCCGGGTTTATTTTTCATTTTTCAGTCCCACCTGGGAATCGGATTGTGATATATGGGTTTTCAACATGGGCACACAAATAATAAAACCGCTTTTGCCAATCATCATATCGTAAAAGCGGGGAACAGATCAATATGATTTTTTTGTTTCTTAGTACATTCTATCAAATAATCAATAATCAACGGTTAATTGTTACCTTACTGCTTGATGCTTTTCCCACTCCTCGATCTGAATACGTTCGTCAACTGCTTCCCATCCGGTGATCATGGCTTTGAGGTGAGCGAAAAGGGTGTGCCCGGTAGTGATCATGTAAACATGGATGATCACAAATTGAAGAATAGCAAAAGCACAGGCTGTATGCAGAAACGCGATCAGGTCCAGCGAAAGGAATCCGATTCCCCAGGCCTCCCAGTGGTTATACGACCAGTATATGAATCCGGTTCCCATCTGGGCAGGAAGGAGAAGCGCTGCAAGGGACAGATAGGTAATCCGCTGCAGGGGATTGTGTTTGGCTTCTTTTTGTTTGGGTACAGGGTGATCCTCGCCCCTGAAGATGCCATATCCATAATACCGGACAACAGACATCACCTTCCGGGTTGTGGGAACATACTGCTTCCATTCGCCGGTGGTGAACAGCCAGAAAACGAAAAATGCAAAAGAGATCAGCCATGCGATACCCACGGTATTGTGAAGGGAAACCGCTGCTTCAAACCCCAGCAGCTTGATCACTCCATGCACTTCAAATCCGGTAATCAGGAGAAGAAAAATCATGATCATCTGCAACCAGTGCCAGGATCGTTCATATCGGGTATACAGGTAAATGTTTTTCATTTTGATGTTCATGGGTCATTTCTCCTTTTTCATTCCGCTGAAAAATATTCTGCCTGCGCCGTGAAGTACTACACCTGCGAAAGATAACAGGATGATCAGCCATCCTGCCTGATCCAGAAGGTTGAACCGGTCCCTTCCCGGCATGTAGAATCCGGCAAGATTTGAAAGCCGGCTTCCATTGCCGGTATGACATTCATGGCAGCTTACCACATTGTTTTTTGGCGCGACCATGTGGGTTGTGGGCTGAAAATACCGGGTTTCCACAAAATCAAACTCTCCGGAATAGGGCACACCGGCAGATTTCATTCCTTTGGTAAATGCGAGTGGAAAGTCCATTTTATTGAAAAAGCCATCTTCCCCAGTCAGGAGCGGTGCAAGGAGTGTTTTGTGTACCTTGTCATAGGGCTGCACACCCTCGTGGACTTTAAACGGAAAGATTCTGGAATTCGGATCTCCCCGTTTTCCGGATGGTTTGCTGACATAAACCGTTTTGGAAGGATCAATGATGTCTTTTGTGGTCAATGACGGGATACTGCCGTTATACCAGTGGTATTCCGGTTTCACATTTTTTTCCCACCTCATTTCTCCCTTGATGGACATGTAGCTGTGCTGGCCGTACTGATCTTCAGTTGTATAGGCTTTCCCATCCTTTGTTTTGCCTGCTTTGGACCAGTCCCATTTCATTTTGGTCGGATTAACTCTAGCAAATTCAGGGATATGGCAGCTCTGGCAGGCAACCTGATCCGTATGATCGTTTGCTTTTGAACCGGATTGATGCGGATGGCTGCTGTGACAGGACTCACAGGTGATCCGGGAAGCCTGGTCATCTTCCAGAAGGCTTTTCCGATGTGTGGAAGCCGGAGCCGTATACACACGGCCGGAAATGTTATGAAGGGTTGTTGTATGGCATCTTGTACAGGCGAAGTCTTTCCCGTCTATCCCCATGTGGACATCCAGGTCCTTATTGGGTTTGGTAAGCGAGCTGTCCAGATCACCGTGTTTCACTCCATCTCCGCCGCCTCCATAAAAATGGCAGGACCCGCAATTTTGACGTGTTGGTCTCGCAATACTGACCACCGCTTTCTGAAGTTCGCCCTGCAGCTCATCGGCCATTTCCATGGATTCGGAATCTCCCTCCTTCCTGAAATAAGTGAGATCATCAAAGGTCTCTTTCCACTTCACATTGTTCTGACCATGGCAGACCAGACAGTTGATCTGATCCTCCTTGCCATTCCACCCGATATGGCAGGACAGGCAGCCTTTGTCATCCATTTTGTTTGCGGAAATGCAGAAGTTGTTTACCGAGTCTCCGGCTTTTCCGTGCTGTTTCCCATTTTCCGCATCGCCTGCAAGCCATGTCCAGTGAATGGTTTTATGGATCTGGGAGTCCGCTTCTGTGTGGCATGAAAGGCAGGATTTTGTGATATCGTTGCCGGACGTAAAATTCAGGTTCAGAATCTTATGCTTGGAATGATCCGTGGTGCTCCAGGTTGTTTTGTCCTTTACTGCCTGCTTGGCCATGGTTGTTCCAGGAGAATTCTCCAGGGCGGGTTGTTCTGCATCAGCAGAAAAACCCGCAGCAGATGAAACGAAAAATGCACAGAGAAAGATGATTCTCAATCTGTTTTTTCCCGGAGTCTGTTTCATGATGAGTCCTTTTATTCCTTTATTTGCATTTTGCCGGTGAAGGGGAATCGGCTGCATGGGCATGCAGATAGGAAAATATATTGGTCAGTTGCTTTTCATCCAGTTTGGCCCATTCTTCTTCACAACCGAATTCTTTAAAATTTTTTTTGTCAAAAACTCTTTTCCACTGGGCTTGGGTTTTTGCATCCGGGCTGATGGGCGGTTTGGGAGATTCCATCATCCCTTTTTCATGGCAGGTTTTATATATTTTCTGGTATGTAAATTTGCCTTTTCTCTCATCCCCTTTGTTTTCACCCGATATGGCCTGTCCGGAAAAGAGAAGAAACATGATAAAACCCAGCAGCGTTATACCTATTTTTTTGTTCATTTTATGCTCCTTTTAATTGCTTTTCAAGTGTTCATTTTGATGGTTTTTTGAATAAAATATCGCACATGTCCGTCAGGATCATTCAGCCTTCCGAGAAGCCGAATGCTTCCAATTTCACACAGTGCATGGAAATCGACCTGGAAATCCGGATCAGAGCACCAGACCTCAAGGATTTTATCTCCGGAGAAGGATTCCAGTGCATGCATCATTTTCAGAACCGGCAAGGGACTATTCAAGCCCCTTGTATCCAGAACCTTGTCGGATTTTATCGTTTGAAGATCCATGCATGGTCCTTTTTTCCTAAAATCTTACAGTTGCCGACAGATAGGTATTCCATACCGTATCCACGACCGGGAAGAAGGCATCAAACGCTTTTACATCATCGATTTTAACCGGTGCACCCAAAGGGTTTCCGCTTCCTGTGTATTCATAATCATAATACTGACCACCCAGTTTTACAAAAAAATTGTCTTTGTAAATTGGCTGAATCCAGTATGCTTCATACACCTGGCCTCTTGCCGCCAGCTTACTTGCGATCAGTGAATCTTCGGCACCGGTCATGTTGAACCAGTATTCGGAACCCCAGTTGTATTCCACTCCTAGCCTTGCTTCCAGCGGCATGGGAAAAAGCACTCCGGTGTAAACACAGTAACCGTTATGGGAATCCAGATTGCCATTGGCATCCGCGGTGCTCACCAGCCCCTGGCCCATCATTTGATAATATGTGCTGGAGGATATACCGGAAGGATCGGTACGGCTCCAGGACGGAGCCAGGAAGAAATCAATGTCTGCCGGACGTTCGGTGAAATCGGTTCGAAAAATCAGAGAAGCCATATCAAAGTCGCCGATGTTGGATGATGCCTGCATCCGGCTGATATAACCCCCTGTATTGGGTGTGAATGTGATGGTTCCGTCACTGTTTTCATAAGGGATGAACGGCATGACAACCGTTCCGGAAAAACCATCTGTTATATCCCAAGCATGGGCATAGTTCAGTACCACGCTTGTCTCGTCATTATCAAAGAAGGTTGCGATAAAACCGCCGAAGGTAGCATCATCCACTACCGAGCTTCCATCCAGGGAGTAGCTGTTGCCATAACCGCTTTCAAACCCGACCCCATAGCAAAGCTTGAAGGCTGCTCCAGGGATTCCGGTTTTATCTTCCAGACCGAAATTGAGTGAGGCGCCGTCAAATTGCCAGTTAATGATGGTCGCAGCAGGAGATCCGCCTTCCAGACTGTAATTTCCATATTCACTGGTCAGACCATCGGTCGCAGGCCGTCTTCCCAGGGAAAGGTTGATGGGAATTTCGCCCAGATCTTTTTTAAAATTGAAATAAGCCCTTTCCACATGCAGGATGTCTCCGTGCGGAACACTTGCGGTATTGCCATCCAGATAAATATCAGCCAGGCTTCCATTCATGAATTAGACTTCCGAACTATCTCCATACACCTTGTACATGGCGAGTCTTCCACTGAAGCTCAGATTCTGATTGATTTTCGCATCCATGTTCAACCGGAATTTGTTGGTATAAATCAGATCATTATCCGTATCGTATTCTTCCGTATCGGGAACCGCTCCGGCCATGGTCAGCGCTGCCATCATGGATTGAATGTAGTTCCGGGTCGCTCCGTTAAAACCTCCTGCTGTCAGCATATCCTGAAGGGTTGTCCCTGCGGGCATGCTGCTCATCATGGTTAAAAAATCATTGGGTGTAACAGCATTCATTTCCGCAACCGTCCATGCATTGCCGGTTCCGGTATTGGTGCCGACCGGTGTAAAAAAACCGGCCATCAGCCAGGATGGTGCAGTCTGGATGTCACTGTAGTGGATGGAGTCGGCCCTGGTCCGGAACTCCACTCCAAATGACACCTTGTCGGTTGCAGAATGAAGCTCTGTTTTGTTCAGTCTTTCATCCATCTCATCCAGTTGTCCCTGTAGGCTTTCAATTTCTTTTTTCATGGCGTCGGTTTCTTCGGAAGCCGGAAGATTGATGGGTATACACAAAAGGAGTGCTGTTATTCCAATTAACATCCGGATCCGGATTTTTGCTGTCCCTCTGCTGGCTTGCTTCATTTTGTCCTCCTGCAATTCAAGGTTGTGTTTTTGTAAAACGATTCCGGAAAATTATTTTTTTTCGGGTCACGCGGTCAGTTGCACAGCAAGGGTAGTGCCAAAATGGAATTTTTATAATATATTATATGATATCATACAGTTGAAACGATCAAGGAGGAAAAGTTTTTTCCTTGAACCCTGGGTGTGTTAATGTTATGTTAACAATTGTTAACGCAACGCTTTACACATTGGGAATGAATCTATGGAGAATGCAAATCACTGGGAAGCCATCATCCAGATCCTTCAAGATGGTGTCATGATTGTTGACTGCAAGGGCAAGATCACTGCTGTGAATGCTGCTGCAGAGAGACTTACCGGGTACCGGGCAGAGGAGATTGTGGGACACTCCTGTCAAACCCTGAATTGTACCGGATGTAAAAATAAAGACCGGAATGATGGAAACTGGTGCGGCCTGTTTGCCAAAAAAACGGTTAGATCCAAACAATGCACCATCACCAGTAAAGACAATAAGCAGGTTTATGTTTTAAAAAACGCCTCGTTGATCCATGATAAAGACGGCCATGTTGTGGGCGCTGTTGAAATATTGACCGATATCTCCGAAAGCATCCGGCAGCAGGGAAAAATAGCGTCCCTTCGGAAAAATCTGAACCTGGATGAAGGATACCATGATCTGATCGGTACATCCCAGGTCATGCAGCAGATGTTTGAGCTGATTGAAAATGTTGCCCAATCCGATGCGCCGGTGATGATCCACGGGGAGAGCGGCACCGGCAAAGAACTTGCCGCCATGGCGATCCATGAGACAAGTCCGAGGAGGGACAGATCTTTTATCAAGGTGAATTGCGCGGCCTTGAATGAAAATCTGCTGGAGAGTGAACTGTTCGGCCATGTCAGGGGGGCGTTCACCGGAGCGGAACGAACACGTATCGGCCGGTTTGAGGCAGCAGACGGAGGAAGTCTTTTTCTGGATGAAATCGGGGATATTCCTATGACCATCCAGGTCAAGCTGCTCCGTGTCCTGGAATCCGGCATCATCGAAAGGGTAGGGGATCATCAGCCCATACCGATCGATGTACGCATCATTACAGCCACCAATAAAAATCTTGAACATCTCATCCGCAAAGGAGAGTTCCGGGAAGATCTTTTTTTCAGGATCAGTGTGTTTCCCATTTACTGCCCTGCGCTGCGGGAGAGACCCGAAGACATTCCCATGCTGATCCGAAATTTTCTCCGGTATGGCGAGCGTAAGGGGAGGAAAAAGATTTCCGGCGTTACTCCGGAGGTAATGGAAAAATTAACCGCATATCCATGGCCCGGCAATGTAAGGGAGCTCCGGAATACCATTGAGTACGCCATGGTTCTCTGTCATGACGGCTTGATCGAAATAAAACATCTGCCTCCGAAAATAGCCATGTATTCCGGTAAAACCGGGGAACCGGCAGCAGATATAACCGGTTTTCAGGCGGAAAAGCAGAAATTGCTGGAAGCACTGAAACAGACCGGCGGAAACCAGACCGAGGCTGGGAAACTCTTAGGTGTCAGCCGGATCACCATATGGAAGCGAATAAAAAAGTATCATATCACGCTGCCGTAATTATTCCTTATGTCCTAATTCTTTAAAATTAGGTGAATGCCGACCAACTTTTATTCTATTTCGGCCTTCCTCAAACGATTTTGATGTTGTTTGAGGGGTAAGCTTTGTAATCATATTATATCTTTCCCTGAGGATACGAACTAAAATGCTGAAGGAGTTTTGATCCATTTCCTTATAAAAAGTTTCAAAAAGTGCTCGTGATTCATGTTTTAAAGCCGTGTAGCACTTTCCCGCTTGGGAATGCTCTTCTTGCTTTTTATCTGGGTTTAGTATTGATTGAAGTGCGCTGCTTCCAAATATTTTTTGCAGCCGCGTTCCGTCCTTTCGTATAAAAGTTCCAGGCTTTCTCGTTTATTTTTTTTACATCCATATCCGGTTGACCCCAAATCCTGTATTTGAATATCCCGTCCCCGCAAATCCATGGTATTCCGGGCGTGTTGTGTTATGCAATATGTAAAAAATATTGACAAATTACATAATGACCGATAGCGTTCAACCATTATTAATCGAATAGCGGAAAAAACCATTAAAAATCTGTTACGCGGATTTCCCATCATTACTGTAACTGGCCCACGGCAGTCAGGCAAAACGACTCTTGCCAAAGCGGTTTTTAAGAATAAGCCTTATGCCTCATTGGAAGAACCTGATTTGCGTCAGGCTGCTCAGGATGATCCGCGTTCTTTTCTGGCACGTTTTCCCAAAGGCGCTGTACTGGACGAAGTCCAGCGTTGTCCCGGAATTCTTTCCTATCTTCAAACCCTTGTAGATACTGACGGTGGTATGGGGCTTTATATTTTAATAGGATCTCAGCAATTTGGACTTATGTCAGGAATTACTCAATTGCTTGCGGGGCGAACGGGGTTTGTCGAGTTGCTTGCTTTTTCCGCAGAGGAGCTGACCGGAGCCAAAAAACTTCCGGCAAGTATTGATGCCATGATGTTGATTGGTTGCTATCCGCCGATTTATGATCGCTCGTTGGAGCCTGCAAGCTGGTTCAGCGCGTATGTCACAGCTTATGTTGAAAGAGACGTTCGGCAAATGCTCAAAATTCAGGAACTCGAAACCTTCCAGCGTTTTGTAAGACTCTGTGCAGGACGCACCGGACAATTGCTCAATCTTTCCTCATTGGCCATAGAATGCGGCATTACCCATAACACGGCTAAAGCCTGGATATCCGTGATGGAAGCCAGCTATCTGGTTTTTCTTCTGCAGCCGCATTCCATCAATTTCAATAAACGCCTGATCAAGATGCCCAAACTATATTTCTATGATGTTGGTCTGGCCTCGTGGCTTCTGGGCATTCGGACAACAGAACAGATCATAACGCACCCTTTGCGCGGCAATCTCTTTGAGACATTCATTATCTCTGAGCTCATTAAAGCAAAACTGAACAGTGGCGAAAAACCTTCCTTCTTTTTCTGGCGTGACAGCAACGGCAATGAAATTGATGTAATTGTTGAGCAGGGAACAAAATTGATGCCTGTCGAAATTAAGTCAGGCCGCACCCTGACGCATGAAGCCTTTGCAGGATTGGAAAAGTGGCGCTCGCTGGCAGATAAAAAAGCTGTAATCCCGACATTGATTTATGGCGGAGATGAATCTTATACGCATAAAGGAATCAAGGTCATCGGCTGGAAAGAATGCGGCCAATTACTTCAGGGGTGAGTTGAATCTCTGCATCAGATAACCAGATAACAGGTTGTTGAAACGTTCCGGCTGTTCCATCATGATAAAATGTCCGACATGAGTCCATTCGTGGTATTCAAAATCTGTGAAAAGGGTTTGCAGATAGGTCTCCTTATTTCCGGATTCCGTCCGGATCAAACTTAAGGGAGTTAAAATCCAGATCTTTTAAAACCGCCTGGATTTCGGTTTCCGGGATTTCCGGAATGGATTTACGGTCAGGCCGCAATCCTTTGGCATCTCTGAGATACACATGGATAATCTCCCTGGCGCTGCGGGTTGTGTTCCAGTGAAGAAGGACGCGAATACAGCGGGGAAGTCCATTGGGAATCTGCATCTCATGGCCGCACAAAAGAGCAGTATCATAATAACCAAGCTGGCGTGCAGCCAGGGCAGGATACTCTGCATTCAGATCAACGGTAGTTGTGAAATAGATACTGGCAACATCTTCGGGTACAATACTGTTCGCCCGGATCATGATGTACAGCATCTCCCGGGTTGCTTCCAGAATTGCTTCCCTGGTGTTCTCCGTAGCTGTGGTTGCGCCCCGCACACCGCGGCACATGGTTGCTAAAATCTGATTTTTCTGGGTCATTCTGTTTCCTTTCTGATTCGGTTAGCCTGTTGGCCCGTTAGCCCGTTAGCCCGTTAGCCCGTTGGCCCGTTGGCCCGTTAGCCCGTTGGCCTGTTGGCCTGTTGGCCTGTTGGCCGGTTGGCCCGTTAGCCCGTTAGCCGGTTGGCCCGTTAGCCCGTTAGCCGGTTGGCCCGTTAGCCCGAAAACCATTTTTTTCAACACTGGTAAACCGGTCAATTGGCCAACCGGCAAACTGGCAAACTGGCAAACTGGTAAACTGGTCAACCGGCAAACCGGCAAACCGGCAAACCATGATTTCTCAGTCTGATAACTGTATATCTTTTCCTTTCAACACTCGGTTCATATTCCGTACCGCACACATTTTTCCGCACATGGTGCAGGTATCGTTTTCTTCCGGCTGGGAGGATTTCCGGTAGGCAACGGCTTTTTCCGGATCAATGGCAAGTTCGAACATCTTCTCCCAGTCAAGGTTTACCCTTGCCCGGCTCATTTCATCATCCCATTTTCTGGCTCCGGGAATTCCTTTTGCTATATCCGCTGCATGGGCTGCAATCCTTGTAGCAATGATTCCCTCTTTCATGTCTTCCAGGGTCGGGAGTCTGAGATGCTCTGCCGGTGTAACATAGCACAGGAAGTCCGCACCGCTTGACGCGGCAATGGCGCCTCCGATGGCACTGGTGATATGGTCATAACCCGGTGCGATATCCGTGACCAGGGGTCCCAGAACATAAAAAGGAGCACCGTGGCATAGGCGTTTTTCCAGCATCATGTTTCCCTTGATTTCATTCAGTGCCATATGGCCCGGGCCTTCGATCATCACCTGTACGTTCCGTTTCCATGCTTTTTGGGTCAGCTCTCCCAGAACGATCAACTCCTCCACCTGGCAGGCATCGGTTGAATCGTGAAGGCTGCCCGGACGGCAGCCATCTCCCAGACTCAGTGTGATATCATATTCCACACATATATCCAGAAGCCGGTCAAAGTATTCGTAAAATGGGTTCTCGCAATGGTTCAATTCCATCCAGGTGAACAAAAGGGACCCGCCTCGAGAGACGATATTGGTGAGACGGTTGCCGGCTTTGACTTTTTCCGCAGTAACCCGGTTCAGGCCCGCATGGATGGTCATGAAGTCGACCCCGTCTTCAGCATGTTTTTCCACTACTTTAAAAAATTCATCAACAGAGATCTCTTTTATATCCTTGTCATAAAATCCCACAGCATCATATATCGGAACCGTGCCGATCATGGCCGGAGATATCTCCACCAGTTTTCTCCGGAATTCACTGGTTTTGCCGTAACAGCTCAGATCCATGATGGCTTCTGCTTTCAGGGCAAGGGCTAGCTTTGCTTTTTCCAGTTCCAGATCAACGTTGCAGCAATCTTTGGATATCCCGAGGTTCACATTGATTTTTGTGCGCAGACCCTGACCAACTCCTTCGGGATCAAGGTTTTTATGATTTCGGTTAGCCGGTATAATGACCAGTCCCTGTGCAATCAGGTTTTTCAGGGTTTCAGGAGCCATCTGTTCTTTTGCAGCAACAGTTTTCATCTCCGTGGTGATGATTCCTTTTCTGGCCGCATCCATCTGTGTTGTATACTTCATCAAGTCTCTCCTTGTATTTTGCTGCGTATCTCTTTTATTTTCATGCCGATATTTTTTGCACCGACGATTTCCGTTACCAGACATATGCGGGTTGCACCATGCTTTACGACATCAGTGATATTATGCGCCTTGATCCCGCCGATAGCCACAAAATCCATTTCCGGATAAAGGGAAACAACATGGTCCAGATAGCTGAATCCTACAGGGTCACATACATCCTTTTTGGTATGGGTCCGGTAGATCGGCCCGACACCGATATAGTCTGCACCCTGTTCAATGGCTGTTTTTGCCTGCAAGGGGTTGTGGGTGGAGACACCGATGACCATCTGTCTTCCGACCAGATCCCGGACAGCAGGCAGGGGCAGGTCTTCCTGTCCGATATGGATTCCGTCTGCTTTCACCATCATGGCGATATCCACATGATCGTTGACAATGAAGAAGACGCCGGCTTTTCGTGTCAGCTCCCTGATTTTCCGGCATTGATCAAATTTTTCGCAGATGTCTTTATCCTTTTCCCGGTATTGAATGATCCGGATTCCAGCATCGATCATCTGTTCCACAACCTCGATATTGTTTCTGCCCAGGGAGAATGCTTCTGCCGTGATCCCGTAAATATCAGTCATGGGCAGTTTTTTTTCAGCCCGGATTCCTGAATGATTCAAAATCTTTCTCCTTTGCCGTTGAAGCCATTTCCGAAATCGGCTGCCAGTCCTTGAAAACCGGCTGATAACCATGAGACTGGATAAATGATTTCATTTCAGAAACCGTTCGATGATCGCAGATCTCAAACTGACCGGTATTGTCCTCGCTATTGGTGTGCCCTCCCACACGAGTCGTGGAACCTGCGGACATTTTGGTTACTCCCAGCCGGAGGATGTTGTTCCGGAAGGTTTCGCTTTCTCTGGTGGAAATCGTAATCCCGGCCCGGGGCATGAACAACCGGAATGCAAGCAGAATCTGGATCAGGTTCCGGTCCTTGACGATAAACAGCGGCTGGAATTCACCGGCATGGGGTCTCATACGGGGCAGGGAAATACTGACCTCCACCTCCGGAAAGCAGTCCTGAAGATAGGCTGCATGAATTCCGGTCATAAAGGCTTCTGTCTGCCATTCATCCAGCCCTAAAAGCGCACCGATGTTTACAGCCCGGATCTTCTCCCGGCATGCCCGTTCCGGGGCTTCCAGCCGAAACCGGTAATCGGATTTGGGCCCCTTACCGTGCAGCTCCTGATACAGTGCCGGGTTATAGGTTTCCTGATATAGGGTGAGTGCATCGATTCCGGCATGGATGAGTTCTTTGTATTCATGCGCTTCCAGTGCGTAAATCTCGATACTGATGGATGTGAAATATTGGGAGAGAATATGGATGCAGGATTTCAGATACTCTATGGATGCGATATCTCTTGCATCTCCGGTCAGGATCAGGATGTGTTTTAATCCCGTATCTGCAATGGCTTTTGCTTCTATTTCCACTTCCTCCAGCGTCAGTTGTTTGCGGGTGATCCGGTTGCGGGTGTTGAATCCGCAATACACACATTGATTGGTGCAGAAGTTGGAAAGGTACATGGGTGTATACAGGAGAATGGTTTTCCCGAATTGACGAATGGTGATCTCATGGGCTTTTTGTGCCATCTGCTCCAGAAGAAGCTCCGCAGCAGGGGAGAGCAGCAGCAGAAAATCTTTTTCATGAAGAGATCTCTTTTGCAACACACGCCGGACATCTTCTGGTGTGGATTGACCCAGAATATCTTCCAGTTCCTGACGTTGATATTGGGCTTGTTTGTTGAAAAAACTCATGGTTGTCTATCCTGTTCTTCAGTGTATAGCATGATGCTTATTCCTCTTCACACAGAAATCCGGTCAAGGGTGAAGAGGCGATTCCCTGGGATGAGACTGCGCCCGGTCCGGCCAGATACGCTGCCCTTCCTGCTTTTACAGCCTGTCCGAATGCCCTTGCCATTAAAATCGGATCCGATGCACTAGCAATGGCCGTATTTACCAGACAGGCGGCTGCACCCATTTCCATGGCTTCACAGGCCTGACTGGGTGTTCCAATTCCCGCATCCACCACAATCGGGAGGTCGATCTCATCAATCAGAATGCGGATCAGTTCACGAGTCTGCAATCCCCGGTTGGACCCGATAGGCGCCCCCAGGGGCATTACGGTTGCAGCTCCTGCATCGACGAGAGCCCTGGCCACCATCAGATCCGGGCTGATATAAGGCAGAACCACAAAACCGTCTTTTACCAGGATTTCGGTTGCCCGGATTGTTTCATATCCGTCCGGCAGGAGATATTTGTTATCGGAGATCACCTCGATCTTGATCCAGTTGCCGCATCCCGCAGCCCTAGCAAGTCTTGCAATCCGGACCGCTTCTCCGGCGTTTCTGGCACCGGATGTGTTGGGCAGGAGCTGAACGTGTTTCGGAATGTTGTCGAGAATGTTGTTTTCCGCGGATTCCATGTCCATTCTTCTCAAGGCAACAGTAATCACCTGTGATCCTGATTCTTTTATAATTTCAGGGATAAGCGCATCTGAACCATATTTTCCGGTCCCGGTAAACAACCGGCTTTCCAGTTCCACATCTCCGATTTTGAGCAGATCCTTCATCTTGACTCATCCCCCTCCCACAAAACGTAATATTTCCAGCCAGTCGTTTTCTTTGATCATAATGTCAGTAAGATCTTTTTTTTCAACAATTTCCTGATTCAGTTCAATCACCTCTCCTTCAGGATGAATTCCTCTTGATCTGAGAAAGTCCATCAGGCTGGCCGGTCCGGATATCTCTTCCGGTTTGCCGTTCACTGTAATATTCATTTTTTTTCTCTCTTTTCTGCAAGGGTCTTTATGAATAATGAAACACGATCACGCCCTGATTTTTGCAAAAAAAAAGCTTACCGATCGGTAAGCATTCAAATAAAAAATTGATTTTTTGATGCTTCCCTACGGCAGTACGAACTGCATCAGGTTCAAAGGGTCGAAAACTTGCTTCCGTCTCAGCCGCTATCGGCTCCCCTAGCTGATTTCATGTATACTTCATGGATTTTCAATTGTAAAGACCTGATTCATTACCCGACACCCCAAATAATTTGACTAAACCGTATTCAATCTGTATGATATAGACTCTGAATACAATCTCCTCCAAGCAAACAATCCCGAACAGGATGTCAGGCCGGAAACTGCGTATATATCTGGATTTACCATCAATTTGAAGCCATTGCAAAGGTTGTGATGCACTCTATTGCCCAATGCAATCCCAAAACCCGGTTTTTGAAAAAGTTTCGGAGCCGGATGGGGAGCCATGTAATGATCAGCGTTCTGCTGATTCTCATTCTGTCCGAAGCATCTGTTTTTTCAGTGTATGCAAAAAACCGTTCGATTGTAACCCTTACTGCTGAGGAGCGGATCTGGCTGGACCAGAATTCCAACAACATAAAGCTGCTTTTTAACACCGAGTTTCCACCAATCGAATTCTCTTCGCCCACCGGCACCTTTACAGGAATAGGCGCGGATGTGATTGCCATGATCGAAAAACGGCTTGGGGTCGCATTTGATAAAGTACCATCCAATGACTGGAACAGACATCTGGCAGCTCTGGAAAACGGGACATGTGCCATTGCACCGACCATAGTGCGTACAACCGACAGGGAACGCTTTGCCTTTTTTACGGTCCCATATGCCACAGTGCCTGTGGTGATCATCAGCGGCCGGGATTTTTCAACCGGAACGACCCTGGATGATCTCAGCGGAAACCAGGTTGCTGTTGTATCCGGATATGCAACCGAGCAATACTTGAAAGATCGCGCTCAAGGCCGGTTCAAGGTGGTGCCCATGCCGGGTGTTATCGAATGCCTGCGTGCTGTTTCGTTCGGTCAGGTGAATGCCTATGTGGAAAATCTTGCAGTAGCCGCCTATTACATTGATAAAGAAGGCATTTCAAATCTGCGTGTGGCCGGCAGCACGGACTATAACTTTGCTTTCAGCATCGGTGTGAGCCGGAAATATCCACTGTTATACAGTGCCATCCGGAAGGCAATGGACACAATTCCGGAAAGCAAACTTGAAGCTGTCCGGAATCAATGGATATCCCTTCGGGTCCATAGCGGACTATCCCCGGAAACCATGCAATTGCTCAAACTAGGGGTTGTGTTTACAGTGTTGTTGCTGATGGGTCTGACAGGTATCAGCTATTTTCTCAAGCGCATGTTGAATGAAAAAGTAGCCAGCCTGCGGACAGCCCAGCAGGAACTGGTAGATCAGACAAAAAGATTGAGCCTGGCCATGGAGGCGACAAAAGCAGGGATCTGGGACTATGATCCGGTTACGGAAAAGATCTACCTCAATGAACAGTGGTATACCATGCTTGGTTATATGCCCGGACCAACCCATGTCACACTGGATGAATGGTTAATGCATATTCATCCAGAAGATGTGAAAGCTACGGAAAAATCTCTCAGAGATTATATTCAAAACAGCGGGCATGTTGAATTCGAGGCTGAATTCCGAATGCGTAAAGCCGATGACACCTGGTGCTGGATTCTGGGTAAGGGAAAAGCCATTGCATGGGATGAAACAGGAAATCCAATCCGGATTATCGGTCTGAACCTGAACATACAGACCTTTAAGGAAACACAAGAGGCAATGGCCCTCAGTGAAACAAGATTCCGATCGTTCTTTAAAATGGCGCCCCTGCCATTGGCTGAAGTATCTCAGGATGGAAGGATCGTTGGAGTAAACGATCGTTTTAAAAAAATTCTGGGATACACAATGGATGATGCACCGACTATAGATCACTGGTGGAGGTTTGCCTATCCAGACCCGGATCAACGGAGTCTGGCAATATCAACATGGCAGGCAGCCACCGACAGAACCCGGGGAGGAAGAACCGATCTGAAATCCGGAGAGTTACGGATAACGTGTAAGAACGGTATGGTGCGTACAATGATCATCAGCACCAGTTTGATCGGAGACAGCATTCTTGTGAGTTTTTTTGACATCACAAAAAACAAACAGGCGGAAGAGGAAAAGGAAAAACTGCAAGGGCAGTTGATTCAATCCCAGAAGCTGGAAGCTGTAGGCATTCTTGCCGGCGGGGTGGCCCATGATTTCAATAATATGCTGGGAGCCATTATCGGTTATACGGAACTGACAATGGGTCATATGGAAGCTTCTGATCCGTTTCGAAACAATCTTGGAAAAATTCTCGACACGGCTGACCGTTCAGCCGCATTGACCCGTCAGTTGCTGGCCTTTGCGCGTAAACAGACCGTAGCACCGATTGTTTTTGATCTGAATGAATCGGTTGAATCCATGCTGAAAATGCTGCGCCGGCTCATTGGTGAGAATATCGATCTGGTATGGCTTCCCGGACCGGGCCGGCACACGGTTAAAATGGATCCCTCCCAGCTTGACCAGATCATGGCCAATCTGTGCGTCAATGCAAGGGATGCGATTGCGGATGTCGGTAAGGTCACCATCAAGACCAATATGGCCTCTTTTGATGAGATCACCTGCGAATCTTATGCTGAATGTACTCCGGGAAATTACATACTTGTATCAGTCAGTGACAATGGCAGCGGCATGGACAAAGAAATTGCGAGTCATATTTTCGAACCTTTTTTTACGACCAAGGGACTGGGTCAGGGAACAGGTCTGGGACTTTCCACTGTATACGGTATTGTCAAACAGAACGAAGGGTTTATCCATCTGTACAGCGAACCGGGGAGCGGAACGACATTTACAATCTACCTGCCGCACCACGATGATGAATCATTGGCGGAAAAAGAGGCAACCACTGTTGATATTCAGCCAGGCCGAGGTGAAACCATACTGATTGTGGAAGATGATCCGACCCTTATGGAAATGGGGCAGATGATGCTTCAGCGTTTGGGATACGCTGTTTTATCGGCAAGCACACCAGGCGAGGCAATCGGTCTGGTTGAGGAGAACCGTTCTGATATTCAATTGTTCATAACAGACGTGGTCATGCCGGAGATGAACGGCCGTGAATTGGCAGACCGGCTACTGTCCATCCGGCCGACGTTAAAACATCTGTTCATGTCCGGTTACACTGCTGATGTAATTGTTCACCGGGGTGTATTGGATGAGGGTATCAATTTCATACAAAAGCCATTTACAATAAAGGAACTGGCAGTCAAGATCCGGTCGGTTTTAGACAAGGCATAACTCAAATCAGGGTGAAGAATTTCCTCTTTACCTGATGACTTGCAGGATGATATACAATCATCACGGAAAATAAAAAGGGTAGAATATTTTCCTGAAACCGGATATATCCCCGCCATACAAAGTGGGCTTCTTCATTTAAATCCAAATAGATGAAAGGATCGAGAGCGTGCAGGAGAATACAAGAAAAATTACATTTGCGATCTGTATTTTTATAATGATTTTTGTGTCCATTCCTTTTGCCGGGCCGACCAATGCCCTGGGGAGTGAGAAAAATACGAGTTCTCATTTTCCAGAGTATTCGATTATTAAACCAAATGTTCGTTTCTGGAAAAAGGTATATTCCGAATTCACCACCCACCAGGGAATGATCCATGACAATCAGAATCTGGATATCATTTATGAGGTCATCCAGTTGGAACCACCCAACGGTAGCAGGAATCTGAAGGCCAATCAAAGAAAAATCAATGCTGTAAAGGAAAAATACAAGACCATTTTGAATAATCTGGCCAGCGGTCAACGGCCTGAAACAAAAATAGAACAAAGGGTTTTTTTATTGTTTGCGGGCCGGCAGAATCCTCAGTCATTTAAAGATGCATGCGAGAATATCCGTTTCCAGTTAGGGCAGAAGGACCGTTTCATGGAGGGTGTCATCCGTTCCGGAGCCTATATAGGTGAGATCCGGAAAATCATAAAAAGTTATGGTCTTCCTGAGCAGCTTGCCTATCTTCCTCATGTTGAGTCATCTTATAACTACAATGCCTATAGTAAATTTGGTGCTGCGGGCATCTGGCAGTTTACACGGGGAACCGGGAAAAATTATATGAAGATCGACTATACGATTGATGAACGTCGTGATCCTATCCTGGCTACCCATGCGGCTGCAAAATATTTAAAAAAGAATTACGAACACCTGGGAAGCTGGCCGATTGCATTGACCGCTTACAACCATGGTGCAAACGGGATGGCGAAGGCCAAGAGAGAGGTTGGAAATGATTATGCATCCATCTATAAAAGATACAAAGGGAAATCATTTGGTTTTGCATCCCGGAATTTCTATTCGGAATTTCTCGCTGCAAGCGAAGTCGCCAGAAATTACAAAAAACATTTTGGAGAACTTCCCATTCATCCTCCTGTAAGAAGGGTAACCATTCCCATGTCCAGCTATGCTTCGGTTTCCGATATCTCAAAATTTTATAAGATAAAGAAAGAACAGATCCAGGAAATGAATCCTGCTCTTCGAAATCCGGTATTTCAGGGTCAGAAGTACATTCCAAAGGGGTATAGTCTTTATTTGCCGGAAGCAAAAAGAAGTTCACTGAAAGTTGCCCAGGCCATTCCGAAAGATCTGTTGAAGCCTCAGCAAAAACCAACCCGCTTTTATCGTGTTCAAAAGGAGGATACTGCCGGAGGGATTGCCGAGAGAGAGGGGATAAGCCTGAAAGAGTTAATCCTTGCCAATCAGCTGGATTCAAGAGCCAGAATAGTTGTGGGGCAGCATCTGCGGATACCTGCACCGGAAGAGAAATTGCTTCTGGCGTCGATTTCCAAACCAGGTCAGGGGCAGAACAAAAAGTCAAAGAAAGATCAGATACAGGAACCTGTAGAAAAGACAGAACCGGAAAAACAAGAGCGGACACCCACACATGCATTAGCTCCCGGTCAAAAGGAGGTCCTGGTTGCAGATTCGGGAAATCAATCCGCCAGGGAAGTTCTGCCTCCTGCGGTCAAGCCCGAATCAACGGCTGCTCCTGTAACAGCTCCTGATCAGAAGGAGTTGCTGGTTGCGGATTCAGGAAATCAACCCGTCAGAGAAGTTCCGCCTCCTGTGGCTGTGCCTGAACCACCGCCTGTTACCGCATCAGCTCCTGATCAAAAGGAGTTGCTGGTTGCAGATTCAGGAAATCAATCCAAAAAGGAAGTCCTGCCTTCTGCGGTTATGCCTGAACCACTATCTGCTCCTGTATCAGCTCCTGATCAAAAGGAGTTGCTGGTTGCAGATACGGGAAATCCTTCAGAAGAGATCAAGCCTGCTGCTCCTGAATCGTCAAGTGCAGATCCGGAGATTTTCAACCCTGCTGTTCTTACCGGTCATCTGGAAGTTGAAAAAGTCATCAAGCACGGAAAAAGTTTTTATGGAATCATCCGGGTAGAAGCAGAAGAAACCCTGGGTCATTATGCAGATTGGCTTGAATTGCCAACCCAGAAGATAAGAATCATCAATGGAATGAGATTCAAAGCACCCATTCAGATGGATCAGAAACTTAAGATCCCATTTGTCAAAGTCAGTAAAGAAGAGTTTGAAGAAAAACGATATGAATTTCATAAAGGAATCGAGGAAGATTTCTTTTCAGCTTACCGGATTGTAAAGGTAAGGGATTATCAAGTGAAAGAGGGTGAAAGCATCTGGTCACTCTGTCTTCAGACATTAGACCTGCCGCTTTGGCTGGTTAAAAAATACAACCCAGACCTGGATCTGAACAATTTGAAGCCGGCAACAAATCTCAAGATTCCGGTTGTTAAAAAGATTGAAGAATAGATCCTAAGCGTTTGACACGCATGAGCAGTGCATCCGAATGGACGGGGGGCCCTTTTGGTTTTTATATTTATTGTTCCGCACAGTAGTAGAATATAGGAATCATTTATTCAAAATACCAAATGTAAAAATATAAAGGGCTCCAAAGTCCTAAACGACTCCTACCCGATAAAAATATTGGGTTTCCGGCACATAGGGGTTCAAATGAGTCAAGAGCAGATTTGATCATTCCATTGACCAAGGGGGAATAGAGGTCGTTGATAGTTACAGATTGTTGGCTGGGTAGAGCTTCGCGAAACCCAGTAAACAAGAGATGAGATGGCGTGTCCGAATAGAAAAGCATAAAATCATGGACGTCCCCATTATTTCCCCTCTGTCTTCAGACATTAGACCTGCCGCTTTGGCTGGTTAAAAAATACAACCCGGACCTGGATCTGAACAATTTGAAGCCGGCAACAAATCTCAAGATTCCGGTTGTTAAAAAGATTGAAGAATAGATCCTAAGCGTTTGACACGCATGAGCAGTGCATCCGAATGGACGGGGGGCCCTTTTGGTTTTTATATTTATTGTTCCGCACAGTAGTAGAATATAGGAATCATTTATTCAAAATACCAAATGTAAAAATATAAAGGGCTCCAAAGTCCTAAACGACTCCTACCCGATAAAAATATTGGGTTTCCGGCACATAGGGGTTCAAATGAGTCAAGAGCAGATTTGATCATTCCATTGACCAAGGGGGAATAGAGGTCGTTGATAGTTACAGATTGTTGGCTGGGTAGAGCTTCGCGAAACCCAGTAAACAAGAGATGAGATGGCGTGTCCGAATAGAAAAGCATAAAATCATGGACGTCCCTATTATTTCCCTAAAATCATGGACGTCCCTATTATTTCCCGCGTGGGAAATTTAGAAATTTAGTAGAAATTTAGGGACGTTGTTTACAAATTGTACAAACTCAATCAGCGAGTGACCAGTTATCGGAACTTTCGGCTGATATCAAACATAGAAAAAATGCTGTTTTGAAAAACGCTCGATCAGCCCTGCAACGGTTTTGATCTTCAGGGTTTACTCAAATCGTTTCCGGACCGGTGTTCTTTGGAAGTCTGTCCGGTTCAGGTTTATATCGGTTCGCGGGTCATAATTTTCATCATTGGAATAGATCATCTCACCGGACGGGTTAACCCAACGATGCTGCCATTGGTTGGATCCTGTTTCAACCTCATTTGTGAATGGGTTTACGTATTCTTCCTGGCCTGTCAGGGTGAGAAACATGTCATTGTGAATCTCTGCATTGGTTTTTCGCCGGTGCTCGACAATGTCCTGCTCAATCTGTTGAATGCTTTTTTGAACCTCCCGGACTGTCTGGATACGTTGCATCTGACCGCGGAGCTCTCCGGAAAGCCATTGCCGGTCAATGATAACCGAGTCTCGAATCAGGCTGAATAAGGGTTCTGCCGCAGAAAGTTTTCCCATGGGGGCACGCATAAGGAAGGTATCCTTGTTGCCCCACATTCCGGATCCCAACTGGCCCCAATCCTCGATAATGGTAAAGAGTTTTTCTTCAAACTGGATTCCGGACTCCCAATAGGTGATTCCCTGGATCGCAACATTGTACTGAAATGTCATCCCGGGAATTGCCGCCTGAGCGCGCTGTTGGATTTTGTGAGCCAGATCGGGAAGATTTCGCTGTTCTGTAATTTTGAGTCCGGTTGCCTGCGGATGGGCATACGGTATTACAATCTGACTGATAAACTGTATGGCCGTCATCTTGGGGTATACGGTCATTCCTGCATAGTTGCTGCCGGGAGGAAACAATCCCATCTGTCCTGCCGGGGACATGCTGGAATCAAAGTACAGCATGTCCGGAAGCCAACGGGTCAAGACTGTACCCTGTTGATCCTTCATTACCGCAAAATCCAGTTTTGCGGCAATGGACTGGGACGGGCCTCCCTGGGCTGTGGGATCGACCCGGAAAATACCACCGGCGGTTTGCCACCCTTTTGGAACCAGAATGGAAAATGCATTTTCACGGGGTTCATGAACCCGAAGCAAAACTACTGTGCTCAGATCATCCATCCCGTAGGAAAGTTTTCCCGGAACAGCGGATAGCAATAACAAAAAACTGAAAAAGAATCGGCGTTTCATGGGTACCACCTTTTTCATCTGTATTTTGCAATTTGATCAAACAGAATGGGTGTAATCAAAACTGTTGGGTTTTGATTATCCAGTAGTATTGATTACTCCCATTGTGGGAGCGGCATCTTGCCGCGACAGTACTGTCTTGATTGATATCTTGAACAAAGCCATATCGCGGCTGGAAGCCGCTCCCACATAATTCGATTATTCAACAGTTTTGATTACACCCAAACAGAATCGGCAAAGGATAAAAAAGAAAATGAAAATCACTTTGTCATCATCGGTTTGATCCAGTCATAAATCCGGGTAAAGGTTTCCTCCCGGTTTGTCTCATTATAGT
>CAYTGW010000015.1:0-11117 GCA_964437395.1 uncultured Desulfocicer sp.
TCGTTCTACCTGCTTCAGAACCATTCTGAAAAAATATCCATATCAAAAGTTCCGATATATTTTCAGTTTGAATCGGTCCATACTTTCATATAATCGGGATTGTATCCATACCAATTTTGGTTTCGAACTATGATTCGGGATTAGAACTGATTAGTAAAATAACTTTTCAGAACGGAACCACCCTCTATGACAATTCACTATCATGAGTTGTCTTTTTCTACAAATTACGATATCTGAAATTCCAACGGAATCAGGATAAAATTAACAGTCTATCAAATACTGAAATAACGCATACCAAGTATGAAACCTGGATCACGAGACATAAAAGTCAATATGCTCATTACCGGCGAAGAGCTTGATGAGTTACAGGGACATACCGGGTCAATGGCGGAAGCTTTTGGTCTTGATCGTCGTATTGAGCAATATAAAGGAAAGAGACCCATCGGTTTCTATCGCTGGGACATGGATTGTTTGATCGATGTAATCGACATGGCACTGGAGGATTCAAATGAATATCCTGATCATAATGACTCTGGTTATCTCGCATTGAAAAATCTACTCGAAAAGATGAAGAAAGAATATGACAGGAATTTTGAATAATGAGTTCCATGAGTCACACGTGAAGCGCTTGCTAATGCTTTTTGCCACAGGGATTTTATACCATAGACTATTAGGAAGATAGTCCCTGCCGGCGAACCAGGCTTGTATGGAGGCTGTTAATCAGAATACAATTCATCTGCAGGCATTAGAAAAAGACCAATTGTTAATCGAAAACAATTTGAAAAAGCATAATGCTGGAATGAAACGGCTTGTAGGAAACCTATCTTCGGATATTCAGGTGCAATTATTGTTCTTGCCTGATGTGAAAAACGGGCATGATCCGGTCACGGAGCATCAGATACGGGAAATTGGATCCAGTCCTGAATGGTCAGAACAATGGAAAGCGCGGAGAGAATTGAACGTTTGAGTTACTGTTTGATTTATTTTTCAGTAAGAAGCCCCTGCGAATCAGCATATTCTTTAATATAAGACTTATTTGCAAGAGGATAATCCTTGTAATAATTAATTACTTTTATGTCTTTTTCCAAACATTCTCCTTCTTCTAAAGCCAGTACAAACTCTCGATTTAGCAAAGCAGGTTCGTAATTTGGATCTAACTTTATTGCCTGATCTAACGCGTCAAGCGCATCTTGTTTTCTGCCTATGCTCGCATAACAAATTCCAAGATTACCATAAGATTGAGTATGGCTAGGCGTTATTTTTGTCGTTTTTTCAAATTCAATGATAGCGGCTTTATAATTTTTGGATTCCATATACTGAACACCTTGCTCGAAAATCTGATATCCGCGTATATATTCGTCTAAACTGATACCGTCGCTATTTTGTACCTGTTGTCCGATCCTATTGAGCATGTCCTGCGCGTGCTGAAAAAGATTGCTGTCTGATTCACCAAACTCTACGACTTTTCGGAATGTTGTAACCATCTCGGGAATTTTGATCTGTTTTTGATAAGCAACTCCTAAATTGTAGTGGGCATCAATAAAATCAGGCGATATCTGTGTCGCCTTTTTAAAACATTGAATAGCCTTATCATGATTGTCATCTAATGCGGCAAGAACGCCGAGTCCATAGTAAACATGAGAATGACGGCCATGTTTTTTCTTTACCTTGTCAAGAATCCTCTTCCCTTCTTTATAATCTCCCTTTTCCACAAGTTGTAACGCACGGTCCACCATATCTTCAACATTTGGTAACGATATGGCTTGCTTGGAAAGATTTTGTTTTTTGATTTTTTCCTGTCGTTTCTTTTTTTTCTGGACGGCTTTAATATTTTGTTTTTGTCTGTTTTTCATTTTTTTTGCCATTATTTCTACCTGTGAAAATTCTTAATTATATCCTTGATCCTTTAAATTGTATGAAAAATCAAATGTTATTTTACATTTCGCATCACTAGAAAATATTTTTTGAATATTTATCCAAATCTCCCGAAAAATCAATCATGTTCTCTTAAACCACCGCCAGCTATCCGGGAGTTTTGAGTAAACCGAGTCATGTTAGCGTTTGGATCTTTATTATTCACAACGGAACCGATTTTTCGGTCTGGCTCTATGCAGGAAAAAAGTTGGTCTTAAGCGGGGTTTCTCCTGGTTTATTGGGATAGCAAGGACTGGTCTCAATAGAACCCAGTATTTTCGGCTCTTTTCTGGGCACTGAATTTCGCCGGTGTGACGCTTTTTAATAGTTTTGAAATTAGCTCTATATATCAACAATTTCTTATATCTTCAGACGATTCGGATTTCAGTCCGTTCCGGTGAGTGAAAAAATCTAAGGGCTTAGAGAAAATCAACCCTAAGCCCAGTCTGTATCATCAAGCCTGCATTGTCTTTATAGAACCAGCGTATGCTCAAGCAACCTCAGGCGACCGATGCTCATGGAGTACGGCAAGAGCCTTCTTGAGGAAAAGCTCCTTGTAGCGCTGCCGTCGAGGTTTTCCGCTGGAGGTCTTTTCCAGACTTTTGGGTTCCACGAACACCACGGATCGCACCGGCAGGCCATGACCCTTGGTGATTGCGCCCTGGACGGTTTTTACGGCTGAGGCCCAGAATGCATCTAAGGATTTTGCTTTCGGACCTTCGGATTGTGCATCAGCAGGGAGCTGACGTTCATCCACTTCTGCAATGATGACCAGCTCTTCAAGTCCGTTGACTGTCTCTGAGATGGCTGCGCAGGCCCCCATGCGGACCGGTGCGCCGGATTGATGAATCGTGAGTTCGATGTCGCCCGGATAGTGGTTTCGTCCGGCAATGATAATCATGTCCTTCAGCCGTCCGGTTATGTATATTTCGCCGGCCATGACAAAGCCCAAATCCCCGGTGCGGAGAAAGGGACCATCGTTCGTGTCCGCGAGATGTCCTTCAAACGTGGCTGCGGATTCTTCCGGCAGTCCCCAGTAACTTCCGGGAACACTGGGGCCTTTTACCCACAGTTCGCCCACCTGATCGGGATTGGACGGAGTGAATGTTTCGGGGTTGACGGCGATTACCTGGTGGTCAGATCCCGGTTTTCCGCAGGTTACAGCCGTGCGTCCTTCGTGTTCGTTGCCGGCCAGGACATGGACAATGTGTTTTTCCAGATCAATTGCGCTCAGAGTGAGTATTTTGGGCGGCTCGGACATCGATTTCAAACCGCCCACAAAGAGAACGGATTCAGCCATGCCGTAACAGGGCAGGAAGGTCTGGGGCCGGAAACCGTAGGGCCCGAATTTCCGGATAAAATTTTCCATTGTTTGCTTCAGCACCGGTTCTCCACCGTTTCCTGCGACTTCCCAATGGCTCAGGTCGAGGCCCTCGCAGTCTTCAGGTTTGATCCGCCGTGCCGAGTATTCATAGCCGAAGTTCGGGCAGGCAGTGTTGGCAATCTTGTAATGGCTGATGGCGCGTAGCCAGCGCACCGGCTTAAAGAGAAAATCCATCGGAGACATCAGTGTAGACTCGTACCCATAGAACACCGGGCCCAGCACATGTCCGACCAGGCACAGGTCATGATAGTGGGGCGCCCACACAATCGCCGGTTTTGTCGATTTGATTCGCAGCATCTGACCCATCACGCGGAGGTTCGCTATAATGTTGGTGTGGCGGACAGCCACTCCTTTGGGATGACCCGTGGAACCTGACGTGAACTGCAAATAGGCAACTTCGTTCATTTCCGCCTGATGTCCGGTCCAATCGGTTGCAACATGGTCCGTCACCGCCCTCAGGCTGACAGGTAGCCCGGACGCCATCGGCGCGACCATGTCTGCCAATTGCTGGGTGGTCAGGGCGGTCGAAGCGCCGCAGGCTGCGGCAGTGTTCAGCACCCTGCCGAGTGGGTTCTTGCTCCGGGGATTGGGCAGCGGCACGGGAACCGCACGCGCTCCCGCAAGGAGGCAGCCGAAAAACGCCTTCACAAATTCAAGACCCGGCGGAAAGACGAGCAGGACACTCGAACCTGTGAGACCCTGCCCAACCAGGTCTTCCGCCACTCCAGCGCTCTGTTGATAGAGTTCAGAGAAAGTCCACTCCGTGATCGGTCCGTCCAATTCACCGTTGCCCATAAACCGGAAAGCCGGATCATCTGCATTTCTGTCGGCCCGGTCCTTTAAAAAGTCGACAATTGTCATGCTGCGCATAATAACCTCTTTTTTCGTTAATTATAAAAGCGATTGAGCCAATTTCAAAAGTCTGTTGTTGTCGTTCCGGGGCGAAAACTAGACACGCAGTGAAGCGTAGCGCTATCCAGTATTTTCGGCTCTTTTCCGGGCACCGACTTTCGCCGGTGTGACGCTTTTTAATCGTTTTGAAATTGGCTCGATTATAAAAAAGCAATACATGAAATAACAAACCTTTACAAGTCAAGTGTGAAAGAAATATTGATGGAGGGGAATGCAATGTTTCCCTGCCGGATGTTTCAAAGGTTTAGAGGAAATTGCATACAAAGTATATTGACACACAATCGACTCTTGCTTATATTGACATCCCAAAGAAGAAAGGAGGCTTGTAGAAATGAAGAAATCCATTTTATTGCCGTTGATTATTGCGGCAACAAGCTCTTTCTGGTGCTTATGACAGGCGGTTCGGTATATTACACCGCGACCCTTGAAATGAAGAAGGACAACAAGGAACTTTACGGCAACTACTACTATCCCAAGGATAAGGAACAGATACAGCCGTATCCCATGTCATTGAAACGCATCAATTGAACAACCTCTCTATGAAATTTCGGGGGACGGTAAGTGCCGGTTTGCTTACACCCTGTAAAGATTATCGACAGCGCTCACGCCGGACAGGGTCTTACTAAATACATAAGGTGAGTTGTCTTTTTTATTTTCAACAAGTTATAGGATATTGCCTACCTGCCTGGCAATGGGATAACGCTTGCTGTTTTGAGGAAACGTTGATTGGTTGAAATATTTTATAGACCAAAACCTTTATCCTCAAACTGTAAAAAAGGACACACACCACCATGGCAACCAAAACAAAAAATAAAGCGCTGATCACCTTGGATGGCTCCAAACGTAGTTTGCAAACGGCTGTTTATGCCAGCCGGCTCCGACCGTTACAGGACATGGAAATCAACCTGTTTCATGTTTTCGATGCGATTCCCGATAACTACTGGGATGTGGATTTTAATAACCAGGTCATTCGTTCAACCGGTCAGTTGAGAGCCTGGGAAGCGCAATGGAAAAAAAATATACAGGATCAAATGATACAGGCGCAAAAAATCATGCTGGCAGCTGGTTTTAAGTCTGAAAATATCAAGGTTACCATTCAAAACCGTAAAAAAGGAATCGCCCGGGATATTATCAAGGAGGCAAAGCAAGGGTATCAATTACTCATTACTCGTCGCAGGGGTATGGGAGCAATCCGCAGTCTGATCGTGGGTAGTGTGACAGCAAAACTATTGGATACCCTGAACGCTATCCCAATCTTGTTGGCCGGTCAACAACCTCCCGGTAATAAGTTTTTACTGGCGATCGATGGCTCGGAAGGCGCAAAGCGGGCACTGGACTTTGCAGCCACTTTTCTCAATGGTTATGGATATCAAATCGGGTTGGTTCACGTGATTCGAGGAGGCGCTAGTTTCATAAGCAGTGATATGCCAATGCCGCTGTTCATCCCTGAACCCTTTATGCAGGAAGCCTTGGACAATTCTCAGGGCATTCTGCAAATTGCCAAACAACAGTTGATTGCCGCCGGGATCAAAAAACAACATATCAGTACGAAAACCATCACCGGTGCGACCAGCCGGACAGCAGCCATTGTCGAAGAGGCCAAAACCGGGGAATACGGTACCATCGTGCTTGGTCGCAGGGGGCTGTCCAGTACCAAGGAATTTGTGATGGGTCGTGTGGCAAAAAAAATCATATACCAGGGCCGCAAACATTCTGTCTGGATTATATCTTGAATTCCGTCCTGATTTATCTTTGTTCGATTAGCAGTAGGAACGCGTTGGTATCATTACCATACGAGGAACTCGACCGGTCGATGCGAAGGGCTGAATGATCTATTGGGTGAAGAAACTGCGGATATTTCTCCGGTCGATACGGAAAGCCTCCGACTCGATCAGGGAGAAATCGTGAGGGTGATCTCCAGACGCGGATCAGTAGAAGTGAAAGCGCGGATTACCGATGAAGTTCCGGCTGGTATGGTCTGGATGGCATTCCATTTCCGGGATTCCTGTGCCAACGGGTTGACCAATCCTGCTTTTGATCCCTTTACCCTGACGGCGGAATATAAGGCCTGTGCGGTTCGGATCGAAAAATTGAGTGCAGGCATATGAATGTATCGAAAGGGTGCTTTAATTCAGCGCCCTATGGTAGAAATGCGATGGTAAAAACCGAAAGTGAAAAGAACAGACTATCGGTATTAATGGAATCGATTAGAGACGTCACTTTTACTTTCATTCCTCTCACCTGGAATTCTTTTTTATTTCACAAATAATTTGTTGACACACAGGCATCCTTTGCGTATATAGGGCTTTTGAAAAAAAGGGTATCCAAATAGGGTACTTAAAACTTTGATAATTTTCCAAAGCGGACAGGATCAATGAACGAGTATATTCCAGTACTGATAATGCTTTTCTTGGCGGTCTCAACAGCCGCGGGGATGATCATCGCCACCACATTAATCGGCCCCAAAAAGAGCTTTGCAGATAAGATGGAGCCTTTTGAATGCGGGGAGAGCCCAATCGTATCCCCAAAACAGCGGTATTCCATAAAGTTTTATCTGATTGCACTTTTATTCGTTATTTTTGACATTGAAGCTGTTTTTTTATATCCGTGGGCCGTGCTTTTCAAGGATCTTGGCATGTTTGGTTTTATTGAGATGATGATATTCATATTCATATTATCAATCGGCTTGATTTATGTCTGGAAAAGGGGAGCGTTGGAATGGGAGTAGAAAATCAAAGAGCCGGCGTCTCTCCGGACTCACTGCAAAAGCTGACGGATTCGGAAGATTCAGGGCACCTGCTGGAAGGCAGCGTGATCCTGACCAGATTGGAGTCCATTGTAAACTGGAGCAGAAAATATTCATTCTTTTTGTACCCATTTGTTACGGCTTGTTGCGGAATGGAGTTTATGTCCGTGGCCGGCCCCAAATATGATCTTGACAGATTCGGCGCTGCATTACCCAGATTTTCTCCAAGACAGGCTGATCTCTTGATGGTGGTCGGCACCATCAGCCATAAACAGGCCCCCATCCTGGTGAAGGTTTATAATCAGATGACGGAACCCAAGTGGGTGTTTGCATTCGGCGTGTGCGCTGTATCGGGCGGATTTTATGACAATTATGCAACCGTGCAGGGCATTGATACCCTGATTCCGGTGGATGTATATGTTCCAGGATGTCCACCGAGGCCGGAAATGGTTATCGACGGTTTAATCAAGCTCCAGGAGAAAGTTGCAAAGGAAAAATGGTCTGACTGGCCAAAGGGCGCATCTCCGGTAAGCAAATGTTAAGAAACGTTGTTGAAACTTTGTGAAGTGTTCATTTATGGAAGCAAGTGTGACTCTAAAAAAATTGAAAGAACGTTTTCCGGGTTCCATCCTTGAGACTCATTCCTACCGTGGGGATGATACCGCGGTTGTAAAGAAGGAAGACATCCTCAAAATATGCACTTTTTTGAGGGATGACGAATCTCTTCTTTATAATTTCATGATGGATGTGACTGCAGTGGACTACATTGGCAAAGAACCCCGGTTCGAGGTTGTGTATCATCTATATTCACTCCGATTTAACAGGCGGTTTCGAGTCAAAGCAGGGGTTTCCGAATCGGATTGCAGCATCGATTCCATTGTTTCCATATGGATCAGCGCCAATTGGTTTGAACGGGAAGCTTTCGATATGTATGGAATCCAGTTCAAGGGACATCCGGAGTTAAGGAGAATTCTCTTGTATGAAGAGTTTGAGGGTCATCCCCTGAGAAAAGACTACCCGATAAAGAAAAGGCAGCCCTTGATTGGGCCTATCAATTAACACTTGAGCGAGCCATTGATTGAGTCATGTCTGACATAACAAAAGATTTTAATACCGAGCACATGGTAATCAACATGGGGCCGTCACATCCGGTCACTCATGGAACGGTAAAATTCCTGACGACCTTGGATGGAGAAACCATCGTGGACCTGAAGGTGGATATTGGGTATCTCCACAGGGGGTTTGAAAAGATGTGCGAGAACGGAACCTGGCAGCAGGTGATACCTTACACCGACAGGTTGAATTACGTTTCCCCCCTTATCAATAATGTGGGGTATGCTCTGGCAGTGGAAAAATTGATCGGTATTGATGTGCCTGAACGGTGCAAGTACATCCGGGTTATCGCCAGTGAACTCTCACGCATATGTGACCATTTGACCAATATCGCCGCCGGCGGTCTGGAGCTCGGGGCATTTTCGGCTTTTCTTTATTTTGTGGAAGCTCGTGATCTTATCTGGGACTTGATCGAAATGCTCTGTGGAGCCCGCGTTACTGCGAACTATGTTCGGATCGGCGGCCTGAAAAATGATCTTCCCGATGACTTCAAGGAAAAATCCGTAGAAGTGTTCAAGAAGGTCCGCGGCTTATGGGCGGATGTGGATAAACTCCTGACGAAAAATAGAATTTTTATTGACCGGGTGAAGGATATTGCCGCCATGCCGCCGGATGAAGCCATTGCATATGGGTTTACGGGACCTTGCCTCAGATCCTGCGGTGTTCCCTATGATGTCCGGAAGGCCCAGCCTTATCTGGTTTATGACCGTATGGACTTTGAGATTCCCATCGGTGAAACAGGCGACAATTACGACAGATACCTGGTTCGAATGGAAGAGATCAATCAAAGCCTGAGTATTCTTGAGCAGGCGCTTGATCAGATTCCCTCTGGACCGGTAAACGTGGATATGCCTCAGTACAGGTGGCAGTCAAAGGATGACGTTTATAATAGAATCGACTCACTGATTTTTCATTTTAAAACCGTTATTGAAGGCATCAAGCCGCCTCCAGGCGAAATCTATTCCGCTGTTGAAGGGGCCAATGGTGAACTCGGGTTTTATCTGGTGAGTGATGGGAGCGGAAAACCTTACAAAATCAAGGTGAGACCACCTTGCTTTGCGCTGACTGCTGCAATGC
Source organism: uncultured Desulfocicer sp. (assembly GCA_964437395.1). Classification (GTDB taxonomy): domain Bacteria; phylum Desulfobacterota; class Desulfobacteria; order Desulfobacterales; family SURF-7; genus QZKS01. The sequence goes on from CAYTGW010000015.1 coordinate 9,147, forward strand.
CTAGAATGATGAAGGGGAGATTCATCGCCGATATCGTCCCCACTTTTGACATGATCAACATGATCGGCGGAGAATGCGATAGATAACCATGCTTGCAGATATGATCGAATCCATAGCAAAGATTTTGTTCATTTTTGGTGTGAATATAGGTTTTTTTGCGCCGGTATTGGGCTGGGTGGAAAGGAAGCAAAGCGCGGTGATGCAGGACAGAATCGGCGCGAACCGGGCAGACATTTTTGGCTTCACCGTAATCGGACTTTTTCACTCCATTGCCGATGCGATCAAGGTACTTACCAAAGAAGATTTTATTCCCACCGGCGCCAACAAATTCTTTCATACTGCTGCACCTTTTATTAGTCTCGTACCTGCAATCGTTACCTTCTGTGTTATTCCTTTTGGAGGCCGATACACACTTTTCGGTCACGAGGTCAATCTGGTCATCTCTGATCTGGACGTGGGACTGCTTTTTATATTTGCCTTTTCATCGCTTGCAACCTATGGGGCGGTGCTCGGCGGATGGTCTTCCAACAATAACTGGTCGCTTATAGGCGGGTTGAGAGCATCGGCTCAAATGCTTTCTTATGAAGTTGCCATGGGTCTTACCATCATCGGCGTTCTCATGGTATACGGTTCGCTTAAACTCACCGAAATAGGCGTCATGCAGGAGAACTTCTTCAGGTGGGGCATTTTCATGCAACCACTCGGCTTTGTTCTTTTCCTGACCTGCGCCATTGCTGAAAACAAGCGTGCACCCTTTGACGTACCGGAGGCGGAATCCGAGATTGTAGCAGGATATTTCACCGAATACAGCGGCATGAAATTCGTCATGTTCTGGATGGGGGAATTTCTTGAAATCGTTACGATCAGCGGTATTGTGACAACCCTGTTTTTCGGAGCATGGCATCTGCCTTTTGTCAGCGATCAAATGCTTCTTTCCTTTTTTCAGTTTGCAGGTTCAGACGGCGCCGGCATCCTTGCAATGCTCGTCAACATCGCCACCTTCTTTATAAAGGTTATCTTTTTCATATGGATGCAGATGACCATTCGATGGACCCTCCCGCGCTTCCGATATGATCAGGTCATGAAGCTGTGCTGGAAGATGATTTTGCCGCTTTCACTCATTAACATTTTTATAACCGGGCTGGTTTTTTTAAGATGAATAAAATGACAGATATGGAACAAAAAAAATGTCATCCAATGGATGGAGTCCCTACTGAAAAGTTGAGACCCAAGCAGGTGAGGAAAAACCTGGATCTTACTTTATGGGAAAGGCTCTATATTTTTGAGATTATCCGGGGCATGTATATCACGACCAGGCATTTTGTCTTAAACATGATCGGGTTTGTCTTTACTCCAAAAGGCCAAAAGAGAAGAATATTCACGGTATATTATCCGGAAGAGAAGGTAACGCTTCCGCCTGCTTATCGCGGAAGACCCGTTCTGGTTACATGGATGAACGGAAAAGAGAAATGCGTTGCATGCGGTCTTTGTGAAAAAATATGCCCGGCCAACGCCATCATGATTGTTGCCGAGGAAAGAGATGGTTCGGATCGATACCCGTCGGCCTATACACTGGATATGTCCCGATGTGTATACTGCGGTTATTGTGAAGAAGTCTGTCCAAAGGAGGCAATTGTCATGAGTGCCGAATATCAGGGGCTTGCCGAGAGAGACAGGCGTAAAATGATATACTCGAAAGAGCAATTGCTGAGGTCCGAGGAAAGTGTAAAAGACCGTATCGAATACATCAGGAGGATTTACTCCAAATGCAACTATTGATATTTTACATACTTGCTTTCGGCGCAGTCATCTCGGCAATGTTGATGGTGACCAGCAAGAAACCCGTATCATCCGCCATGAGCTTGATTGCAACCATGGTTTTTCTTGCAGGATTATATGTGCTTCTGGATGCGCATTTAATCGCTGCCCTTCAGCTTATCGTCTATGCTGGAGCCATCATGGTACTGTTCC
>CAYTGW010000015.1:11127-32758 GCA_964437395.1 uncultured Desulfocicer sp.
CGTGGTTTTTGTGATCATGCTGCTCAATGTTGATGAAAAAGAAGGGCGGATGGCAGGAAACACAATTTTGCTTCAATTCGGAGCAATGTTGGCGATAGGAGCGGTTTTTATAATGATGGTGAGTCTTGTCAAGTCGGGCGGAACCCTGCTTGTCTTTGGTGAAGGAGCGGATCAATTCGGCACCACGAAGGCTGTCGGGAAATTGCTTTTCACTGAATATCTGCTTCCGTTTGAAATAGCCTCAGTGCTGTTATTGGCGGCGATAGTCGGTGCGGTCATCCTGGCAAAAAGAAGAATTGATAATCCAGACCAAAAAGAGCGCATCATTCCGGGTCATAAAGGGTAATTTATGGTTTCATTGAATTCATATCTGATTTTGGGAGCGATACTTTTTTGTATAGGCGCTGTAGGAGTGTTCACGCAACGAAATGCCCTGATCATCTATATGTGCATTGAGTTGATGCTGAATTCCGTGAATTTGACAATCATTGCATTTTCACGTTTTTTGAACAATATGGACGGTCACGTGTTCGTGTTTATGATCATGACTGTTGCCGCAGCCGAAGCCGCCGTGGGGCTGGCCATCATCATTTCATTGTTCCGAAATAAAGCGACCGTTAACGTTGATGACATTAATTTAAGTAAGGGTTAGTAAAAACGTGCAAACGATTATATCCATAAAGCCATTGCTGGCTGTGCTGGCCTCTCTTCTTGCGGTACCCTTGATTTTGAAGACGGGGGAGAATCGCCCCAATCTTCGTGAAACCTGGTCAATTCTTGCCGGAGTCATCAAGTTTTCGATAATTATTTCCATGGTACCCACCATACTTTCAGGAAATACCATTGAATATACACTGGTGACCTTTTATCAGGGGATTGATATCAAATTCCGAGTCGACGCTTTCGGGCTGCTGTTTGCGACGGTTTCCTCGTTTCTGTGGATTGTCACTACATTCTACTCTATCGGATACATGCGCTCGGGAAATGAACACGCTCAGACGAGATTCTTTGCCTGTTTTGCCATCAGTCTGTCATCCACCGTTGCAGTCGCGTTTTCAGCCAATCTTATCACCCTCTTTGTTTTTTATGAGGTTCTAAGTCTCGCAACGGTGCCTCTTGTCGGACACAAAGAGACACCGGAATCCTACGAAGGGGCAAGGAAATATTTACTGTATCTCTTGAGCTTGTCCAAAACCCTTTTATTATCAGGTATTATCATCGTTTACATGGTGGCGGGTACTACCGATTTTCAAAGCCACGGTCTCCTGAGAAATCAACCGGCGTCGATGCTTCTTTTCGGTGCATTCTTCCTTTTTCTGTATGGCTTTGCTAAAGGCGGTGTCATGCCGGTACATAACTGGCTTCCATCCGCAATGGTGGCGCCGACTCCTGTCAGTGCATTACTCCATGCTGTCGCTGTTGTGAAGGTGGGTGTTTTTTCAATCCTCAGGGTCGTATTTTTTATCTACGGTGTAGATCTGATGGGCCTGATGGATATAGGCGTAGTCGCCAGTTATGTTGTCACGTTCACCATTGTGATGGGTTCCGTCATTGCACTTTCAAAAGACAACCTCAAAGCCAGACTCGCTTATTCAACTGTAAGCCAATTGTCATATATCATCCTTGGTGCGGTTCTGCTGACATCCAGCAGTATGCTGGGTGGTATCATGCATATCGCCAATCATGCTTTTTCCAAGATTACTCTCTTTTTTTGCGCCGGTTCCCTTTATTGCAGCGCGCATAAGACCGAGGTCAGTCAACTGTCAGGCATCGGGAAGAAGATGCCCTGGACAATGGCGGCTTTTTTTATCGGATCTCTGAGCATGATTGGCGTGCCTCCGGCAGCAGGATTTAACAGCAAATGGTTGCTCGCAATTGGTTCCATAGAAGCTAATCAGATTCCTATTCTGATGGCTTTGTTGTTCAGCACTGTATTGAATGCTGCATATTTTCTTCCGATCACATACAAAGCCTTCTTTGAGAAAGAAGTGGTAAATCATTCTTCCCATGGTCATGACGGTCATCATGAAGAAATCCGGGAGAATCCAATGATAGTTGTACCGCTGGTGCTGACGGCGATTATTTCGTTGCTGATCGGTATCTACCCTGACTATTTCCTGGCTCTCGCAAAAGAGGTGATCAAATGATTAAAAAGTTTGTCCTTTATGTTGGAAATCCAGACAATTCAGGTACATTAAAAAAGCTGTCTTATATTGCCCAGGTGCTGGTGTTCGTGTCCGACTTTTTTGTTCACCGCGAACATGCAATGTATATTTGGGATAAAATACCTGGCTGGGGTGCATTTTACGGATTTGTTTCCTGCGTTGTTATCATTCTGGTCTCCAAATTTCTTGGTCATCAGGGTGGTATCATGCATGACGAGGATTATTACGATGATTGATTGGTTTCACCCGTCCATAGTATTCATTGCCGGATCAATTCTGATTCCTTTTCTACGAGGAAAGGTTCGGGATGCATACCTGATGATGATACCTATTCTTGGAGTGGCGACGGTTTTCCACATGTCCCCGGGAACCTATTGGACTTATAACTTTCTCGGCAATCCACTCACATTCGGTGCAGTGGATAAACTCAGTATCGTTTTCGGCTGGGTTTTCACCATCGCGAGCTTCATCAGCATCGTCTATGCGCTGCATGTAAAGGATTCGGGACAACACGTGGCCGCGTTTATTTACGTCGGAGGATCGCTTGGTGTCACTTTTTCCGGTGATTTTTTTACCCTGTTCATTTTCTGGGAGTTGATGGCTTTTTCTTCCGCATACCTGGTTTTTGCACGGCGTGAAAAAGCGGCAATTGAAGCCGGATACCGTTACATTCTTGTACATATTTTCGGCGGAGTCTGTCTGCTCGGCGGGATTATGCTGCACTATATGAAAACAAAATCCATTGCCGTCGGTCCTCTTGTACAGGATGGAAGTCTTTCATTCTACCTGATTCTTGCCGGAGTCATGCTGAATGCTGCTGTGCCGCCTCTGCATGCATGGCTGACGGATGCCTATCCAGAAGGAACAGTGACCGGTTCAGTTTTTATGTCCGCCTTTACCACCAAAACAGCGGTATACGTCCTGGTACGCGTTTTCCCGGGAACCGAGCTGCTGATGTACTTGGGCACGATCATGGCCCTGTATGGAGTTGTCTATGCGGTTCTGGAAAACGACTGCAGAAGACTGCTGGCCTACCACATCATCAGTCAGGTAGGATATATGGTCGCCGGAGTCGGCATTGGATCGGATATGTCATTGAACGGATCAGTCTCACATGCTTTTGCCCATATTCTGTATAAGGGTCTGCTGTTCATGGGGGCTGGAGCAGTCATTCAGATGACCGGGAAACGAAAGCTGACGGAGCTTGGCGGTCTGTATAAGACCATGCCGATCACCCTTGTTCTATATATGATTGGAGGATTTGCCATTTCGGCCTTCCCCCTTTTCAGCGGTTTCGTCACCAAATCCATGGTAGTTTCGGGGGCTGCTCATGATCATCATCCTGCGGTGGCCCTGCTGCTGACTATGGCGTCAGCCGGAACGTTTCTGCATACCGGACTCAAACTGCCATATTACATGTTTTTCGGCAAAGATTCCGGGATAGAGGCGAAAGAGCCGCCTGTGAATATGCTCATTGCTATGGGGTGTGCCGCATTCTTGTGCATTGCTATTGGCGTGCTTCCGGGACCGCTATATGAGCTTCTCCCTTATCCGGTGCACTTTGACCCGTATACAGGTGACCATGTTACCAGCGCTCTTGGTATCCTTTTGTTCACAGGTTTGGGATTTTTCATGCTGCTGAAGAAGCTGGATCCGGAACCCACCATCAGTGTCGATACGGATTGGGTTTATCGCAAAGGCAGTCGTTTGTTTATGTGGTTTGTTAAAAAACCGATTTCTATTTATGAGAGCTATCTGGCAGAGGTCTACAACACATGGTTTACGAGACTCACTCTGGTTCTCTCGAATTTCTTCGCCCGTATTATCGATGTTCGAGTAATATATGGTAGTGTTAATGGCGTTGCTGGATTTTTCATGGGCCTTGCCGGCACCCTAAGGGTATCGGCCACCGGTCTGGTGAGAAATTATGCGCTTACAATGCTGATCAGCGGCACCGCTATCATCGCTTATTACCTGTTTGCCTATTTGACGAGACAATAATGATTTCGCTAAATTTTCCAATTCTTTCCGTAATTACGTATTTGCCGCTGCTGGGAATTGTGGTGATCTGCATGATCAACAGCAAGCACCGTGATTTAATCCGATGGGTGGCATTCCTGACCGCCGTTGCGGCGTTCTTTGTTTCCCTTCCCCTTTACTTTATGTTCGATTCGAACACATGGCACATGCAGTTTGTTGAAAATGTACCGTGGATACCTCAGTTCGGGATCAACTACCATTTGGGGATAGACGGTATCAGCCTGCTTCTGATTCTTCTTACAACTTTTTTGTCGGCACTGGCTATCTTGTCCACCTGGTCAGCGGTAACGGAAGGAGTGAAAGGATACATGGTATCCCTGCTGCTTCTGGAAACCGGAATGATCGGGGTGTTCTGTGCACTGGACTTCATCCTTTTCTACATGTTCTGGGAAGTGATGCTGATACCCATGTATTTAATTATCGGAATCTGGGGAGGTCCGAGGAGAATATATGCCGCCGTAAAGTTTTTTATTTATACTATGAGCGGAAGCGTCCTTATGCTGGTGGCAATTCTTTTTCTTTATTATTTGAACTACAAGTCCACAGGAGTATATACGTTTGATATTCTATCGTATCATAACCTCGGGCTTCCATCCAATATCCAATTTTGGCTTTTTCTGGCGTTTTTCCTGGCGTTTGCAATCAAAGTCCCTATGTTTCCATTCCATACATGGTTGCCGGATGCACACGTTGAGGCGCCCACTGCCGGGAGCGTTATCCTGGCTGGGGTATTGTTGAAGATGGGAACATACGGATTTCTTCGTTTCAGCCTGCCGATTTTCCCCCAGGCCACTATTGATTTTGTACCCATCATAATGTGTCTGTCACTGATCGGAATTATTTATGGAGCGCTTGTTTCCATTGCTCAGGATGATATCAAAAAACTCGTGGCGTATTCGAGCGTCAGTCATCTCGGCTACTGCATGCTTGGGATGTTTGCCCTGAATATAGACGGCGTCAAAGGCAGCATCATTCAGATGATCAACCATGGTTTAAGCACGGGCGCTCTGTTTATGATCGTGGGGATGCTTTATGAAAGACGGCATACCCGCCTCATTTCGGAATATGGCGGCATCATGAAAGTTATGCCGGTGTTTGCCTCTCTTTTCCTGCTGGTCGTTTTCTCTTCCATGGGGGTTCCTGGAACGAACGGTTTTGTTGGGGAATTGCTGATTCTGATTGGGGCTTTTAAAGCATCAGTTGGTTATGGCTTACTTGCGACCATGGGCTTGGTTTTGGGAGCTGTTTACCTCTTGTGGATGTACAAACGGGTTATGTATGGCAATATCACCAAAGACGCAAACAAACAATTGAAAGACATGAACGGTCGCGAATATGCCTATCTCATACCCATTATCATATTCATTATCTGGATCGGCGTATATCCGAAACCCTTTTTGGATAAGATGGATGCATCCGTTCAGCATCTCCTACAAATGGTGAACCAACAGTGATCGGATTGAATTAAATTGAACACGATTTCTGAAATCAAGAAATATGAACCGTTTGCCTCAGCTCAAAGGCGATAGATTATGGAACAGGTAATGACGACTATTAATTTAAGTGCCATATACCCAGAAATTATTTTGGCTCTTTTTTCATTGATCATTTTGATGCTGCAATCCTTTTATAGTTTCCAATTCAGGAACTATTACGGCTATGTGAGCCTTATCGGTGTCCTATCCGCCGTCGCAGTTGTCCTTTTTGAGCCTTGCGGCTTTGAATTACGTTTTGTGGAATATTCCTTTAATGGAATGTGGGTGGTGGATAATTACTCGCGTTTTTTTAAATTGATATTTCTGTTGGGTACATTGCTGACCATCCTTATTTCGATCAAATACCTTGAGGATGAAGCCATGCAACATGGGGAATACTTTGCATTGATCCTGTTTGCTACAATCGGAATGATGATCATGGCAAGCGGGGCAGAGTTGATTACGATATTCCTCGGGATTGAATTGATGTCCATATCATTGTATGCCTTGACCGGATACACAAGAACACGGATGATTTCCAACGAGGCAGCCTTAAAGTATTTTCTGCTGGGTTCGTTCGCAACCGGATTCCTGCTCTATGGCATTGCACTGATATATGGATCAACCGGAACAACCGACATCAAGGGCATTTCAACATTTCTTGCCACAACCGACGTGCAAGGGCCTGGCCTGGTTGTTATGGGAATGGCGCTTATTCTCATCGGACTTGGCTTTAAAATTGCCTTGGTTCCTTTCCACATGTGGACACCGGATGTGTATACGGGTGCTCCCGCACCTATTACGGCCTTTATGTCTGCAGGTCCCAAGGCGGCAGCATTTGCAGCGTTTGTAAGGATATTCATGGATGCATTTCCCTCCTTGCAGGGAGAATGGACCGCACTCATATGGGTGATAGCGGTTCTGACCATGAGTGTTGGAAATATTATCGCATTGGTGCAGGACAACATCAAGCGCATGCTGGCCTATTCAAGTATCGCTCATGCCGGCTATATCCTGGTAGCATTTCTGTCCGCCGGTGAACTTGGCATTACCGGTATTTTATACTACCTGTTAACTTATACCTTTATGAACCTTGGGGCTTTCGCGCTGATTACGATCTTGGGCGGAAAAGGAGAGCAAAGGATCGATATTCAGGATTATAAAGGTCTTGGATACAAATATCCGTATGCTGCCATTGTCATGAGTCTGTTTTTATTTTCCCTGGCGGGAATTCCTCCCACAGGCGGTTTTATGGGAAAATTTTACATCTTTTCAGCCGCGATTAAAGAGGGATATATCGGTCTAACGATAATTGGTGTTCTTAACAGTGTGGTATCGGTTTACTACTATCTGCGTGTGACTGTAGCCATGTTTATGCATGATTCCAATACAGTAAAGAACAATGAAATGCCGGCGCTGATCTTTACACCCGCACTTATTATTGCGATTGTTATTTCAGCATGTGGCGTGTTGTCTTTGGGGATATTTCCCTCCGGCTATATTGAAATTGTCAAACAATCCTTTCTGGCATTACAATAGGAAACCGAAAAACATATTCATTATATAACATGTTTCAGTAGAATTTTTTTGTCAGGGAAAGAAAGCAGGTACGTATGTCGATAGTCAGATTAAAAATTGACGGAAAAGATATTATTTCTGAAAAGAACACGACAATACTTCAAGCGGCAACCAACGCCGGAATTAAAATTCCGACCCTCTGTTACCACGAGCGGCTGAATCCCATTGGATCATGCCGTCTGTGCGTTGTTGAAATCGCTGGGTATGATGAACCTGTGACGGCTTGTAACACTCCTGTACTGGAGGGGATTGAGGTCGTTACCAATTCCGACCGTCTTTATCGCATGCGCCAGGAATCCTTAAAACTTCTTCTGGTTCATCATCCATTGGATTGTCCTATTTGCGATAAAGCCGGCGAATGCACTCTTCAGGATCTGGTATTTGAGTACGGTATCCAGATAGAGAATTATAAAGCTCCTGATGAGCCGGTTGAAGCGGTTTATGCGACGCCTTTGATCAAGTACTGGCCTGACCGGTGCGTCATGTGTCTCCGGTGCGTTACAGCGTGCAGGGAGATCAAGGCGGCTCATGCACTGGATGTTGCAAAAACCGGAGAAACAGCCAATCTGATCTTCCATCCGGACAGATGTGTATCCTGCGGAGAATGTATGCAACTTTGCCCGGTGGGTGCGCTGACTGAAAATGTCAGCCGGATGAAGTCCAGATCGTTTCTCGTCAAGAAGGTGCCTACCACATGCACCTATTGCGGCTGCGGTTGTCAAATGGAACTTCATGTTCTGAATAATCAAGTTGTCAACGTGACCGGTAAGAATGATATTGGCGTAAACCATGGCAGTTTGTGCGTGAAAGGCCGTTTTGGGTATGAATTCATTGCCAGCGATCAGCGTCTGACAAAGCCACTTATCAAGCGGAATGGAAAATTTGAGGAAGCCGGCTGGGATGAGGCCCTGAATCTGGTAGCGAAAAGATTCAGCCAAATCAAAAAGGAAAACGGACCGGATGCCATCGGCGGATTTGCCTCGGCCCGTTGTACGAACGAAGATAATTATATTTTTCAAAAATTTATGCGTGCGGTGATTGGTACCAACAATGTTGATCACTGCGCACGTCTCTGACATTCCTCCACGGTGGCCGGTCTGGCCGCCACATTCGGCAGCGGAGCGATGACCAATCCTTTCAAGGACGTGTTGAAGTCAAAAGTTATTCTGATTACCGGGACGAATACCACAGCGAATCATCCGATTATCGCCAACTATATTCATGAGGCCGTTATGAAAAACGGCGCAAAACTGATTGTGGTCGATCCGAGAAGAATCAAACTCGTGGACATATGTCATCTCTGGCTGCGCCCAAAAGTAGGTACCAACGTTGCCTGGCTTAATGGGTTGATGAATGTTATTATTAATGAAAACATGCAAGACCAAGAGTACATTAATCAGCGCACAACCGGCTATGAAGAGTTAAAGAAAATTGTTTCGAAATATACGCCGGATCATGTTGCCGGTATCACGGGTATCCCTGCCAAGGATCTTGTTGCGGCCGCGCGTCTGTATGCAACAGAAAAACCTGGTTCCATTCTGTATGCTATGGGCATCACTCAGCACACCAGTGGTACGAACAACGTCAAATGCATTGCGTCTCTTGCGATGCTCTGTGGAAATGTCGGGATTGAGGGAGGCGGCGTTAATCCGCTTCGAGGTCAAAACAACGTGCAGGGTTCATGCGATATGGGAGGCTTGCCCAATGTTTTTACGGGATATCAGGCCGTAACCGATAGCACCGTGAGGGAAAAATTTGCCAAAGCCTGGAAAGTGAGCGCACTTCCTGAAAAAGTTGGTCTGACCGTAACCGAGATGACCGCCCTTGACGGACCGATCAAGGCTCTGTACATCATGGGCGAAAATCCGATGCTGAGTGAAGCTGATATCCATCATGTGCAAAAGAAATTGTCATCACTGGATTTTCTGGTTGTACAGGATATATTCTTAACGGAGACCGCCAAACTTGCTGATGTGGTTCTCCCGAGCGCCTGTTTTGCAGAAAAGGACGGAACCTTTACGAATACTGAACGTAAGGTACTCCTGGTGCGCAAGGCTTTGGATGCGATCGGGGAATCTATTGAAGACCATCAAATTATTTCAGGTATCGCCAAAAGAATGGGATATGAGATGGAACATTCGAATTCCTCCTCGGTGATGGATGAAATCAATCGCCTCACACCAAGCTACGGTGGTATCACTTACGATCGGATAGAAAATGAAGACGGTCTGGCTTGGCCGTGTCCGACCCCGGACCATCCGGGGACTCCCATTCTCCATACGGAGAGATTTACAAGAGGAGAGGGGGTATTCTTCCCTATTGAGTATCAGCCATCTGCAGAGCTTCCGGATGCGGAATATCCGTTTGTTCTGACAACGGGACGAGTACATGCGCATTATCATACCGGAACCATGACGCGCAAGGGGAACGCCTTGAATCGAATCTGTCCTGAAGCCTTGGCAGAAATCAATGTGGAAGATGCGAAAGCGCTCAAAATCGTTGATGGAGAATACGTCAATATTACTTCGAGAAGAGGGACCATGCGAATAAAAGTGCTGGTTTCCGAAATCACCGATCATGGGGTTGTTTTTGTGCCTTTTCATTTTTATGAATCGGCAGTGAACAACTTGACCAATAGCGCTCTTGATCCTGTTTCAAAAATTCCTGAATTCAAGATCTGTGCTGTGAAGATAGTGAGGGCTGCTTAGATTTCTGTGTGGTTTATTGTTGTTGACCGGTTATATTTTTTATAACATTTTGTTTTAATTAAAAATAGGGGATGTATTTTATCAACATTGACAAGTAAACTCAAACGATGATAATGTCCATTTCAGGCTGAAACTGTGTTCAAAGTCTACTGGAAATATCCTCGTGAGAGTTCGAGTCTTCCATCGGCACCTTAAACAATAAGGGCTGGATAATATCAAATCTCCAATCCCATTTCAATTTCCAGTTACAAATCTTTCGATCTTTCCGGTATGTCATGAAGCGTAATATAGAAATTTTATCAAAACTTACATTTTAAAATTTTTTATATTTTTTTTATGCTTTTCCTGGATTCCCTATAAAAGCAATTATGCAGAATGAACATTTTTCAAGCTATCAGTGTTTTCGTGAAAATTCTATTATATAAACAGCTTGACATTGGCATTACAATATGTTGTATTTAAAAAGTCAATCCACAGTATATATTGTAAAAATTGTGATTGGATTGATTACAATATAGCATATATTGTAGAGGTATCAATCAACAGATGATTCAGATGACATCGTTCTGCTATAGTGATAGGCAGATTGTTTTGTTCAATCACAATATTTGGACTGTAAATTATATAGACTGTTAATATGATTAATGAAAATATTGGAATGTTAAAACCCGATCAGTTGATCGAAATTATTCTTCGACGTCGCTGGTTTTTGCTTATTCCCTTCTGTATCTCCATGCTGATCGGGATATATCTTGCGTTGTTTCTGCCTAAATCATATGAGGCAAGCACCTTGATATTGATCGAAGTTCAGAGAGTCTCGACAGATTATGTTCGATCCATTGTATCCAGTGATATCGACGCTAGAATCAATACCATTTCCCAGCAAATTTTAAGCCGTACAAATCTAGAAAAGGTCATCAAACGGTATAATCTTTTTTCAGAAGAAAAAAATGGAAAAATGCTTTTGATAGACAAGGTTGAAATGATGCGAAAGAGAATCATTATCGATGTAACTAGAGGGGGGAGAAGCACCTCGGGGGGAGCGGATTCATTCAGCATTACATACAGTGGAAAATCACCTGAAGATGTTATGAATGTGGTCAACACACTGGCATCTCATTTTATTGATGAAAACCTGAAGGTTCGTGAAGAACAAGCATCTGGAACAAGTGACTTCCTTGAGGGAGAACTTTTTTCAATGAGAAAAAAACTTGAGGAAGTTGAAGCAACCATGAAGGACTATCGAAGGCAGTATATGGGAGAGCTTCCGGAGCAGTTGGATAGCAACTTACGGATTCTGGACAGACTGCAAGAACAGATGCTTGATAGACAGACTCGCTTGAGAGATGCGCAAACCAGATCTTCATTATTGACAAATACAATAAACGCGTCTCAGAAATCTGTGGCCAGTTCGGAAGGGACTTCGGACATACATCAACTTACTGAACAACTTAACGCTTTGACGGCCAAATATACAGACCGTCATCCTGACGTCATCCGATTGAAAAAAACCATAGCAAGTTTAAAAGCCCAAGAGGTCAAATCAGAAAAGAGCACGGAAATCGATTCAGCACGTGGGACATCTGCGGACAATCCATCACTTGTTGAGATCAAACAAGAAGTAAATCTGATCAACAAGGAGACTGCGGAGTTGCAGTCTCAGATCGATCTGTATAAGAGCCGAGTAGAAAATACTCCAAAAAGGGAACAGGAGTTAATGACCCTGCGACGTGATTACACCAATATACAGGAATCCTATAGTTCTTTATTGAGAAGGAAACTGGAAGCTGAAATTGCAGTGAATATGGAGAAGAAGCAGCAAGGGGAGCGTTTCCGGGTCATTGATTACGCAAGGCTTCCGGAAAAGTCTGCTTCACCGGATATGATGAAGCTTTTTTTCATTGTTACATCTGTAGGACTTGGATTGGGATGCGGGATAATATACTTGCTGGAATATATGGATACGTCTTTCAGGCGATCGGCAGACATCGAATCTTATCTGGGAATTTCCGTAATTGCTGAAGTACCGAGCATCAAATTCCCGGAAGTTCTGAAAAGGGATCGTGTTCATCTGTCAGCAACCATCATGTTTCTTTTTATTTCCGGTGTTCTGTTCGTAAGTTTTTTTGCTGTTACATTGATCGGGGTTAAAAAATTAATTCAGGTAATCAACCTATAATCATAGCTTTTTTGCTTTTACAAAGCGATCAAAATTGGAAACAAAGGACAAAAGGGGAAGTCTCTTGGGTAAAGTATTTGATGCATTAGAAAAGTCAAATAAAAACAAAGACACAAAGGTTGCTGCATCTGATGAAATACAAAGCCGGATCAGGGAAGATGTTGAGCGGAATGAAAGTGTAACCCAGTTTGATCGCAACCGATTTGATAAAAGCCTAGTTACCATTCTCGAGCCTCATTCTTTTGAATCAGAACAGTTCAAAATTTTAAGAGCAAATGTCCTTTTCCCGACATCAGGGACGCCACCAAGAATGATCATGGTTACCAGTGCTGTTCCAGGAGAAGGAAAGTCTTTTATTGCTTCCAATCTGGCCATCAGTATTGCCCAGAATATTGATGAACATGTACTGTTGATGGACTGTGATTTACGCCTGCCGTCGATCCATAACCGGTTTAATATTGAAGCAAAAATCGGGTTAAGTGACTACCTGACAGGCGATGTTTCTCTTTCTTCATTGCTGGTTAAAGTCGGAGTTGACAAACTCTCCATCCTTCCAGGTGGAAAACCTCCTGAAAATCCTGCAGAACTGCTTTCTTCTGAAAAAATGGCCCAGCTTCTGGAAGAAGTAAAGAAGAGGTATGAAGATCGCTATATTATTGTTGACAGTGCGCCGCCTCAACTGACCGCAGAATCAAGTGCTTTGGCAAGGCAGGTAGACGGGATAATCCTCGTGATTAACTACGGGAAGACCAAGCGTGAATTGATTGCAGATCTGATCGAAAACATAGGAAAAGAAAAAATAATCGGTATTGTTTTTAACCGTTTTAATTTAATGTCATCTTCCTATTATGGCTATGGCAAATACAGTAATTATGGGAAGTATTATGGCAGAAAGTAAAATAAGGCCTTCTGTTGTGTTTAAGTAAATCAAGTATCGAAGCATACCTTACAGAAAAATATTATGCTGAGAATATTCAAGCAATATTATCCGATTCGAAATGTTTTTTTTATAATCGGTGAATTTCTACTGATCTCTTCCTCTGTTTTTCTTGCCATATGGATTGTTTTAGATAATTATACTATTTTTGTTGACCCATGGATATGTCTGAAAGTTTTTTTAATTACGATATCTTACCAGATTTGTTTTTACTATAATGACCTCTATGATTTAAAAATTACAGATAGCTATTCGGAATTGAGTACCCGCCTTCTACAATCGATTGGTGCAGCCTCCATTTTTCTTTCCGGTGTTTATTTTGCTTTTCCCCAGGTGATTATCGGTCGGAATATTTTTCTGGTTAGTGTTATCTTTGCACCTTTGCTGATTATATTGTGGCGGTTCTGTTATGCCATAGTTTTAAATAAAGGATTGTTTAATCAAAAGATTATTTTGCTCGGTTCAAGCGAACTTGCAAGGGACATCATAAAGGAAATCGATGAAAAGAAGGACAGTGGATATAAGATTTCCGTTGTTATTGAAGAAGATGGAAGTGATTTTTTATCTACATGTATCGATAACAGCAAAATTGTCTGTAAAAAAGAGTATGCGGGCCTTTATGATATTGCTAATAAGTTTAACATCAAAAAGATTGTTGTGGCAATAAAACAGAGAAGAGGGGCATTTCCTGCAAGAGAATTATTGGATTGCAGAGTAAGGGGAATCGATATCATTAAAGGCAATACTTTTTATGAAATGTTGATGGGAAAACTGATTGTGGATCAGATTAATCCCGACTGGTTAATTTTTTCCAAAGGATTTCGAATACCAAAAAGGATTCGAATTCTGAAGCGAATCATTGATCTTATACTATCTCTGACAATGCTTATTGTTCTGATGCCGTTAATCATTCTTGTTTCATTATTGATCCGAATCGATTCAAAAGGTCCGATTTTTTTTTCACAGGAAAGGGTGGGTGAAAAACGAAGAATTTTTCGAGTATATAAGTTCCGCTCCATGATAGAGGATGCGGAAAAACATACTGGACCGATATGGGCTTCGGATCATGATGACCGTATAACTAGAGTTGGAAGGATCATACGTAAACTCAGGATCGATGAGATTCCTCAGCTTTGGAATGTATTGAAAGGGGAAATGAGCTTTGTCGGGCCAAGACCTGAACGTGAATTCTTTGTTAAAGAACTGGAGGAGAAGATTCCCTACTATGGTGAAAGATTTATTGTAAAGCCGGGCATTACTGGTTGGGCTCAAGTCTGTTATGGATATGGAGCTTCCGTAGATGATGCAATCGAGAAACTGAATTATGATTTGTTCTACACAAAGAATTTTTCAATCTTCATGGATCTGATGATCATTATGCGTACTGTTAAAATTGTTTTGTTTGGAAAGGGTCGATAGTTTAAATAATACTTCTATAAGGTTACGATCAATCTTGTTGCTTTTAATAATAATTTGTAAGTGACAGGGCGGAGCTGTATATTCGATCTCAGTATTATTTAACATGGTAAATACGGCTCTCCGTTATAAATAAAAAAAAGGGAAAACAAAATGAATCTGAAATTAAAGAAATATTTCTATTGTGTCTGTTTTTTTGGGATCGGTATTCTCATCCTTCCGAGGGTATCTTTCTGTCAATCCGTCGAGGCCAAGGATCAAAAAATCACTTCTTTGTCATCAACGACCAAGGGATACATAATTGGCAGTGGAGATGTCCTGGATATCATTACCTGGAAAGAAGTCGATTTCTCACGCGAAGAGCTTTTTGTGAGTATTAATGGTAAAATTACGTTTCCGCTGCTTGGGGACGTTCAGGCTGCCGGTAGAACTCCTCAAGAATTAAAAGAAGATATTGAAAAGAAATTGGCCACATATGTCGGGTCGCCGGTTGTTACCGTAAATGTGAGAGTTCCTGGAAGCCAGAAATTTTATGTCCTTGGAGAGGTTGTCCGAACAGGAGAGTACGACCTGGTTAAGCATCTCACCATTATTCAGGCATTCGCCTTAGCCGGAGGATTTACAGAGTGGGCTTCCAAAGATGAGATTATTCTTTTCCGTGTTGAAGATGGAAAAGAAAAAATTATCAGGGTTGATTATAAAAGCATTCTCAAAGGCGAAAATTTTGAAAACAATATACTCATCAAGGCGAACGACTCAATCATTGTTCCTTAAAATAATTCCCTCTTGGAAAGGGGACAAAGGGGGATGTCAAGAATATTGATTAAATTTAAAAAAATAATATCCGGCTTAATTTTTGCTTTTCTGTGTCAATTTGTATGCATCCAGGCAGAAGCGGCTGTAATTATATTCACGCCTAGATTGTCTGTAGAAGAAGAATACACCAGTAATTTTTTTCTTACGAGCGATCATGAGGAGTATGATTTTACGACAATCGTCTCTCCTGGGTTTACTACTCAGTTGCAAGGCAGAACAGGCAGTGTTTCTTTGAACTATGATCCGGCATATCATTATAATTCAGACCATACCGACTATAACAGTTGGGCTCATCGTGCCGGAATTGCAGGTACTCAACAGGCAACAAGGAATACAGCGATCAATTTTACCAATTCTTTCCTGCATACTGCAGAACCGACAGACACCCGTTCTATTTTTTCAGCAGGAAACGAAACATCCGCGACAACACAGACTTCAGATTCCAGGCCTACACCATCTTTTGATTCCGGTGCTGCACCAGTATTCAACAGCAGTTCGACACCTGTTTTTGATTCTTCTGGAAATCAGGGAACCCGGATTACAAACAGATATTTTTCCCAGCGCAGATCCAGGGAGACATATTTCACAAACAGCGCCAATCTGGGCCTGACTCATCAGTTTGGTGCTGATGACACAATACGAGTTGATTACACATACACCATTCTGGAAAATGATGATCCTGAGATTGAAGATAACCAGAGTCACAGTCCTTCTGTTCTGGTTTCCTACTGGCTTGTTCCAAATCAGTGGAGAGTTGAGGCTGAGGGAACTTATACCAGAGGGATTTATGATGGGCTTTCAGATGATTTCAACAACTGGCAGGGTGAGTTTGAAGTTTTTAAACAATTGAATCGTCATCTTGAAGGATTGATACATTATAGTCATTCATCCATGCTTTTTGACGGGGATGAGGAGGATTATCAAATATATAATCCTTCAATTGGTATTCGATACGCTTCGCTGGAAGATACCCATATTCAAGTGAGTGTCGGATATTATTTACAGGATCAAAAAATCAGCGAAGATGATTCCGGATTTATTGTTAATTGTGATCTTGAAAAAACATGGACTTTCAGACTGGCAACCATCCAGGTTAGCGGCGCCAGCGGTTATGACATCGCCTCTCTTGATGCAGAAAATTTAGGATTCAGATTATATTATGGTGGAGGCATCAATGCCCAGTATCGGTTTTCAAGATTTTTAAATGCTTATCTTTTTTTTACCTATCAATGGGATGATTATCCATCTGGTGGTTCTGCTGCGGAAGAAGCTGATGGCTCTTTCGCGGAAGAAGACCGGGAAGATCATAATCTGGAATACGGTCTTGGTTTTTCCTGGCAGGCGTTATCATGGCTGTCAACAAGAATTCAAGGTTCTTCAAGGCTGTTGAAATCAACCCTTCATGAGAATGATTTTATCGATAATCGCGTTTTGCTTGGTATTACCCTATCCCCTTCACAACCATACCGATATTAACCACTATGTGCGGAATCGCAGGCGTCATCAATTTTAATTGCGTGGAAGAAAAACAGAACCTTCTTGGGCGGATGATCGGGATGATTCGTCACCGGGGACCGGATTCAGCGGGAATCTATATAAATGGTCCGGCCGGTCTGGGTCATGCAAGGTTGAGTATTATTGATTTGCATACCGGGGATCAACCGATTCATAATGAAGATCGAACAATATGGGTGATATTCAACGGGGAGATTTTCAACTACCCTGAACTGAGACAGGAGCTGCTTGATCGGGGACATTGTTTTTATACTCATTCAGATACCGAGGTGCTTGTTCATCTTTATGAAGAAAAGGGCCCTGAGATGTTTTCAAAGCTCAATGGCCAGTTTGCCATTGCCTTGTGGGACAAAACAAAAGAATGTCTGCTGCTGGCACGGGATCGTGTCGGGATTCGTCCGCTTTTCTATCATCATGAGCATGGACGGATAATATTTGGTTCTGAAATCAAGGCAGTTTTTGCGGACAATACCATATCCCGAAAACTTGATCCCCAGACAATTGCTGATATTTTTACCTGCTGGACACCACTTGGTTCATCCACACCGTTTCAGGATATTTTTCAGATCCGCCCCGGGCATTATGCTCTTTTTTCTGGAAATGGTTTTTTTGAAAAATCTTACTGGCAGCTCCCATATTCCAGTTCAGAGCCGGAGGAACGGTCACTTGAAGAATGGACGGAAGAACTAGGAGAACTTCTCAAAGATGCAGCCAGAATTCGACTTCGGGCAGACGTTCCGGTAGGAGCCTACCTCAGCGGCGGTATAGACAGCACGTATATCAGCTCACTGGTCCGGAACAATTTTAACAATCTTCTGTCAACTTTCTCCGTCAGTTTTGCGGATGAACGTTTTAATGAATCATCATTTCAGGAGATTGCAGTCAATGCGCTGCAAACCAAGCATCATGTTATCAATTGTCATGATGAAGATATCGGTGACATATTTCCCAAGGTGGTCTGGCATACCGAAACACCGATCATCCGAACCGCACCGGCTCCTCTGTATTTGTTATCAGGCCTTGTCCGCAAAAACGGTTTCAAGGTTGTCCTGACCGGCGAGGGCGCGGATGAGATTTTTGCCGGTTATAACATCTTTAAGGAGGATAAGGTTCGCAGGTTCTGGTCCCGTAATCCGGATTCAACATTCAGATACAGACTTCTTGAAAAGCTTTACCCTTACATCTTTACAAAAGAAAATGAGAAGGCAGCCAAATTCCTTACAGGCTTTTTTAAAAGAGGGCTTCAGGATGTTAATTTGCCGGTATACTCTCATATATTGAGGTGGCATAACACGTCACAGGTAAAAACGTTTTTTAATCCGGATTTTCTTGCCGATACCTATGATCTTGAACAGTTTGTGAGTCGATTTACATCAATGCTTCCAAATGATTTCATGAGCTGGAAACCCCTTTCAAGGGCACAGTATATTGAAAATACAGTCTTCATGTCCAACTACCTTCTATCATCCCAGGGTGACCGGATGGCAATGGCGAATTCAATAGAAGGACGATATCCATTTCTGGACTATCGTGTGATTGAGTTCGCATGCCGTGTTCCTGTTAAATTCCGTATGAACGGGCTTGATGAAAAATACATTCTGAAAAAGGCTGCCGTAGGACTGGTTCCGGAGAAGCTGATCAAAAGAGCAAAACAGCCGTATCGTGCTCCGATCAGCTCCTGTTTTTTTGGAAAAAAATCGCCTGCCTATCTTTCAACCATGCTATCTGAGTATGCTGTTCAGCAGAATGGATATTTTGATGATAAAAAAGTTACAGGTTTAATCAAAAAAAGCAGGAATCAAGATGGAAAGCTTCTGAGTGAACGGGAGAATATGGCTCTGGTCGGGATTATTTCAACCCAGTTGCTTGATCATCAGTTTGTAAAAAATTTTCCTCAACAGCCAAGCAGCCAGGCTGAGGATATGACCATATATACCGATTGACAATCATATACACCGTCATGTCGGACTTGATCCAACATCCAGCGTTTCGCGCAAGATCAATTGACAACTGAAAAAGGAATTCATTGAATGGGTGCAAAATTTTCTTCAGACGTTTTGAAGCTTGATGCAGAAAAAGAAGTAGAAAAAATTTCAAACCGTCTGAAACAAATCATGGCCAAGCAGTTAAAAAGGAGAGGCCTTGTCATTGGACTTTCCGGGGGCATTGACAGTAGCGTAACTGCTGCTCTTTCGGTAAAAACCCTGGGAGAGGATCGCGTTCTGGCTTTACAGATGCCGGAGCGACATTCCGCAGAAGAAACCCTTCAACTGAGCGGCATTGTGGCAGATCATTTTGGTATTGAAAAAATTCATGAAGATATCTCTGGAATTCTGGAAGCGGTCGGTTGCTACAGAAGGTATGATGATGCTGTCCAAAAGGTTATCCCGGAATACGGAGATGGCTGGAAATCAAAAATTGTCATTCCCAGTGTTTTGGAAACCAAGGGATTCAACCTGTTCTCCGTAGTTGCGGAAAGTCCGGATAAAACCCTGATCAAAAAGAGGCTGCCGTTAACAGCCTATCTGGAAATTGTGGCAGCAACCAATTTTAAACAAAGAATTCGGAAGATGCTGGAATATTATCATGCGGATCGGCTCAATTATGCTGTTGCAGGAACCCCGAACCGTCTTGAATATGACCAGGGTTTTTTTGTCAAATTGGGAGATGGTGCTGCTGATGTAAAACCCATCGCACATCTTTACAAATCTCAGGTATATCAACTTGCGGAATACCTGGGGGTTCCAGCAGAGATCCGTAAGCGGCCACCGACAACGGATACATATTCGCTGGCACAAGGACAGGATGAGTTTTACTTTTCCCTTTCCTACGATAAAATGGATTTGTGTCTTTATGGTAAGAATAATCATATTACAACAGAAGAAGTCGGAAAGATATTGGGTCTAAAAGCAGACCAGGTGCAACGGGTATATGATGATATTGACACCAAAAGATTGACAACAAGATACCTTCACTTGCCGGGGGTACTGATTGAGCCGGTATCTGAAATTCAATAACAGGACGGACAAGGGATTATTATGAGCGATACAAAAGAAAAAGTCAGAGTGTTTATTGTAGAAAATTTTATGTTTGGAAATGATGAAGGGCTTTCCGATGATACCTCTTTTCTGGAAGAGGGAATCATCGACTCGACCGGTGTTCTTGAATTGGTGGATTTCCTGGAACAAACATTTTCCATTAAGGTTGATGATGAAGAATTGATCCCGGAAAATCTGGATTCCATCCAAAATCTTGTTGCATATCTGTCCAGAAAACAACAACGGGCAGCATGAGTGAACAGACAAAAAAACTGATTCATCACTTCCTTGAAGAGAGTTGCAGGGATTTTCCGGACAAAACAGCATTGATTCATGAAGATGTTCGCGCTTCCTACGCTGACATAGATGTTTCGGCAAACCATTTGGCCGGATGGATGATTGAACAGGGCGTTTCAAAAGGAGACCGTGCCGTCCTGATTATGGAAAACTGTCTGGAATATGTAATCAGCTACTATGCTGTTTTAAAAGCTGGACTCGTTGTTGCGCCCCTCAGCTATGAATTGAAGCCGGATGGTTTGCGGATATTGTTGAAAGAGCTGGAGCCTGCCATCATCATCACAACGGCAAGGTGTGAAAGGGTTCTCCATGCAACAGATCTGGCGGATATAGCGATAAAAGCAATTGTCATCAACAACCCAAAGCTGGACTGGAGATCTTCTGGTTTCAAAGTTTATTCCTGGAACGATGTTGCTGTAAACAGTCTCGATGCGGATAAAGCCCCCGATATTTCAATCCAGGTGAATGATCTGGCCGGCATAATTTATACCTCAGGATCAACGGGCAAAGCCAAGGGCGTTATGCTGTCCCATGAGAATATTGTATCCAACACAAATTCGATCTGTCAGTATTTATGCCTGAGTAGAGATGACATCCAGATGGTAGTACTACCTTTTTTTTATGTCATGGGGAAATCGCTTTTAAACACTCATTTTGCTGTCGGGGGTACTGTTGTAATCAATAATAAATTTGCTTTTCCGGCGTCTGTCATTAAACAAATGATAGAAGAAAACGTTACTGGTTTTTCCGGGGTTCCATCAACGTATGCCTATCTGCTACATCGATCACCACTATCTGCCGGCAAGGACAAGCTTGGTTCATTGCGGTATTGCGCTCAGGCAGGAGGACACATGTCCGGGCAGTTGAAAAAAGAGCTGCGTCAGGCATTGCCTGAGACGACTCATATTTACATCATGTATGGAGCAACGGAAGCTTCTGCGAGATTGACCTATCTGGATCCGGATCTATTTAATATAAAGATGGGATCAATCGGCAAGCCCATACCAGGGGTAACACTCAAGATACTGGCTCCTGATGGTTCGGAGGTTTCCCAGGGTGACACCGGGGAACTTGTTGCGGCAGGGATTAACATCATGCATGGATACTGGAAGGATTCAGAATCCAGCAGAAAAGTCCTGGATGACAAAGGCTACCATACCGGGGATCTTTGTTACCAGGATGAATATGGATTTTATTATGTAACAGGGAGAAAGGATAACCTGTTAAAAGTGGGCGGTCACCGGATTAATCCGCAGGAAATTGAAGATGTAATTATGGAATCCGGTCTGGTGATTGAGGCAGTAGTTGTTGGAGTGCCCGATGCTATGCTGGGGCAAAAGATGATTGCCGTGGTTACCCCCAAAGATGATGGGTTCGATAAAACGAATCTTCGGGCTAGCTGCGATGGGAAACTGCCCGAGTACAAAATGCCTTCGGAGATCAGACTGGTAAAATCCCTTCCCAAAA
>CAYTGW010000016.1:0-31925 GCA_964437395.1 uncultured Desulfocicer sp.
TTTCAAGATATAGTATTCCGGTGTGAAATAGTTCTGAAAGCTTGGCGCCTCAAATGCATATAAAAAGCCCATGGCTTCTTCAGGATTTCCGATCCGGTAATGAGCCCATGCTCTTTCCAGCAGATTCTGGGATTGCTCAAGGATATTTTTGGTGATTTCACCATACAGCTTGTCCGCCTCTTTATAATTTCCTTTTTCATACAGAAGACGGGCAATGGTTTTACGGACTTCATTTTTCAACTGATCATCCTGAAGAGGGCTTTCCATGATCTTTTTCAAAAGGACAATCGCCTCGTCAATCTGATTGGTATGTACACGCATCATTGCTTGATGGTATTGGAACTGATAAAAATAGTAGGTTCCGGGTTTGATTTTCTTGAAATGGTCGTCGCCCCATGACATAAAGCCATGTTTCCAATCATAAACCCCCTGATGATAATGGATGAAATCTGCAAGCTCATCTCCCACAAAGCCATACTCCTGGTCACAGATAACCTTGTTGATAACCAGATCGTGATCAAAAGGGGAAGTCCGGATTGTATTTTCAAAAAACTCTAAGCAATATGAAACAATTTTCGGATTCGGTTTCCGGATGACTAGTTCGGAAAGCGTATCCACTGAAGCATGAGAGAAACCTGATTTTTTGAGGCAGATCCCAAAAAAGAATTCAGCCCATTCATAATCCGCATCATCCGGAGTACTGTTACTTAAATACCGATAAAACAAGGGGCAGGCATCCTTGTAATCCTTATCTTCAAACAGATCATATCCCTCCTGAAAGGCTTTCTGAGCCATTTCACGATTCGTATTTACCGAAGAATCCATACTGCCGGATTCGGATACACCACTCTTCTCTGCATTGTTTTCATTCCCAACAGAAAACGCATTGCTTCTGAAAAACAATACAAGAAGGATTAAAATCAGAAAAAATAGTTTTTTATTCATTTTCATCATTTTTCTTTAAGTAGGTTTTCATCATATCCACTGTCTGATCCTTCTCTGTTTCCCGGGGAGAAAGATTAAACCGGAAGCCAACCGTACATCCGATAAATATGTTGTTTACTGTTTCTTCTTCTTTGAATGTAATCATGTCCCGTATTTCAATGTTCAGACATAGAGTATCAGTTACGAAATACCGACTTCCATATCCAAGATTGATGGACAGGGCATTTTCTGTTGAAGGTTCACCGTAACTGAATTGCCGCTCGTAATTGACAACACCCCCTCCAATCAAAAAATAGCTTTCCTTGTTTATGATTCCTTTGTTCCAAATGGACTCTTTTCCATAAAATGGTTTCATCATGATACTGGAATGGATCATATACTTTGGTTCACTGAATTCAGACGGCGTGACACCGAATTCAATTTCAAGTTTACCCTTGAGATCCTTTTCCTGATTGACAAAATACAGCCCCCTTGCCACTTCCCATGCCCAATTTTCATTAAAGTTATAGGTATAACTGACGCCGACAGGAAGGACTTCATAAAAATCATCATCCGAGATATAGCCGAATGGTAGTCCCAGTTCATGACTCTTGTGAAAAATTCGTTTTTGAATGGCCGAAACCGGATCTTTGGGGTCATTGTCTTCACAGATTCCCCAGATCGGGTTAAAAACCGCCATCAGGATCAGGGCAAAAATCGTTACTCTTTTCTTCATGTTTTCTCTCTCCTAAACAGGATTATGATTACGGGTCAGAACCCGACAATATCAAAAACAAATGGATACGATACAATCACTTCACTTCCTTTTGGCTGTGGAAACTGCCAGGTTTGAATCGCAGCTTTTATGCAGGAGTGAATTTCATTTGAATTAATGGTTGAGGATTTGATCTGAACCATCCCGACCTTTCCGGATGTCAGAATTTTCCACTCAAAAATCACCTTTCCCATGATGGATGGATTTGAAATCAGCGCTGTTTCATAGCAATAACTGATCTCGTCAAGGTGTTGATCAATTACCTTTTTCACTGCCTCACGGCTCATGCCGCCACTTACTCCAACGGCCATACGTAATTGTGCACTCAATTGCGCAGATACCATTCCCTGAACCTGTTTTTGTCCGATCTTCCCTTTTTCAAGTGCTGCAACCGTTCCCTTTCCTTCTGCTCCGTAACTTCTCAAAACCTGAGAAGAACCTTTAGTACCGACAATCCCGGTATTTGAAATCTTTGGAATTTCGATCCTGGCATTTCCGAGGTTTCCGGCAATTCCGCCTACCTTGAAGTTTGCATTACCGGAATGAACTGAAGAAACCGCATCCAGATTTGTGACCGCTGCCATCGCTGCCTGAGGTTGGATACCCACAGTGTTCCCAAGCATGCTCAACAGCCCTTGCTGATTGATGTTTCGATTCGAAATATTCCCCTGTCCAAAACCACCGCCTGCCTGCGGTGATCGGGAAACAAGCTGGTTGCCGCTCTTTTTACTGTTTCCCGTGCCTGGTTGGGACATTTGTTTTTTGTTTTCCATTGCTTTGGATAGAATTTTCTTGTTTTCCACTACTTCAGATGATTTTTTCTTGCTTTCCATTACAATCTGTTTTTTTTCAACCATGGGTTCAATGATCTGTGGTTTCACTACCGGTTTCACTACAGGCTTCTCTACCGGTCTTGTCTTGGATATAATTTTTGAAAATTCCGATGTATCGATTTTTACAAAATGTGTTTCAGGGGGCAGGGGTTCAGGCTGCTTCACAGAATTGAAAAAACCCAGGAATATAAGAAAAAACATATGAAAAATCGAGGATTTTATCATGTACTTATGAAATACTTTTTCCTCTTGTTCCGGTAGGGTAATCGCCGGACTCTCTTCCACAAAAATTGATCGAATGATATAATCAAAAATGCCATCGGTAACTGTAACCATTTCCCCCATCTGGATGGGGTATTGATAAATTCCTTCATTTTCATTCTGCAGACTTGCTGTTTTTTTCAAATGATCTGTCTTTACCGCATCAGAGCCTTTTTTCAGGATGGTTCCCCAGACATGATCGCTGAAGTAGAAAAAGCAGGCCCCTTTTTCCAAATGTTCAGCCAGGAGAAATTTCCGGTCTTTACACCGGATATGATATTGGTTCTTCGGCTTTAAAAAAAAGATATCCACCATCGTGTTATTCTTGAATTTTGTAACCTCCACATTGATTTCCCTGCTATCCGCAGAGGCTTTCATATTCCGGCCATCATTCAGGATCATCTCTTTGAGTGCAAACAGCGCTTCCCGGTCCTCATCTTCATCTTCATCTTCGTCTTCATCCGTACCCGGAGCATGAAGAAGTCGGTTTTCGGTTTTTCCCCGCTCAATATCCGGTTTGCTTTCCGGTATTTGAACATCAATATTTTCGTTTTCTTCCATCTTCTCAATATTGACTTTCGCACCGGTTTTCTCAAGAAGGCCACATAATTTCAGCGCATCCCAGTGAGTCAATTCTTTCTGAACAACAACCGGAGTCTCTGAATCGATCCAGTTGAATTCAATTCTTTCTGTATCCGATAGATTTTTGATATTTTCATTTACTTCATGAACCGTGAAGTGGCGAGACACTTCACCTTGAAAAACAACTCGAAATTTTTCCGAGTTGTCTCTCTGGATCGTGTTAAATGTTTCAGTTTCCAATGGATCGAATTTTGCCGTGTGCTGTTGATCAGCCATGGATCGACTTGTTCTTTCTTTTTTTGAATCATCTTTTGGATGGCCATTCTGAATCGGATAATCATTCTTTCTAGTACTGTCCTTTTGATTTGCCGGATGTTTGTCAAGTTGTCTGTTTTCATTGGTCTTGATTTCCTTTACTGCCGGATGAACAGTTTTAATATCTGATTTTGCAGATATCGATATCCCTTCAGGTCTTTTCGGTAATACACCATTCTTTCTTTTTTTCAGCATATTCTGATTATCTGAATTCGGATGGGTGCTCTCCAGAATCTTGATTTTAATTGTATAGGGCCCGATATCCAGATAATCGAATTTGCCAAGAATCGCTGTCTCTGTCGGCTGATTGTTGATTAAAACCTTCCCATCCCTGTTATGGGAGATAACCACAATCTGATTGTTTTTCAGATAGACAATCGCATGAATATCTGAAATGTCATTTCCCTTCAGAACAAGATCCGCCTTTTCACTGCTGCCGATGCTGATTTTTTCTTTGTAAAAACAGTCCCATCCGATATGAACATCTTGTTTGAAAATGAAAAACTGAGAAATCATGCATTTTGCGATGGATTCATTTGTATCGGTTGGAATGCTTTCCAATCTTTTTTTCTCAAGATTTGTATTCTGGTAACTCATGTTTCCTTCCCCGGATCGTGCTTATTGTATAAAGTTACGGTTTTTTCGAACCTGTTTCCCGATCCTTTTCCAATTCTTCAAATTGAAAATCTTCCAGAATTTCATCCCGGTAATCGGACCGGCACTTCAACATGCTGCTGATGTCCGATTTTTTTCGTTGCAACAGGTACACAGCCCCTGACTTGATGGACTGACCCATGATGTATGAATTCCCGAAATCGATTCGATTCGTCAGAGCTGTTTTTTCCGGATCCTGCTTGCCAAGGGACTCTGCTTCGCTGGAAATTCCGGCCAGGGAAATCCCTCCCCCGGAACCCAACACCAGCAACAGAACAAGAAGCAAAGTCTGAATTGAATTTTTGATATTTTTTTTCATGGGCACAGTCCCTATTCCTTCTTATTTTTTTAATACCCCGAACTGAAAATTGGGGTATCCTGCCATTCCGGCAGTTTTAATGATGCTGTTGACCGTCTTGAAAGAGAGTCGTTTGTCGCATAAAAACAGAATCGAAACCTCTTTATCCGCTTTTGGGTCATCATTTTTTTTCTCTTTATGATATGCCATCAACTCCTTATACAGCACTGAATCTTCCGGCCTGGATGGATTCAGCCCTTCGATCTTTCCGTCCTGAATACCGGCAATCCGCTCATCTCCAAGATACAGGCTGTCTCGGGACAAAACCAGTTTGATATTGTCATTGTAGTCAAGTTTTGCATCAGACACCGGCAATTCCAGATTTTTTTCCAGGTTCATAGTTTCCGATTTATCCGAAAATGAGAAAAGCAGGAAAATCAGAATAATGGTAAACATGTCCATCATCGAAGTTAATTGCAATTTGGGTGGAACAAACTGCCGGTTTCTTTTATTTCGTCTGCCAAGTGCCATTGATGATTACCTCAGGTTATCAATATTCCCGATCACCCTACTTTTCCGGAAAGAACTACTTTCGGAAACAGGGGGCTTTCATTATAATACCTTGCTACATCCATTGTCTGAATGATTGTCTCATATACGACATCTTCCTCCGGAATAATAATCACCGTATCACTGGCAGGAAAACCGGCTTTAATTTTCTCAAGACAATCCGATAATGCTTTCATGGTCTGTTCATCACTGTTCTTTCGATCAATCGTTTTCTCCAAACCTTTTAGCATCTCTACTTCGACCTCCCCGGAAAGGGCTGACACATCGATCTGTTTTTCCTTGATCTCCACAATGACGGTCAATTTAATTTCCTTTTTCGCTTCCTCTTCCATATCTTCACTCTGCTGGGAAAGAACCGGTACGGAAGTGTTAATCGCCTTCAGATGGTAAAAGCTTGCAGACATCAGCAAAAATGGAATCAGTACGAGAAACAGATTCATGACCGGAACCATATCCGGATCATCCTCTTCCCTATTGGTTATACGCTGTTTTCTCAGGATTGACATTGCAGCTCCTTTTCCCTCTTGATCGATGAAAGGACATTGAACAGGCTGAGTGCTTTTGTTTCCAGTTGTTCAATGATAAATTCCCCCCGGTTGTTGAGGAAATAAAAACCAACCAGACACGGGATAGCTACAATCAATCCAAATGCGGTGGTCAACATTGCAACCGATATTCCACTTGCAAGAACCTCCTGCTTCATGGCCCCTGTTGCAGTACTTAAACCTTCAAAAGCGCTGATCAGACCGGCAATCGTTCCCAGCAGACCCAGAAGTGTTGAGATGTTTGCAAACATGGTAAGCAGATTGATGCGGGCTTTTACAAAGGGTATCTCTTCCAGTATTTTTTCTTCCAGAGCCCGTTCAATATCCTTATCCCTCTTATCCGACTTCAACAGACCTGCTTTTAAAATCCTTCCCAGGGGATGTTTTTCAATCCTTGCACACTCCTCCATCGCTCCCCGGAAATTGGTTTCATGAAGTCTTCTCAAAATTTTTTGAAACGGACTGTCCATGTTCAATTTCAGACGGAAATAAAGGAAGCTCACCCTTTCACAGAACAAGGCAAAAGCCACAATTGAAACCACCAGAATGACATACATAAACATTCCGCCGCTATGAAATAATGCAAACATAAAACCTCTCCTTGATGATTGTTGCCGTATATTTTTGACTATCCAAACCCCTTCTATGCATGACTGTTCGCAGTTTCAATTTGTATGCCACTGCTGAAATAACATGGCAAAATGCCAGAATGATTATATATTTTTAAATTTTCGTTCTATATTGTACTTCATTGCACTTTCTATATTTCACGGCTGCATGTGAAATATCGCCACTGTTCCCTTATTTCATCAATCTGTTGAGCTAATTTCAAAACTATTAAAAAGCGTCACACCGGCGAAAGTCGGTGCCCAAAAAAGAGCTGAAAATACTGGATAGCGCTACGCTTCACTGCGTGTCTAGTTTTTGCCGGAACTACAACAACAGACTTTTGAAATTGGCTCTGTTTTCAATCATGCAAAAGTCCTTGGGATCATATTCACCTTTCATCCCGGACTTCCCGAATTTTGATATCGCGGAAAAAAGATAGAATTGTTCTTGCAAAACCAGTTGAGATTGTTTAAAAAAAACTTAAATATTGACAGGATGGAAAGACGAAATCAGGATTGCTCCTCTTATGATGACTGAGAACAGGCAGAAATACCCTAAGCTGAAACGCGTGATTCGGTTTATGATCGCACCAACGGTAACCAATGTTGTATTGCCGGTCGGTCTTACTGTGGCTCTGTTTATAGGTGCTGTTTTTTTCCTGGCCCTGCCCTCTTTTGAAACCAGCCTGATGTCTGCAAAACGTCAAACCATCAATGAATTGACATCTCTGACCTGGGAGATCCTGAACGGTTTTGAAAAAAAAGTTCAAACCGGGGAGATGAGCCGGTCTCAGGCGCAGCAACTGGCCAAAGAATACATCCGTGATCTGCGGTACGGCCCGGAAAGAAAGGATTATTTCTGGATCAATGATATGCATCCCACCATGGTGATGCATCCGTATCGGCCTGAGTTAAACGGTTCAGACCTGACCAACTATACTGATTCTGAGGGGAAACATCTTTTTGTCGAATTCTTAAAAACAGTAAAGGCAGATGGGCAGGGTTATGTCCAATATATGTGGCAATGGAAGGATGATCCGGATAGGATTGTTCCAAAGCTTTCCTATGTAAGAGAATTCAAACCCTGGGGATGGATCATTGGAACCGGAATCTACCTGGAAGATGTACAGACAAAAATCCATCAGCTCAGCCAAAATCTTCAATATCTCTTTTCCGTCATTCTTTTTTTCATCATTCTGCTTTCCTTATACACTATCTGGCAGGCAAGACAGAATGAAAAGAAAAAAACCATTGCCGAAATTGCCCTGAAAATCAGCGAAGAGCGATATCGGACCATTCTTAAAATTTTTGAAGACGGATATTTTGAAGTGGATCTGGCCGGTAATATGGTGTTCTGTAACGATTCCATGAGCAAACTCACAGGTTTCCCAAAAGAAGAACTCATGGGAATGAATAACCGCAATTATATGGATGATGAAACAGCCTTTAAGGTCTACAAGACATTTAATGAGGTATACAGAACCGGGAAACCGAATAAAGGTATTGACTGGAAACTTTCCCGGCCGGATTGTACAAACAAATGGATTGAAACATCCGTTACCCTTCTATATGATTCGAATAATCAGCCGGCGGGTTTTCGAGGGGTTGTCCGCGACATCTCGGAAAGAAAAACTGCAGAAGAATCTCTACGGAAATCCAAAAACAGATATCAGGCGATTGTGGAAGATATGCCTTCCATGATATGCCGGCTCCGGCCTGATTTTACACTGACATTTGCCAATCACAATTACTGCATCTCCTTCCTTACAACCCCGGACAAGCTGATCGGCCGGAACCTTGAGAATTTCATCCCGAAAGAGGAATGGCCGAAAGTTAAAAATCATTACCACTCTCTTTCTATCCAGAAACCAATGAAAACCTATATCCAGGAAACGATTTTACAAACCGGGGAAATCCGGTGGAGGGAGTGGACGGATCGTGCCTTGTTTAATGACAGGGGAGAACTCATGGAGTATCAAACCCTGGGCAGGGATATTACCGATCAGAAGGTAGCGGCACAGGAAAAAGAAGCCCTTGAAAAACAACTGCGGCATTCCCAGAAAATGGAATCCATTGGCACGCTTACCGGCGGAATTGCTCACGATTTCAACAATATCCTGAGTATCATTCTTGGTAATACGGAAATCGCCCTGGATGACGTACCTGAATGGAATCCGGCCCGGAAAAACCTGACAGAGATACGAAATGCAACCCTCCGGGCCAAAGATGTGATACAAAAGCTGTTAAGTTTCAGCCGGAAAGCCGAACACCAGTTGAAACCCCTGAAGCTCGATATGATTATTGATGATACCCTTAAGCTCTTGCGAGCCTCTATCCCACCCAATATCACAATCCGGAAAACGGTTCATGATCCCATTGGTATCATCATGGCCAATCCCAACCAGATCCACCAGATCATACTGAATCTATGTACTAACGCATTTCATGCAATGGAAAATAGAAAAGGGATGCTGGATATCGAGCTGTCCAACACCTTCATTGATAAGCCTGATTCAAACAATAATCCGGGTCTTTCTGCCGGAAATTATGTTCTTCTTGAGGTTCGCGATAATGGGGAAGGAATTGACGAAGGTGTGATCGAGAAAATTTTCGACCCCTATTTTACCACCAAAGAAATTGGTAAAGGAAGCGGAATGGGTCTTTCCGTAGTACACGGAATTGTTCATAATCATCGCGGGAATATCAAGGTGATAAGCCGGATCAATGAAGGCGCTAGTTTCCGAATCCTGTTCCCGGTCGTGGATGTTGAATATCAGGAAGAGAAAAAATCATCCTATGAAATTCCCAAAGGGAATAGCACAATCCTGTTTGTGGATGATGAAGAATTAATCACGCAGATTACACAAAAACAGCTTGAGAGACTGGGGTATCGTGTGCAAGCGGAAACCGATCCGCTCAGGGCTCTCGACAAATTTATGGCTGAACCGGATCTTTTTGACCTGGTGATCACGGATATGACCATGCCGCAACTGACCGGTGAAGATATGATTCGGGAGATTGTAAAAATAAAACCCTTAATGCCCGTCATTATCTGCACGGGTTATAATGACAAGATAACAGAGGCGGTTTCAAAAAAAATCGGAGCCAACGGGCTGTTGATGAAACCCTTTGGTATCAATGAACTTGCAACGATGATCCAGAATGTGATGGGTACAAAAGACAAAGGTTTGTAATGGAAATCGGATACTGATTACCATTCCGGCATCAAAAAAGGCATACCACTCCTTCTGGTATATGCTTTCTGAAAAAAACCTGCAATCATCTCCTTTGCTATACCGTCTCGGAGAAAATAATACCGGTCAATTCTTTCATTCTTTCCTGAAGTGAAACCAGTTCCTCAGGTGGAATCTCCCGGATCACCTCGTTGGTTTCCCGATTGGTAATGGTGACCACCACCCGATCCGTATCTGTATTTACACGGAATCCGATACTTGTTTTCAATACATCCATGTATTTTTCCAGTGACTTTACGATCGCCTCGGTTTCACGGACTGAAACCGGTTGTGCCCCGGATTTTCCATCATGGATATTGGCTTGTCTTTTTGAATCCACTTCTGAGATGTTTGGGATTGATGTGTTTCTTACTTCTACTGCATTCACATTCATAACTTCCTCCTTTGCATAGTGTCTTTCTTTTCATTGGCTCTCCGCCTGTCATGGAGACCCGGAAATGCAAACACTTCCATACCCCCTGAGTGCTTTCTTACCTTGCTGCATCTGTCTCTTCTGATGGATCAGTTTCTGCTGGTATTCTGCGGTCAAGCCGGCGATACTTTTTTCTTTACTGATGATTTTTTCCAGCCTTGACCTGCACTCCTTGTTTTCCAGATTATCGTTATCTGTATTCCAAATTTTGATATGAAATCTGAGCTGATTCTTAAGATCCTCAAAAGCCCTGGATCTTTGGAAATTAAGGACTCTCATGTCCGGGTTCTGATTCCCGGAATCTGAAATCGCTTGTAGATGATGGGACTGCATGGCATCATACTGATCCAGAGCTTGCAACAATTTCTTGGGCGAAAATATCATAACCATCTCCTTCTAAGCAGATATCGATGTGCTTCTTCCATTGTACGAACCATAATTGTTGATTGATCTGCCTGAGTATCTGGTATTGGATACCGGTTCTTCTTGCTGATTGTTCTTCACAAAAGGTATGGTGACTTCTTTTTTATCCTGCATCCCCATTACATTTTTTTCCCAGATCTCCTTCAGCCTGGCGATATAGGAATATGACCGATCCAGTATTTTAACATCATTATGGATGGATACCTTTGGCAACTCCACTAAGATGGCTGTATACAACCCTCTTAAAAATTCAACGGAATCATCCTGAATGCTGGTATCCAGACAGGCGTTCAGTTCTGAAACAATGGCGATAACCCTGCCTAAATTTTCCCCCCTTTTCTGCACATCCCCCTGTTCAATCCCCTCTTTTGCAATTCGAATATGTTTTAAGGCCCCGTCATACAACATCAGAATAAGCCGTTTCGGATCCATGCCTTCAAAATGGGTACTTCGATATGTATCATATCCCGTAAATGCTGCCATTCATAGTCTCCTTTTTTATTAACCATTGATTAATCAACTTTTATTGCCAGAGGATTCATAGCTGCTAAAAATATTGGTGAGATAATCTGCCTGTGCGTTCATTTGCCCGATATACATATCCAGCTCCACAAAACGCCGGGCAAGAAGATCATATCGCTTATCCAGACGGGCTGTCGCATCCTCGATATCTTCCTCTAACTGGGAGAGTTCATTGTTTGAAAAATCCGCTTCTGTTTGAACCACGCCAGTGGAACTGGTAAGATTCCGCAGCTTTTCATTTAAAATATCACCCAATCCAGTACGGCCGGTATCTTCATCTGTAACAAAAAAGCCTGCCAGATCCTCACGGTTTGCTGCGATTGCGGCATCCAGGGCTTCTTCATCAATTGTGATGGTTCCATCCCGGTTGATTTCCACACCCAGATCAAACAGGCTTTGAATACCTGTATTGGTTTCGATCATTGTACTCATAACGCTGTTCAACTCATTCGGCAGTCCTTTGATGCCATAAGAAGTTGCAAGGAGCCCCCATTCTTCCGTTTCCGCATCATACCCACTGTGGTTTCGGATCTCCTGGATCGCTTCATTGTATGTCTCAATCAGTGCGATGATCTCGGTTCGAACCAGTTCATCATCTGCTGAGGTTGTAATACTCACCTCTCCTACACCCGAAAGTGTCAGTTTGACACCCTGGATAATATCACTGATTTCCGTATTCACCTGACGCTGATATAGAACACCGTCAACGCTGATCTCGGCATTCAGTGAAGCCTCTTCCGCCCCCTGAACCTCGGTCATCTGCATACCGCTTATGGAAATCCGGCTGTCCTCACCGGTCTGATTGGCCGTCAGTACCAGCCGGTACGAATCTTCTCCGCTGCCGTCATTGATCACTTTGGCTGTAATTCCGGAATTATCCGCATCACTGTTAATGGCGTCTGCCAGTTCATTGAATGTGGTATCAGCCTCAACCGACACGGATACGGCTTCACCATCCCCCAGTGTATAGCTGAAGGTCACAGCCGGAGCCTGGAATTGAAATTCCTCCGGTTGCACGGTTACCATGACACGGTTCGCCTCAGTGCTGCCTTCAGCAGTGGACACAATCCTGAGATAGAACAGATCATCCTCCCCCTGAAAGGTTGAGGCAGTGACATACTTTCCGCCAAGCCCATCCTGATTGCTTGAATCCGAATTGATTGAATCCACGATATCATCCAGGGTCATGCCTTGGGTCAGCCCCATACTGATCGTCCGAATTGTATCACCTGAACCATAGGTTACGGTCATAAGTTCGTCTTCATCCAGAACCTCAGATGATCCAGCGCTGCTGAAACCTGTGGTTGATTCCTGAGTGGTCGGGATATAGGTGGAGGTGTCAACACTAGCCACCCCGGCGGTCTGCCAGGAGCTCTTGGTTGCCAGTCGAAGCACCTCAATGGAATTGGATGTTATTGTGGTTCCGGGCAGAACCGTTGCCGTGGCGATCTCTTCATCGGAACTGGTTACGGATCGTTCCAGAAAATTGGATTCGAGCGATAGGGTCAGTGCGTGGGATTTTACAGCAATCAGTTTCGCCTTGACATCATCATATTTGGTCAGCCGCTCTTCGATAACCGTAATCTCATCTTTCATAGCATCAATGGGCTTTTCATCGATTTCCCGGAAATCATCCAGCATCTGCTGAAGTTCAAATCCCGAACCGACACCAAGACTTGTTACACTACCTAATGAAGACATATCGATCTCCTGATTGTAACATCAACGGAACCAAACCAACCGGCCACCAGGCTAACCGGCCAACCGGCCAACCCCTAAACAGTATCATCGGCAGAATATGAAAAAAACTTGAATAAAAAAAGGGCTCTGGAAAATTTCCAGAGCCCTGGTTAAAGGTTTCAGTTATTCAGCAGGTTATTGAAGAAGACTCAGTATCTGCTGTGAGCTTGCATTGGCCTGGGCAAGTGCGAATGTGCTGGCCTGCATCAAAACCTGCATCTTAGTAAAGGTTGATGCTTCATCTGCAAAATCCACCTCACGGATACTGGATTCCGCAGCCTTTACGTTGACGGTTGTGGTCGTGATGTTGGCGATGGTCGAATTCAACTGATTCTGAGTAGAACCAAGATCCGAACGCACCTTATCCAGGTCTTTTAGGGCTGCGTCTGCAATGGCAATGGTCTTTTGAGCTTCTTCCTGGGTAAGAACGCTGACATCGCTCAACCGATTCATTTCGGTTTCACCGACGTAGGTCCCTACGGAACCGGAATCCGAATTCGCTCCAAGAACGCTGCCTGCTGCCAGGGATGAACCGTTTGCAAGGCTCATCTCGTGTGTAATGGCCGTGATTCCTGTTGTGGTGATGTCATCGGTCAATACGGTCCCAATCGTATAGGTTTCCCCATCTGATGCAACGATGGTGTTGGTCAGATAAGTTCCCTCTGCAATGATACTGCCCGATGCCAGTGTTGATCCGCCGGCAAGGTTCATGCCTTCTACACCGGACACGGTTTCTGTGTTGGCCAGGGTAACCGCGCCACCCATGGTTGAGCCGTCTTTCAAGGCAGAGCCACTGGCGATAGTCGACCCGTCATTCAAGGTAAAGTCAGTAACGAATGTCAGCGCAGAGGCGAGGGTTGCATCTCCTCCGATGACCGATCCGCTGCCGATACTTGTGTTGGTTGTATTGGCGATCGAAGACCCGGTTGTCAATGTCATCGTGCCGACAATAGACATGGTACCGCCAAGCGTCATGCCCGATACCAGTGTGGCATCCCCTCCAATGGAAGAACCGGAACGGAGGATGCTGTTCTCGGCAATGCTGCTGCCCTGCCCTAATGTCATACCCGATGCCAGGGTCATACTGGTCAGGGTTGTAATTTCACCACCCACTGTCGTCCCGGAAATCAACCATGAACCGGAACCAAATGATGATTCCGCAATCAGTGTATAACCGGAGAGTACAAGTACTGCACCGGAAATCATCGTCACATCGGTTCCAAAGGTTGCATTATCACCGGCTGCTGTGAGACCTACCACACTACCGCTTCCAAACATGGAATTCGCAATCAGCGTATACCCGGATGCCGCCGTAATGCCGACATCGATCAGGGTTACATCGGTTCCAAAGGTTGCATTATCACCGGCTGCTGTGAGACCTACCACACTGCCGCTTCCCAAGGCAGAACCGGAAACCAGCGTGTATCCGGAAGCAGATGTAATGCCGACAGCGATCAGGGAAACATCGGTTCCAAAGGTCACGTCATACACAGCATTGGCATTTCCA
This sequence comes from uncultured Desulfocicer sp., assembly GCA_964437395.1. Classification (GTDB taxonomy): domain Bacteria; phylum Desulfobacterota; class Desulfobacteria; order Desulfobacterales; family SURF-7; genus QZKS01. Next base: position 14,224 of record CAYTGW010000016.1, read on the forward strand.
AGTACTGATCCGCTTCCAAAGCTGGACCCGGAAACCAGCGTGTATCCGGACAGGGTTGTTGCAACTGCATTCCGGAAGGTGGCTGTGCCACCCAATGTGGACCCGGAACCGGTAATAACAGACCCTCCCAGAATAACGGAACCTGCAGACAGATCCCATGAATCCGAAGCCACGGTAACTAACGCGGTAGTGTAAAGTGCAGTAGAAACCGTAGATCCGGAACCAATCGTAGATCCGTTCAGGAATCGCGAGCCGCCCTGGGCCGTGAAGCCAACAGTAATGGATTGCTGACCGGCCAATGTATAAGCGCCGCTCAATACCGTACCGGTGACCTTGAGTCCGGATTCTGCCGTCGTGATATCCTGCATCAGAGTGGTCCCGGAACCCAGGACTGATCCGCTGGCCAGTATGGATGAATCGGAAATTGTACTACTTGCGGTAGTAAACGCCGTATCACTGATCTGTACATCATACTCCAGATCATTGTTGGCTGAAATGGTACTTCCGGCTGCAATCTGCGTACCTACGCCGAATTCAGAACTCTGGGTGGTTGTCATGGTTTCAATGGTGACACTGACGCCTGACAATCCGCTGGACAGGGTTGATCCGGCTGCCAGAACCGTTCCGGCTCCGAGGGTATCGCCGACATTGACGATGCTCTTGCTTCCCATGGCACTGCTGGCACCAATGGTGACCTTTACGCCGGAAAGACCACTCTGTAGAATACTTCCGGATGCCAGAACCGTTCCAATAGCCAGGGTATCGCCCGTAGTGACGATAGTCTTGCTGCCCATAACGCCGGTGGCAGCTATGGTGACTGCAACACCGGAAAGACCACTCTGCAGAACACTACCGGAAGCCAGAACCGTTCCGATGGCCAGGGTATCACCGGTAGTGATAACACTCGCACTTCCCATGACACTGCTGGCGCCAATGGTAACCGCAACGCCGGAAAGACCGCTTCGCAAAATAGTCCCAGAAGCCAGAACCGTTCCGGCTGCCAGGGTAGAACCAACGACCAGGCTGCTGGCTGCTGCCATGGGAACGCTGGAAGCGGCAACCTGAACCGTATCGGTCAGATCTTCCGTTGTGGAAAGACTCAGAATCGACCCTGCATTCAGAATGGAGCTGGCCGCAATCGTACTGCTGCCAATCAGGTTGTTGACCGCTGCGATTCTTGCATCCCCGCCAAAGGAGGTGTTGGCCCCAATGATGGTACCGATTCCCAGAATTGAATTCTGGGCAAGAGTTGATCCGCTTACCAGGGTGGAGGATGCGGTTGTGGTGATAGCGGAAGAGAACATACCGCCGGATAATGCCTGATCCGCAGTCCAACTGGCAGCCAGTACGGAATCTTCCGCCAGACTGGAACCTGCTGCAATCGTAGAATCAATGGTGGTCGTGGTTGTCCCGGCTGTTTCCAGATCGGTTGTCAGCGCAACAACATCACCATCTCCGATGTCAGTAATTGTGATTTGAGCCGATCCCTCCTGATTGAGAACAATGTATCCGAGTGTAGAAAGATCGGTTCCGCCGAAAACAGCATCGGTTCCTTCTCCTGAAGCCGAGTCATGGGTAACCTGTATGGCCCGGTCATCGGTCGAAGTCAGGGTCAGATACCCGGCGCTGTTGATACTGGCAACAATACCATGTTGGGAAGTCTTGTAATTGATCGCCTTTACCAAAGATCCATCTGCATCACTCTGCTGAACATCAAATTGACCGATCTGAACGCCGTTGATTGAAAATCCGCTGTCGGTTGTTCCGACCTGAACAGCCAGTGCGGTTGAACTCTTCACAACTGCTGACGCAGAAATCCCCAGAACATCGCTCAGTTTGTTGATGTTGTCCGCAACTGTCCCCATGCTGTTCTCACGGGAGTTGTTGTACTGAACATTGGTGGTTTCCACGACAAAATGCTGATTCTGCAGATTACTGTAAATGGCAAGCTCTACAGAACCGGCCTGATTCCCTCTCACGTAAAGATTTCCAGTGGTGACATGACCAATCTTCGTGGACTGTGCGGAAGCAATGGAAATACTGACTGTCTCACCGGAATAGGCGCCGACCTGGAAGGCTTTATTGGTGAAACTCCCAAAAAGAAGTTTCTGGTTGTTGAATGCTGTCGTTTTAGCAATGATATCCAATTCTTCCATCAGTTTATCGATGTCCGACTGAATCGCTTTTCTGGATTCGGTTGTCTGGCCATCCTGTGCAGCCTGGATTGCTTTGGTTTTGATTGTATTCACGATGTTGATGGATTCTTCCAGAGCTGCGTCCGCAGTCTGCACAATGTTAATCCCGTCATTGGCATTCCGGATTGCCTGTCCGAGGCCCAGTGCCTGGGATTTCAGAGAATCGGCAATGGCCATGCCTGACGCATCATCAGCCGCCTTGTTAATACGCAGACCAGAAGACAGTTTCTCCAGAGAACTGGATAAACCCATATCGTTCTTGACCATGCTTTTATGCGCATTCAAGGCTGCCACGTTTGTGTTGATTCTTAACGCCATAATTTTACCTCCGTGTGTATTGGATTGGGGATTCCGTTCCCCGTTTTAAAAATGTTTCAATTGAATCATTTCTGCTGAAAACAAAACGCTGCCGACAAACATAAAGTTATTTATTCCGGCTGGTTATCACCTCCCTTTGGTGTGATTTTTGATAAACAGGAAGAATGAGGCGATGAGATGGCCTCAATATGGTTATCGGCATTTCAACGCTGTGCTTGAATTTTTTTTAATCCGATTTTACAAAAGAAGAGATCCGGCAGGGTGTGAAGATTTACTGTTGAGCATCCGGATCATGCAAACAGGAATACATTCCATATTTCTTTCAAAGCCTTCTCAAATGTGTCACAAAACTTTTGCCTGTTCATCAGCGAAGAACCCAGCATGGCAGGTCTGAGGCTGTTTCTATATTTCTGAATCTGTTCAGGATTCTTTCCGAGTGCAATTGATTTTTGAACATATTCATCCTCGGAATCCGCAATCAGTTCCATCCTGTTGACACTGCTGAGCAGGCTGACGCCAACCCGGGAAACATGGATTTTTCCAGCTAGGGTGATGACAGGTACTCCCATCCACAAGGCATCGCATGTCGTGGTTGTGCCGTTATAGGGAAAAGTATCCAGACCAATGTCGATATTCTGATAGGAATTCAGATGGTCTGCATCAGAAACCTGATATTTCAAAAACCTTATTCTCCCGTGTGCGATTCCATGCCGGGAAAAGTCTTCCATGATTTGCTTTTGAACCTTTTCATCCTGGTATACTTTTGATTTTAAAACCATTTCAGCATGGGGAACCTGGGACAGAATCCTGGCCCAGATGGAAATGACATGCGGTGTTATTTTGGCACGCTGATTAAAGGATCCAAATGTAACGGTTCCATTGGAGCTGGTTTGGACTTTTGAGTTGATTGAATTCTCGACCCTGGGTTGATAGCACAGAAATCCGGATGAGAGGCGGATCAGGTTTTCCGTATATAAATGATCGGTCATACCCGGTGGATCAGCCCATGAATCCGTTATGCGGTATTGAATAGCAGACAGTCCCGTTGTGTTGGGATATCCAAGGTAGGACAATTGGATGAGTGAAGGTTTCTGGGCAAACAATCCCATCCGGTTATTTGCCGTGTGCCCTGCCAGATCAACCAGAATATCGATCCGGTCCTGCTGTACCATTTCCGCGACCGAGATATCCGATAATCCGCAGATATCCCGCCATTGGTCAGCCCTGCTTTTCAATTGTTCCGTAACCGAATCCGTGATTGATGAATCCGAATAGCAGATAACCTGAAAAAGAGAACGATTATGACCTATTATCAAAGGTTCAATAAAACAGGCAACGGAATGATCCCTGAAATCCGGAGACACATAGCCGATCCGCAAACACCTGTCCGTAGGACAGATGACAGACTTCGGCAGTTCCATCGGCTTCACGGTTTCAGACTGCTTCATCCCCCATGTCCAATGTTCTTTGAAAACCTGATTTTCATCAAGGCCTTCCTGAAAATTCAGGCTGTAGAGCAGGTTGGAATATGCTGTGCTGCTGCTGGGCATAAGGGCAAGGGCCATTCGATACTGTTTCTCGGCCTCATCATGCTGACCCATGTTCAGAAAGCAGGTTCCCATGTTGTTGATTGCCTCAAGGAAATCCGGCTTCAGGGACAACACCTTCCGGTAACAGATCACGGCATCGGATATCATTCCCAGATCTTTGAAAATATTTCCGATATTGTTATAGACCTCCGCATATTCCGGATTCATCACCAAAGCCTTCTGATACAAAGAAACCGCCTCCTTGATCTTTCCCCTGTATTGAAAACCATGTGCCAGATTGTACAATGCTTCCGGGTAATCCGGGAAAATCACCACTGCCTTTTGATAACATTCCATGGCTTTTTCCCACTTGTTCAGTGCAGCAAAGACATTCCCCATATTGTTGAAAGATTCAGCATGATCCGGTCTGATTCGAATCGCAGCCTCATACCACAGGATGGATAGGTCATACGTCCCGAGCTTTTTATAGCTGTTGGCCATATTATAGCATGCGTCCGGATGGTCGGGAATGATACGGAGCGCCTCCAGATACCAGTGAATGGCTTCCTCATAATGATTTCCCGCACTCTTTACATTCCCCATGTTGTAGTAAGCGGCTGCATAATCCGGTTTTATTTGAATGGCTTTATGATAGCATGCAGCCGCCTTGTCATATTGTCCGTCTGACTGAAAAATGCTGCCCAAATTGGTATGATAATACGGATTTTCCGGCTGGTTGCGGATCGCCCGGGTGATCATGCGGATGGCGATATTGTTTTTCCCAATCTGGTAGGCAATAATCCCGGACAGATGAAGCGCATCGGAATGTTCCGGATCCTGTTGAAGAATCTGTCTGTAGATCTTCTGCGCCTCTTCCAATGCTCCCTGGTTATGATAAGCCAGGGCTGTTTCCAGATCTCTTGCAGCCTCCGGCAGCCAGACTTTCTGAAAATCAACTTCCGGCCAATGATATTCAATTGTTGGTTTTAAAGCAGCGTCAATCATCCTGTCAGCTCCATCTCTGTCTTGTTCCGGGCATTGGTAAAAGCCATCCTGGTCTGAAAATGAATACCTGTCTCTATCACAGGTTGTGCAAGAGAAATGCCAGTATCATTGAAGGATAGCCAACCGGATTTCTCCTTGAAAAAGGTAATGGTAATGAAACAACCGCCGGGATACCGGGTCATCTGTATATGATAATTATCATTTGCAGCCAATGGGAAACAATTGGATTTTCCGGAAAATTTTTCCCATGCAGCATGGAATTGTTTTCCGGAAAAGGGTTGTGCGTGTTTTTTCTTGCCGGAAACATACACATAACTTTAACTTTCAATATGAATTTCAACGTGCTTTCATGTTGACACTATATATGGCCACACAAAGGGCAGGCACAGGGGCCTGCCCCTACGGATCATGTTATCTAAATTGCAAAATCAAATAAATGCATGGCACAGTGATTGCTAATCTCCTTGAACGACAGCATGCCCGATGCCCCTCTGTGTGTTACCATTTTTAACCATGCTGTCAAAGTTAATGTTTAAGTTAAACCAGCAGATGACCGATACTCTGTCTATAGGCTGCTCTGGGCCAATCCTTAAAAAAAGGAGATGCCGTTGATACTCGATACGGATAAAATCGAAAACTTCAAATATTTCCTGAATAAAATCGAAAAGGAGACCTACCCGGAACCGCCATCCGGACTCCATACCGGAATTACAAATCAGATCATTACCTATTTACAGAATCAACATTCGATTTCACAGGTGAACCGGATTCTGGACGTAGGATGCGGGCAAGGAGCGGCACTGGATCTGTTTCAAAAAATGGGCAAAAAAACAGTGGGTATCACCCTGAACCAGGAGGATCTGAAAGCATGCCGTGAAAAAGGATTTGAAGTGTATTACATGGATCAGTCTTTTCTGGAGTTCAAGGATCATTCCTTTGATCTGGTATGGTGCAGGCATTGTCTTGAACACAGTATCTTTCCGATCTATACGCTTTCCGGATTCATGAAGGTTCTTTCACCCAAGGGATACCTGTATGTGGAAGTTCCAGCTCCGGAAACATCCTGTCATCACGAACGGAATCCCAACCACTACTCTGTTTTGGGAAAAGAGATGTGGGCGGATCTTTTCAGAAGAACCGGTTTCACCATACTGGACGTGCTGGATATCCAGTTTGCGGTTCCGGCCGGCCCGGACACCTATTGGAGTTTTTTTTTACATAATTCATAAACCAATCCATCTGCAATTGTTTGCAGTGTCCTGTTCTTTCACCCATGGATTGCCCGAGATAAAAAACAAGGAGACGATCATGGATCCAAATTTTTCTGGCCTCATTGACAAACCATCCCCTTCCGGGATGTCAATGGCGGATGCCCAAACAAAACAGCTTGATATCCCGGATTATTATGAGACCAACCTGGCCTTGCTGCAAAAACATCATCCCCATGTCTTTCAGATAATTTCCAAAACCCGGCCTGACCCCTTTGGCGAAATCGTTCTTTCCCCGACCGGAAAACCCAACCTGAGATTTTATAACCAAAAAGGAGAGACCATTTTCCTTCACGACCAGAACAATCCGGAAAGAGAGACTGCACAGTTCCTGAATATGGTACCAAAAGATTCCACCGGTGTTGTGACCCTTGTCGGAATGGGTCTTGGATATACACCGCTGGCGCTGATGCAGGAAAGGCCGACCGTCCGGCATTTTGTTGTTTTTGATCTGAAACCCGGAATTTTTCTTCAGGCGCTGCAAGTCACGGATCTGTCACCGATTCTGGCCGATCCACGGCTCCGGTTGTCTATCGGTCCGGAACCTGATGTTGATCAGGCATTGTCCATCGCCTCCCGTGCACTCCAGTTGGAATCGATTCACACCCTGAAACACCTGACCTCCATGGCAGTTAATCCCGAAGCCTATGAAAAAGTCGGAGACAAAATATTCGCCTGTGTCAATGAGTATAATGTTGCCGGAGCAACCGTATCGGTTTTCGGGAAGGACTTTATGGCAAACCGGTTCAGCCATCTCACCTCGATCCGTCATCATTTTCTGCTGGAAAAGCTGCAAAACGAATTCAAGGATGTCCCGGCTATTCTGGTGGCTGGCGGCCCTTCTCTGGATAAAAACATCCATATCCTCAAAAAAGCCAAAGACAGAGCGATCATCATCGCAGTGGATACGGTTCTACCGGCACTTTTAAAAAATGGGATTACCCCTGATTTTATGACTTCCATCGATCCGGAAGACTTTACGCATGAAAAATTTGTGGATGTACTTCCTCAGGCAAAAAACGTCTCCCTGATCTGCGCAGCATGGGTATCCCCAAAAGTTCCGAAAATCTTCCCGGGCAACAGAGTGTTCTGGACGTTTGCCGGAAACCGGATCGAATCCTGGCTGAATTATCTTCTGGATGGAAGGGTATTGACTACCGGTGCAAAAACAGTCGCCCATCTGAATTTCATTGCAGCAACGATTCTGGGATGCAACCCCATGATTTTTGTAGGGCAGGATCTGGCTTTTTCCGATCAAAAAGATCATGCAACGCATACTGTGCTGACAAACCAGAATGCCATCAGCGATTTTTTGAAAGCAGAAAAGGATATCATCCTGGTGGATGGAATCAACGGCGGAAAGGTCCCTACAAACCGCGCATTCTACAGCATGAAGATACAATTTGAAAAAATGATCGGAGGCCAGCCTGGACAGTACATCAACGCAACTGAAGGCGGGGCTCACATCCAAGGAACAGAAGTTCTACTCCTTGAGGAAGCATTGGATCAATACTGCAACATCCCACGAAATATCACCCAGTACATGGAGACATTTATTCAACATTCAAAACCGATGGACATGACCAAGCTCATAGCTGAATTTCACAACTTCCTCCGGCAGATCGGTCTGATCCGAAAAAACATCAAAAAATCAGACAAAATCACAAAAGAAATTCATGACAAGCTTGTAAAACATCAAAAAGCAGGAACAAAATTTTCCTGTGTTACCTCCCTTCCCAAATCCATGCAGAAACAGCTTTGCGAAATCGATGCATGCCATAAAGAGATTGATACTGCTGCAAATATCTGGCAACTGCTGGAAGAATTGACCATGGAAGGACTCCGGAAAAGTGAACGGCAGATGCACCTCATGACGAGAATACAGGGAGATCCGGAGAAGTATATGGAATGGCTTACCGCAGGACTCAAGCGCCTTGAATCCATAAACAGAGTCCGCACAAAAGTTTTGTCTGATATTGAAACCCATTTATCCAGAATCATAACGCACCATGAACAGGAAAAAAAATTGTCCGAAGCATTACACAGAGAAGAACAGGTTGAACAGAACCTGATGCGGCTTGCAAGGCTCTATTATGATTCCGGTGATATGGTTCTGGCGGAAAAAGCATTGAAGCAGATAGGATCGCCGACCCGAGACATTGCTTTATTTTACTTTTATCTTGGATGTGTCAAGGCATACCTTGGTGAGCCGGATCAGGCGGAAAAACAGTTTGAAACCTGCTGCCAGCATGATGAATCGTTTCAAAAAGAAGTGAATGACTTTCGTACTAAATTCGGAGATGACTACAATCGTTATATCCAGCGTTTGAAATCAGATGGCTATGACATCAAGCGAATGATCCTGAAAGGACTGCGGCATTGCTGGGACCATGAAACCATCAACAGAGAAATCACAACGCTTGCCGTCTATGATCTTTCCATCATTGAATCCAGTATGGACAATAGAACGATCCGGGAGGAGGAAACCCGTCTCCGGAACTGGATATCCGATATAGAACAGCATCCGAACCTTGAGAAAGCGCTGGGTTGTGACCTTGTTTCAAAATTTCATCAATATCACGGTCACCTTCGTGTTACAGAAGGAAAAAATCAGGATGCGGCAGCCTGTTTTCAGATGGCGCTTGCCCTGACACCCAAAAGACCGGAGCTGCATATCTTTCTGGCGGATTCATTTTTTGCTGAAAATGATTTTGATACCGCCATCCAACATCTGATTCAGGCTGTTGAACTGGACAGAAGCTATGCTGTTTTCTGGGAGAACATCGGTGACAATCTACATAACACCGGTCAATTCGAAAATGCCTTAATCGCTTATGAACAATGCTTTATCATTCTGCCGGAAAAAATTGAACTGCTGAAAAAAATCGGAGACTGCTATCAGAAGCTGGATCGAGGCCCGGCTGCATTGACCGCTTACCAGCAGCTTCAGGTCCGAATGAAACAACATGCAGCAGAGATGCAACTGGGGGCATGACAGCAATGGAAACTGGTTCTGAAATGATCGAAACCGCTGCTAAATATCATTATGCAGGAGATATTGACCAGGCGGAAACCCTGTATGACGAAATATTGAAATCCGATCCTGAAAATCCGGATGCCCTGCACCTCATGGGATTGGCCGCCCACCAGAAAGGAAAATCTGAAAAAGCAGTATGCTTGATTGAAAAAGCCATCCTTCATGATCCGGATCGCTATAATTTTCATAACAGCCTCGGAGTGATATACGAAGCCAGAAAACAGCCGCAGAAAGCCTTTATCTCATTTTTACAGGCCGCAACCATCAAAAAAGACTATATGGAAGCGATCCGGAATATCATCCGGATCAGACCGGAATATTATCCTGCATATTTCAATTTAGGAGTTGCTCTTCAGCATGCCGGACATTATGAGGAAGCGGCAAAGGCATATGTCCGGACATTAACCATCAAACCTGATTTCACAGATGCGTATAACAATCTGGGAATTGTTCTACATGGATTGGGAAAAGTCAGGGAAGCCATAAAAATCTATAACCAGGTGATTAAAAGCCGAAAAGACGCATTTGAAACCTACAACAATTTAGCTATTGCGCTCCATGATCTGGGGCAGGTAGAGGAAGCAATCCATAATCTTCAACTTGCGATTCAGTATCATCCGCAATATGCAGAAGCGTTTTTTAACCTGGGAAGATTTGTAAAAGAAACAGGCGATATCCGGATGGCTATCCAATATCTTCAGAAGGCTGTGGCCATCGATCCCGATTATGAAAAAGCCCTTTTTGAACTGGGAATCGTTCTGCAGGAAGCAGAGGAAATCACGGCAGCAGCAGAAGTTTTACAAAAGGTCATCCGGCTCAATCCGGATCATGCAGAAGCTCATTTTGCCCTGGGCAACAACCTTGTCAAAACAGAAAACATTGAACATGCGATTCAGGAATTTGAATCCGCATCCCGGATCAAAACCGATTTCTACCAAGCATACTATAATCTCGCTTTCCTGAAAAAAAAACAGGGCAAAATCAAGGAGGCCATTTTCCATATCGAAAGGGTACTCCGGTTCCGGAATGACAGTTATGAAGCTCACAATGAACTGGGTGTTCTTTTTCAGGCAGATGGAAGGCTTGCACAAGCTATTGAAAAATATCAACATTCGATAATCCTGAAAGCCGATTATCCAATTGCACGCTATAACATGGGGTGCGCCCTACAGGATTTGAACCGACTGGAAGAAGCAAAAATCAGTTATCAGGAAGCTATTACCATTCATCCGGAATACGCGGAAGCACATGTAAATCTGGCACTCCTCTTTTTGCTGGAGGGGGATTCCAAAAACGGATGGCATGCATATGAGTGGCGTTCTCAGAGACAGGCCTGGCAAGATGTATATCCGAAATATCCATGCATACCTTTCTGGGATGGTTCCAGCTTTTCAGGGAAAAGACTTCTCGTTCGAAGCGAGCAGGGAATGGGAGATACCCTGCAATTTATCCGATACCTTCCCATGGTAAAAAAAAGAGGCGGAACCGTTGTCTTCGAAACCAAGGAACCACTGCTTCCCATGCTGAAAGGTTTTCCGGGAGTGGATGAAATGGTTCTGTATCAGCAGGAAGGTATTCCGGACAACATCGATATTCAGATTTTTCTCTTAAGCCTTCCCATGATTTTTGAAACAACGATAGATACGATTCCATGCCAGGTTCCCTATTTGCACGCCGACCCGAAAAGAACAGAATACTGGAAGAAAAGAACCGCAGGAAATCTCCTCAAGGCCGGTCTGGTCTGGGGCGGGAATCCCGCAAATCCGGATAATCAGTTCCGATCCATTGAACTGAAATGTTTTGAGCCGCTGCTTACCATTCCGGGCATTCAATTCTATGGGCTACAGACAGGAACCGCCGCCCGGCAGTCGGATCATCTGTCTTCCGAAATCCGATTTCGGAATCTTGGAAAGGAAGTAACGGATTTTATGGATACAGCAGGTGTGATTGAATCCCTTGATCTTCTGATTTCAGTGGATACCGCAGTGGTTCATCTTGCAGGAGCAATGGGGAAACCAGTCTGGATGATAAGACCGTCGAAACCATACTGGGTGTGGCTTGATAAGCGTAAGGACTCCCCCTGGTATCCGACCATGCGGATTTTCCGGCAAACTATTCCAGGTGTCTGGGATGATGTCTTTACAATGCTTGCCAATGAATTGAACATTCTGGCCCGAAAGAAATAATGCAATGAACCCCGTTCGTAAATCATACACTATAATGCAATTCATTGCTGAAAAAATAGCAACCCTGGTGAAAGAGGAAGTATACCAGTTTCTTTCTAACGAGAGGATGTGATGCCGGAAACCGCTCAAACATTTATCAATCAGCAGATTGGCATGGCAAAAGAGCTTATCTATCACAATGAGATTATCCGTGCTGAGCAGATCTGCTATCAGCTCTATCCGCAGGCTCCGAACAACATTGATCTCTTGAAATGCATGGCAATGATTGCCGGCAATTCAAACAACCTGGAACACTGCAAAAATATCCGGATGAAGATTGTTCAATTAAACCCAGAGGACGCATCGGCCCATCATTCACTCGGGGTTATCTTGCAACGCATCGGGATGGTTGATCCGGCCATCCAACATCTGATAATCGCTCTCCGGCTCGGCATGGACGAAAAACAGGTTTTTCCCTATCTGTTTTTGCTCTATTTTGAAAAAGGAGATCATGAAAAAGCACATGAATTCTATATAAAATGCCCGACGATCTATAGCCACAAAACGCCTTTGCATGAACACATTTTGATCGTAAAGATGATCCAAGCCCGTGAATACTGCAAAAACAGCAGGCAGTACTATCAGGTAATCGACCCGGAGCATGAGATCCAGATCCATATAGAAAAATACGGTCTGATCCAGTATACGGTGACAGAATCATTTCTGACCTGTCTTGAAAACATCATTGTTATCCCGGTGAATTTTACCATTATCGCGGAAGAAAAATTTCTTTTATACGAAGGATTTGATACCAATTCCCGGGAGTCAATCCTCCTCATCAACTCTTTTCAGCATAAAACAAATGACGGCCGGGTACTGGTGGATCTTCCCAATCAAAAAAGAGTAATTGAGGAAGAAGTAATTCTTTTTGGAGGAGGCCGCAATTTTTCCCACTGTGTGAATGACTGGTTCTCCAAACTCTATGTACTCAAACACTTCCCGGATCTCAGTGATCTTCCTATCCTTGTGTCATCCAGCGTTATCCAGCCCATTCTTGAGCTTTTTGAACTCTTCGACATCCCCTGCAACCGTATTATGATGTTCAAACATGAAGAGACCCTGATCTGCAAAAAAGTCTGGCTACCGTCACTAACCCATGCTTTCCAGTTCTTTTCTCCGAAATACCTGCAATTTTTCCGGGATACCATACAAAAGCACGCAAAACTCACACCCAAAAAGAACAGACTCTATCTTGGGAGACAGAATGCATTGCATCGCCGTGTTACCAATGAGGCCGCCATCATAGAGCTTCTTGAACAATATGAATTTCAAACCATTATTCCGGAAAAACTTTCCATCCAGGAACAAATTGACCTTTTTACGAATGCAGAGATGATGGTCATCCCCACTGGAGGAGGATCTGCATCTTCCATTTTTGCCCCGGAGGGAGCAGTCATCATTGATCTTTCCAATCCCAAAATTGAAGCTTATCAATATTATATTGCAGCAGCGATCCAGGGTCTCCATTTTCATCAGATTATTGGGAACACGGAAGAAACAAATACCGGAAGGCTTGCAATTGATTGTGATTTTAATATCCCCATTCAAGAGCTGGAAAAAATTTTAAAACAGTATTTTGGTGACCGATCGATCCTGGTATCTGACTCCGAATCCGTTGTAAGCAAATAAGGAACACACTATGCCCAATATAAAAATTCTCATCACCGGTGGAGCAGGATATATCGGATCAATCCTTGTGCCAGAACTACTTCAGGAAGGATATTCCATAACCGTTATTGACTCCCTGATCCATGGTCAGGATTCACTGTTGGCGTGTTGTGCCAATCCAAATTTCACTTTCATCAAAGGAGATATCTGTGATGAAGGCCTCATGAAAGATCTGATTCGTTTGGCAGATGCAGTCATTCCCCTTGCCGCAATCGTCGGCGCGCCTGCTTGCAAAGTCAATCCGGTTGTTGCCGACCTTGTGAACCGGGACGCACATTTACAGATGATCAGAATGATATCCACCTCACAGATGGTCATCTTCCCGACAACAAACAGCGGGTACGGGATTGGTGAAAAAGATGCCTTCTGCACCGAAGATTCCCCCCTTCAACCCATTTCATCCTATGGCAAAATAAAGGTGGAGGTTGAAAAAGCCATTCTGGATAAAGGAAATGCCATCACTTTCAGGCTTGCCACTGTATTCGGGATCAGTCCGAGAATGAGGATGGATCTTCTGGTGAATGATTTTACCTACCGCGCGTATAAAGACCGTTTTATTGTTCTTTTTGAAGAGCATTTCAGAAGAAATTATATCCACATCCGCGATGTGGCCGGCGCATTTTCCTTTGGAATCCGCCATTATGAAAGCATGAAAGGCGAGCCCTATAATGTCGGATTGAGTAGTGCCAATCTGACCAAACGGCAGCTGTGTGAAAAAATAAAGCAGTACGTTCCTGATTTTCATATTCATACCGCTCCGGTAGGCGAAGACCCGGACAAACGCGACTATCTTGTCAGCAACCAGAAAATCGAATCCCATGGATGGCGTCCGCAATACACGCTGGACGATGGAATCATTGAATTGTTGAAAGGATACCGGATTCTAAAACCGAACCGGTATGCAAATGTGTGAATGACAACTGAACCAACAAACCATATTACAGCAGCCATTCTGTCCGGTGGTCTCGGCACGCGACTCCGGCCGATTGTAAAAGATCGTCCAAAGGTATTATCGGAAGTCATAGGCCGCTGCTTCCTGACCTATATTCTGGACCAGCTTGCTCTTGCCGGAATAAAGGATGTTGTGCTCTGCACTGGATACCAGTCCGATATGATCCCCTTGGCTCTTGGCAATTGCTATAAAACACTGAACCTTACTTATTCTGAAGAAACAAGGCCCCTTGGAACATGCGGAGCTGTTTGCAACGCACTACCCCATATCCGGAGTGATCTCATCCTGGTGATGAACGGAGATTCCTATGTGAATTTCCGGATCGAAAAATACCTGGAGTGGTTTTTCCGGATCAACCGGCAGGCTTCTATTGCATTGACCCATGTACCGGATGTGGGCAGGTACGGAAAAGTTGAAATCTCCGATAACCAGGTTCTGTGTAAATTTACGGAAAAAGGAACAGATCATGGACCGGGATGGATCAATGCCGGCGTCTACATCCTCAAAAAAACCCTACTGGAATCCTTACCTTCCGGCACATCCTGCTCCTTGGAATATAATTTTTTTCCGGATCTGATCGGGAAGGGACTTTATGGTTTCCCGACAACCGGAGAATTCATCGATATCGGAACCCCGGATACATATCAGCAGGCTCAACATTTTTTCAAAGAAATTTTTTCATCTACAGATATGGGGAGTAAAATATGATTATCTGCAGAACACCTTTTAGAATATCTTTTTTCGGCGGAGGAACGGACTATCCCGAATGGTACTTGAACAATGGCGGTGCTGTTTTATCAACAAGTATAAATAAATACTGCCATATTTCCATTCGATATCTTCCTCCTTTTTTTGAACACCGCATCCGGCTGGCCTATTCCAGAATAGAACTCTGCCAGAGATATGATGAAATCCAGCATCCGGCTGTCCGGGAAACACTGCGCTACATGAACCTTGACCGTGGTGTGGAAATTCATCATGACGGCGATCTGCCTGCCAGAAGCGGCATGGGTTCCAGTTCTTCTTTTACGGTAGGCATGCTGCACGCCGTATATGGATTAAAAGGGGTTCTTGCAACCAAGGAGATGCTGGCCAAAGAGAGCATTCATATTGAACAGAACATGATCCGGGAAACGGTCGGTTCCCAGGATCAGGTTGCTGCGGCATACGGCGGGTTGAATCATATCCGGTTTCATACAAACGGCGAATTCGATGTCTATCCATTGACCATACCCATAACACGGAGTGAAGAACTCAACTCCCATCTGATGCTTTTCTACACCGGAATTATGCGGACAGCATCTGATGTTGTGGACAGCTATATCATGGATCTTCAGAGCAAGCGTCAACTTCTGGAGAAGATGCAACAGATGGTAAATGAAGGTATTTCGATACTACAGAGCAACCGGAGTATACACGATTTTGGAAGGTTGCTGCATGAGGCATGGATGGCCAAAAAGGGATTGGGTAAAAAGGTCTCCAACGCTGTTGTGGATCAGCTTTATCAGGTTGCTATGAACAACGGTGCTCTTGGTGGTAAAATCACCGGAGCCGGCGGCGGCGGTTTCCTCCTTCTCTTTGTTCCACCTTACCTGCACGAACAGGTTCGGAGAGCCCTGGACAAACTTATCTATATCCCGTTCCGGTTTGAACACAGTGGAAGCCGGATCATTATTTATGAGCCCCAGTTTGATGAATATGTCCATTTGGACAGACGTTTGGAAAACCACTGTGTACAGTCCTTCCGGGAACTGAGCGCCATATCCGGTTAAACAGGAAAGAGTGATGCAAATCTCAAATCGAATCAAAACAAAACTGTTTTATCATATGCTTCGGGTCCGCAGGGTGCAGGAAATGATCGAATCCCGTTATCTTCAGGATGAAATGAAAACCCCCATCCATCTCTGCATCGGGCAGGAAGCGGTTGCCGCAGGTGTGTGCATGGCACTGGAACAGCACGATTACATCACAAGCAACCACAGAGGCCATGGACATTATCTGGCCAAAGGCGGAAACCTGAACAGTCTGATCGCCGAACTTCACTGCAAAGAGGACGGTTGTTCAAAAGGGTATGGCGGGTCCATGCATCTGATCGACCCGTCCGTCGGCCATCTTGGCAGTTCTTCCATTGTAGGCGGAGGAATACCCATTGGCACGGGTATCGGTCTTTCCATTGCCATGAAAGAAAAAAATGCCGTGAGCGTCATTTTTTTCGGTGACGGTGCAGCGGATGAAGGCGTTCTGTATGAAAGCATCAATTTTGCCATACTCAAAAAACTCCCCGTCATTTATGTTCTCGAAAACAATCACTGGTCTGTGTGCTCACCGGTCACAAACCGGCAGGCAATGGATAATATTTTTCACGCAGCGCCCCAGGAGTTGTTGATGACCCGGAAAGTAGATGGTAACGATATTCTTGCTGTTTACGAATCCGCATGTCTGGCAGTAGAACGGGCGAGAAAAAAAAAGGGGCCGTCCTTTATTGAATGCGTAACCTATCGCATATTGGGACACGCTGGATCTGCCACTCAGGATGCGGTCGGGTATCGGAGCCCGGACGAGGTAAATGCCTGGAAAAACAAATGCCCGGTCAAACGATTTCAGGAAACACTGATTCATGAAAAAGTGATCCATGCCGATGACATTGCGGCAATGGAAAAAAAGATTCAGGATGAAATCGAGTCTGCATTTTTATTGGCACAAAATAGCCGGATCGCATCGGAAATCGATCTGGAAAAACATCTTTTTTGCGAGTAGACATTATGCCCTGGTCCAAAATTCAAACCGATCTGGAAGAACCCGCCTGTTTTCATGAAAACCGGAACCAGGAACGTATGATATCCTATCCGGAAGCGATTCAGGAAAGCCTCCGGCAGGCATTGGCGATTGATCCTTCCGTTTTTATCATGGGTCAGGGGGTAAATGACCCTGGAGGCATGTTCGGTACAACAAAAGGACTTCAAAAAGAATTTGGTGAAAAAAGGGTGTTTGACACTCCCTTGTCCGAAGCTTCTCTCACCGGGATAGCTATTGGCGCAGCCCTCGAAGGTATGCGGCCAATATACTTTCATAACCGGCCTGACTTTCTCATGCTGGCGATGGATCAGCTCGCCAACCACGCATCTAAATGGCATTTCATGTTCGGCGGGAAAATCAACGTCCCGATTGTGATCTGGGCAAGTATTGGCAGAGGATGGGGTTCTGGTTCCCAGCATTCACAGGCCCTACAGGGACTTTTTTTCCACATACCCGGATTAAAACTGATCATGCCGGGTACCTGCTATGATGCAAAAGGATTGATGCTGGCTGCGATTAAAGACAATAATCCGGTTATCATCCTGGATCACCGGTACAACTTTCGTCAAAAGGGTTTGGTTCCGGAAAAAACGTACACGGTTCCCATTGGAAAAGGAATGATCCGCAGACCGGGAAAAGATGTGACTGTGATTGCGACCTCCCATCTGGTCATGGATGCTTTTCTGGCTGCTGAAGAACTTTCTCAAAT
>CAYTGW010000016.1:31935-32616 GCA_964437395.1 uncultured Desulfocicer sp.
TGTTGAAGTGATCGATCTAAGGACGCTTCGACCTCTTGATGAAGAACTGATTTTGCATTCCGTATCCAAAACCGGCCGTGTGGTCATCACCGATACCGGGTGGAAGACAGGGGGTGTAGCAGCAGGAATCTCTGCAATAATCGCGGAAAAAGGATTTGATTATTTAAAAGCACCGATCACAACTGTTGCTGCACCGGATGCCCCGACACCTGCCGGTTACAAACTTGAAGAAACTTTTTATTTCGGGAAAGACAGAATCAAAGAGGCTGTTTTGAAAACATTTCAATTTAAGAATTAGCAGGTGTATAAATGGAATTGAATCTTCCTTTAATGGAAAACAACATCTCCAGCGGAGATCTATGTGTTTTAATCGACTTTTTAATGGGAAATCCCCGCTTAACCCAGGCTGGTGAAGTCCGGATGTTTGAAAAAGAATGGTCAGACTGGCTGGGTGTGAAATTCAGTGTTTTTGTCAACTCAGGCGCATCCGCCAACCTGATCACCATGGCGGCGATCAAGCATCTGTTCGGACCCGGAGAAGTGATTGTTCCGACTCTTACCTGGGTATCGGATATTGCCAGTGTGATTCAAAACGGCTTACAGCCTGTTTTCGTGGACATCAATCCAGCCACCCTTTGTATGGATGATGAGGAAGTCATTTCCAAACTCACGAAGAATACA
>CAYTGW010000017.1:0-32429 GCA_964437395.1 uncultured Desulfocicer sp.
CATGATCCTGAATGGTCTGAAGGGATTTATCAGACAGGTATTCCCCTGTTTCCCGGAATCCTTTTTCTCCTACATAAAGCTCCAGCCATTGAATGCTTTTTTCTCTGCCAAAGCTTGCCTTTACAGCTTGATCAATGACAAGACGCGTGGCCTTCCAGATATCCGGGCCGATTCCGTCACCTTCAATATATGGGATCACCGGATGATCCGGGACATTCAGGATTCCGTCATTGTTTTTTGTGATCCGGTTTTTGGGGGTCATGATTGTATTTCCTTTCGCTTTCGTAATTTTTTAATAAAATAAAGAAGGCTTATTTTTTCAGCCATAAAAGAGGTTTGTTTCAAAATCAAGTACCTGGTTTGGAACGCTGCCTGAATACCTCATACAGGATAATTGCCCCGGCGGCCGATGCGTTCAGAGAAGCAACCGGGCCGAGCTGCGGGATGGAGACCAGAAGGTCACAATTTTTTTGAACAAGCTGTCGGATACCTTTCCCCTCGCTTCCAATCACAACCACTGTGGGAAAAACGATGTCTGTTGAAAAAAGTGAGGTTTCCGCATGGGCGGCTGTTCCCAGGATCCAGAATCCAATTTTTTTAAGGGTCTGAATCGTATTGACCAGGTTTGTGACCTGACAGATTCCGGCATGCTCCAACGCACCGGCAGATGCTTTGGAAACAGCCGGCGTCGGAGATGCTGCCCGGTCCTTGGGAATGATAATCCCGTCCGCTCCGGCGCAAAGTGCAGTCCGGACAAGGGCTCCAAGGTTCTGAGGGTCTTCAACGCTGTCAATCATCAGCAGAAACGGATTTTTGTCTGTCTTCCCGTGGCCAGGGATGATTTCAGACAGATCTGTAAAAGGATAGAGGCTGACCGCAGCTCCAATTCCCTGATGAAATTCCGCATTGCATTTTGCGGTCAGGGCGGCGTGTGAGATTCTCTGGATCGGAATGCCACGTTTGCCGGCCAGCTCCATTATCGGTTTGAGGCGGATATTCTGTTTGTCCTGAACAATATATATTGTATTAAATTTTCGTCTTCCTGCCTGGAGCGCTTCCAGAACAGGATGGATTCCATAGAGAGTCTCGGTCTGTTTGTCGGATGTCTTTTTCAAGGCGGCCAGATCTATTTATCGTTGTATGCATCCTGACCCATGGCAATCAGGAGGTTTGATATTGGTTAATAATCCGAAAAAGCTCCTGCTTTGCTTTTTCAAGCTGGTCATTTACCACAGTATGCCGGTAGAAATCTTTCCGCTCAATCTCCTGTTTGGCATTCTGCAATCGTTTTTCAATCACGTCATCAGAATCTGTTCCTCTGAGGCGAAGCCTCTGGTGAAGTTTTGTCAAGGATGGCGGCATGATAAAGATGGTGATGGCATCAGGATATTGTTTCATAATCTGCATGGCGCCTTGGACATCAATATCCAGAAGGATATCCGAACCGGAAAGCAGGGTTTGATTCAGGAACCTGCTTGATGTGCCATAGTAGTTATCGTGAACCTTTGCCCATTCAACCCATGAACCTTCCTGAATTCCATTTAAAAACTTTTCCTCAGAGATAAAAAAATAGTCGACACCGTCTTTTTCACCCGGTCTGGGTAATCGGGTGGTATGGGATATGGAATATCGGATGGTTGGAAAACGTTTCAGAATTTCCTGACAGAGTGTTGTTTTTCCGGCTCCGGATGGAGCTGACAGGATAAAGAGTCTGCCGGAGGAAGATCGTTTGGATTCCGGTTGGTTTTTTTTCAAACGAGCTTCCGGATGACTCATGTTGTTTCAACTTCCTTCAGTGTATCGAAACGTTGGGATATGGTTTCAGCCTGTATTGCCGACAGGATGACATGGTTGCTGTCCATGATGATAATGGAGCGTGTGCGGCGACCGTGTGTGGCATCAACTAGCCGCTTTTCTTCTTTCGCTTCGTCTTTGAGCCTTTTCATGGGGGCGGAATTCGGGGAAACAATGCTTACAACCCGCTCTGCGACCACACTGCTCCCAAAACCGATGTTTAACATTGTATAATCCATAATCCCTAATTCCTTTTTATTCTACATTTTGAACCTGTTCACGTATTTTTTCAAGCTCTGATTTAACAGCGACAATGGAATGGGCGATCTCTGTTTTGACTGCTTTCGCTCCCATGGTATTGAATTCCCGGTTAAATTCCTGTAACAGAAAATTGAGTTTTCTTCCGGCAGGTTCCGGACCGGCCAGGATTTCACGGAACTGTTTTACATGGCTTCTGGACCGGACAATCTCTTCAGAAATATCGCTTCTGTCCGCCAGAAAAGCAGCTTCCTGGGATATCCTTCCCATATCCATTTCAACAATTCCTTTGGTTAATGCCATAATCCGTTCTTCAAGCCGCTGTTTATAAACCGGTATCAGATTATCTGAAAGGGTTTCAATCTCCTGAATGGATTGTCCAATACCATTTAGGCGTTCAAGAAAATCTTTTTCCAGATACGCACCTTCCTTTTCACGCATCTTTTTCAGGTTTATGATGGCGTCATCCAGACAACCCTGAATGATTGGCCAGTTACATTCAAAATTTTTTTCCGTTTCTGCCGGCCGGATGATTCCCATGGAATTGGCAATCAGTTCCAGGTTGATTTCTTCTTTTATCCCAAGAAGGTTTTTCAGCTCAGAGAGCGTCTGATAATAGGCCTTGGCTTTTGGTTTGTCAATTTCATAAGAGAATGCATTTTCAGATTCATCTTTTACCCGGACCTGTATCTCAATTCTGCCACGGCTGATCTGACTGGAAATCCGCTCCTTGATCCGGCTTTCCAGTGATTCATACCCATGGGGAGTCCGGAGAGAGATATCCAGATATTTGCTGTTGTAAGACCGGATTTCAGCCGTAACCGTAATGCAGCCCTCTGTTTTTTCCGATCTCGCATATGCGGTCATGCTACTGATCATTTTTTCCCCCTTTTTACTTCTATCCTGAGCCGGTCACGAATTTTTTCAAGAAATGTTTTCATGGTTTGATCTGCATAGTCCGGATAGGTCCAGGGAAGCGATTGAAAAGATCCGTTCTGAAAAATCAATGTTAGATCTGCATAAATGCCTTTGCTGATATGAATTCTGTGGGTATAATTTTTCCCGGTAGCCAGTACAAACCGTTCCAGCAGCAGGTAGCCGGGATCAATATTGACAGCTCGTTTATGATCGCGGGTATATTTGAGTTCAATTCTGTTTGTGATGATTTTGATATCCGGTAGATCATCCTGTTGAATGGGGGTTTTAAATACGATCATCCTTCTGAACAGCGGCCCCCCCATTTCAATTTCATAATAACGGGTATAATCAAAAGAGAACCATGGGCTGACCACCTCAATTTCGCCAAATTCTTCAGATAGATCACAGGCTGCTTCCCTGAACTGCTGTTTTTCTCCGGTAAACAGTCCAATGACCAGTTTTGCAAGGTCAGGCGGCTGGGGCAGGCTCATTTTTTTGACCGGATCATTTTGCTATTGGAATCGCTTTTTTCAACCATGAAATCAATAGATGAATTGTGATACGAAGGGAAATCATTCAGCAATGGGTTTTGCCTCGTCAATCAACATAATGGGGATATCTTCTTTTATCTCGTATAAGAGTTTGCAGTGATCACAGATTAACCCGTCGTTTGTTTTGTTCAGATAAATATCCCCTTTGCATTTGGGACATGCAATGATATCCAAAAGCTCCTTGCTGATGGCCATTCCTGTTCTCCTTTCCCGGTTGCTACCGCTGAATATCTGAGAGAATTGAAAAATGTTCGCGATGTCAGTGAATATTATTTGTTAATTTTATCTCTCAGTCCCTGAGAACACTTGAAAGTCACAACCCTTCTGGCAGGCAGGGTGAGATCATCCCCTGTAGCCGGATTTCTTCCCTTTCGTTCTTTTTTGTTGTTTACACAGAATTTACCGAAACCGCTGATCATGACATCTTCCCCTTTTTGCAAGGGCCTTTTGATTTCTTCCAGCATGATTTCGATCAGTTCAACACATTTTTTTCTGGGGAAGCCGAATTTGTCCTGGATTGAGTCAACAATTTGTGCCTTTGTAAGTGTCATAGAGAATAACTCCTGTAAATGGAATAAAATGAATAATTGTATTATTATTCCGGCAAATTAATTTTTACTTCTGTTTTTGTCAAGAAAATAGCGCCGGATTTACTGTTTTTTTATGTTTTTTCCGGCAGATATTACTTTTTTTGCAATTTCCGTTGTGCTGTATCCTTCCAATAATTGTACCAGACGAACCTGGCCGCCATACGATTCCACCACATCCCGGCCAACAACCTGATCCGGTTTATAATCCGCTCCTTTTACAAGAATATCCGGCCGCAGGCTGGAGATGAGTGACAAAGGGGTATCTTCATCAAACAGAACCACCAGGTCGACACAGTCAAGGGCATTCAGAATCGCTGCCCGGTCTTGCTCTGATAATATCGGGCGCGAGTCACCTTTCAATCGTTTTATAGAAGCGTCCGTATTCAGACCGATGATCAGGCGGTCTCCAAAGGATCGGGCCTGATGGAGCAGATTGATATGTCCGGGGTGAAGAAGGTCAAAACATCCATTTGTGAATACGATCTTTTTACCGGAGTTCCGCCATGCCTTGATTAAAATTTTGGCACCCTCGAGGGTATGGGTGTTGATACCTCCGGGAGTCTGCCTTTTTGAATTTTCCAGTTGCAGGGCGGAATCCAGTTCGGAAATGGTGATGGGCTGGGTTCCGATTTTACCCACAACAATACCGGCTGCTGTATTGGCAAGGGAGGCTGCTTCCGGAAAGGATAATCCTGCTGCAACAGCCGCGGCAATGGATGAAATAACCGTATCCCCTGCTCCGGAGACATCATAAACCTCTCTGGCAACAGAGGGTATCGTAATCTCCTGTTCATCCGGCCCGGTGAGCAGCATGCCTTTAGGTCCACGAGTTACAATCAGCCAGTCGATGTTCAGCCTTTCCCGGATGGATCGGCCAGCATCCACCAGGGAGGTTTCTTCGTTATGGAGATCTGTTCCTGCAACCAGTCGCAATTCAGAGGTGTTGGGTGTGATTGCAGTTGCATGACAATACCGTTCCCAATCTGTTCCTTTTGGGTCAACCAGTACGGGCAGGTTTTTTTCTCTGCATAATGCAATGAGTTTTTGGCATAAACCCGGAGACTGAAAAATACCTTTGCCGTAATCCGACAGAATGACCGCGTGATATTCCGCAAGGGTTTTCTCCACGGTTTGGAACAGTTTTTCAGAAAGTGCAGAAGAGATCGGATCCGGGTTTTCTTCATCCAGGCGGATCAGTTGCTGTCCCTGTGCCATGATTCTGGTTTTGGTGATGGTAGCCCGGGAATCATTTCCAATCAGTATGTTGGTTATGTTTTTTTCTTCAAGGATTGTCCGGATGCGGTTGCCGGCAGGATCATTTTGATACATACCGGTAATGGTGGTCTGACATCCCAGCCCGGAAAGATTGGCCGCCACATTGCCTGCTCCGCCCAGCACATAAGATTTTTCCCGGACATGTACGATCGGCACAGGCCCTTCCGGAGAGATCCGGCTTACCTCTCCCCAATGGTATTGGTCGAGCATGATATCTCCAACCACAAGGATACGCGTTCTGGAAAAGATATCAGGATCAAATTTCATACAGATGTTTTCCTCGGGGATCGTTATAGATTGCTTTCGATGAAAGCAGCCCAATAGTGGAGAATAAAAATATGCGCTTCCTGAATCCTTGCGGTTACCTTGTTATGAACCGTTATGGATAGATCCATCTTGTCTTTCAGCAGACCTCCGTTGTTTCCGAAAAGCCCGATGGTTTTCACTTTTTTCAGGCTTGCTGTTTCTGCTGCAAGAATCAGATTTTTCGAGTTTCCGGACGTGGAGATACAGATCAGGATATCGCCTGGGTTTCCGAGACCTTCCACCTGCCTTGAAAAAATTTTGTCAAATCCATAGTCATTTCCCAGAGCGGTCAGGATCGAGGTGTCTGTTGTTAAAGCGATTGCCGGATAGGAGCTGCGTTCCTTTTCAAATCTTCCGATCAGCTCGGCGGCAAAATGCTGTGAATCGGCGGCTGATCCGCCATTTCCGGCTACGAGAATTTTTTTCTCATTCCGTAAGGAAGTGGCCATCCATTCGCCTGCTTTTTCAATTTCCGGTTGAATATCCTTGAGAGATTCAAGGCATTGCATGTGATGTTGTAATAATGTAGGGAACATGGGCTATATATACCTTAATCAGAATAAAATACAAGCGTTTAAGTTAAAAAAAATTAAAAATACAATTACAGTGCCGATTCTTCAAGAATGGCGGCAGACAATAATGGAATCATGATCTCATGGTGCCCGGTGATGGCATATCCCTTTCCGCCTTTTAAAACAGGACGGGTTACCACATTGACATTGGGCCGGTAGTGCTGAATCATGTCAAAGTTGGCTGTGGTGAAATCCTGGATATTGTTTTTCAGATTGCGTGCAATAGCCAGGGCTTTTAAAAAGATTTCCGGCATGATGACCGCACTTCCGAAATTCAGAACCACACCGCCGTTTCCCAGCTTGGCAACGGTTGCGGCAAATATTCTGAAATCCCGCAAAGAGGCCTCCCCGATGGCTGCACCGTCCGCACCTGGATGCTGATGAACAATGTCCGTACCGGTCGCCACATGGAGAGTATAGGGAATGGTCTGTCTGAAACAGCATGCAATGAGTGCACGGTCTGCATAAGGGGCATTTTCTTTCAGCAGGGCAGCTCCGACAGACCGGCCAAAGCCGGCTTTTGTGATTGCGGCTGTTTTTGCCGCCTGATTCACAAGTTCTGCAGTATCCGCAGCCATTCCAAAAGAACCGTCATCAAGCTGGGATGCCACATCCTCTGATGTGTGACCAAAACGCGCCAGTTCCGTGTCATGGATGGCAGCCGATCCGTTTGAGGCAACATGGGTGATCAGTCCCTTCTTCACCAGATCAATCAGAATCGGGCTGCATCCGGTTTTGATCACATGTCCTCCGATCATGGCGATAATGGGTTTCCCTTTTTTCCGGGCAAGAACAACAGCCTTTGCAATGGCTTTTACATCATTGGCTTTGAGGATGGATGGAAGTCCTGCCAGAAACTCTTTGACCGTCATGCCAGCTTTAGGCGGAACAGCTTCGGCACTGGTTTGGACCTTGGATGTACGCTGTTTTGCAGAATAGGTCTTGATACCTGCCAGATTGATCTCTTCAAATGGATTCATGGGAACTCTCTCTTTTCAAGGGCTTTCTACAAATTTCAATATCGCTGCAACCAGACCGGGAATGGTAAACTCTTCGGCCGTAACATCCACATGGAATCCAAGGTTTTCCGCCGTATTGCTGGTGATCGGGCCGATGCTGGCAATGGTGACATTTTTCATCAGGGCTTCAAATCGTTCGTCCGGTATCAGGGCTTTGAAATTGGTTACGGTCGATGAACTGGTGAATGTAATCATATCAATGGAACTGCTTTCAAGATTTTGGAGCAGTTCATCCGTATTTTCCGAAACCGGGTTTGCCGTATAGGTGATAATTTCATCCACGATCGCACCCATTTTCGTAAGCTCGACCGGAAGAATGGGTCTTGCATCTTTTGCACGGGGGAGTAAAATTTTTTTCCCCTTTACAGGCTCCTTTTTGAATGCGGTGATCACCGATTCCGCCCGATAGCTTTCCGGAATGATATCGCTGGTGATGCCGAATTGTCTCAACCTTGCGGATGTGGCTGGTCCAATGGTGGCGGTGCGGATATGCCCCAGGCACCGGACATCCAATCCTTTTTCAAAAAGTCTGTCAAAGAAGAAGGTTACGCCATTTACGCTGGTGAAAACAAGATAGTCGTAAGTGGAGATCGTATCGATCGCTCTATCCAGCAGATGGAAATCCTTTGGGAGTACGATTGTAATGGTCGGGAATTCCAGACATTCCGCACCAAGTTCGGAAAGCAGCCTGACCAGATCACTGGCCTGTTCCCGGGCTCTTGTGACAATGATCCGCTTGCCCATCAGCGGTTTTGTTTCAAACCAGTTCATGGATTCCCGCAGTTTGACCACCTCGCCTACAATGATGATGGAAGGAGATTTCAAACCAGCTGCCGCAACATTGTCAACAATGGTTTCAAGTGTGCCGGTTACGGTCTGCTGTTTTGTTGTGGTTCCCCATCGAACCAAGGCCACGGGCGTTTCCGGGGGTTTGCCATGTTCGATCAGGCTGGTTACAATGTAGGGCAGGTTTTTCACTCCCATGAGGAATACAAGGGTTCCGATTCCCCTGGACAGGGATTCCCAGTGGATGCTGGATTTTTCTTTGCCCGGGGCTTCATGGCCTGAAACAAAGGCAAGGGTGGTAGTGAATTTCCGGTGTGTAAGCGGTATTCCCGCATATGCCGGTGCTGCAATGGCTGAGGTAACGCCGGGAATGACTTCAAAGGGAATTCCGGCCTGGATCAGAACCTCTGCTTCTTCTCCTCCCCTTCCAAAGATAAACGGATCACCGCCTTTCAGCCGAGCTACAATAAACCCTTGTTTGGCTTTTTCCACAAGCAGATGGTTGATTCTATCCTGGGAGAGGGTATGATCGCTGCCTTTTTTCCCGACATAGATCTGTTCAGCGGACGGGCCAGCCAAGGTCAGCAGGGAAGGGGATGCAAGATAGTCGTAGATGATAACATCTGCGCGGGAGATGCACTCTTTACCTTTTACGGTAATCAGGCCGGGATCTCCGGGGCCTGCTCCGATCAGAAACACTTTACCCTTCATGGTTTCCCTTTTCAATCTGTTTCAATTGTTTCAATAATTGATCTGCTCCATGGGCCAACAGTTTCTCAGCCAGATCGATCCCGGTTTTTTCATACAGGGAAAAATGACTGGTAATGGTTTCCCGGATAATGGTTCTGCCCTCGATATCGGCCACAAGACCAGTCAGGGAAAGATTTTCGCCTTCCAGCCTTCCCAGCGCTGCAATGGGAACCTGGCATCCGCCTTCCAGCCGGTGTAAAAAAGAACGTTCCGCAAGAACTGTAGTTCTGGTGATCTCATGATTTAGTTTTTTTACAACCGGTGCAATTACAGAGTCGTTTTCCCGGATTTCAATGCAGAGCGCGCCTTGACCTACTGCCGGAAGCATGATGTCGGTTGTCAGGTATTCAGAAATTTTATCTTTATGATTCAGGCGGTGTATTCCGGCAGCAGCCAGAACAATCGCATCCAGTTTTTCAGTTGTAAGTTTCTGAATGCGGGTATCCAGATTGCCGCGCAAGGGTACAATCGTGATGTCCGGACGGATATGCTTTAATTGGGAAGACCGCCGGAGGCTGCTGGTTCCGATTCTTGCGCCTTTTGGCAGATCGGAAAAAGGAAGATTGTTTTTCGAGATCATGACATCCCGGTAGTCTTCCCGTTCCGGAACCGCTCCGATGCATAGTCCATCCGGGATTTGAGCCGGCATATCCTTCATGCTGTGAACCGCCAGATCCACTTTGCCGGTAAGAAGGGCTTCCTCGATTTCCTTGACAAACAACCCTTTGCCACCAACCTTTGCAAGAGGGACATCCAGAATCTTGTCCCCTTTGGTCTTGATGATGTCAAGGGATACAAAACAATCCGGATAGATTGCCAGGATGGCGGCTTTTACCCAATTGGCCTGCCAGAGCGCCAGCTTGCTGCCCCTTGTTCCAATGGCTATCTGCATGGGATTAATGTCCACACCCTGAACAACTGTTTGCAGAACAACTGCCGCAGGATGATGAGGATGCAGAAGAACGAACGGTTTCACCACTGCTTCCTTTGGTTTTAAATCCGCAAGCAGACATCATTCTACTCACTTTTTTACCCTTGCAGGAAGGGCAGGCGGTTGGTTCATCGGAACCAAAAACCAGATATTCAAAGACCTGGTCACATTTTTTACAATGGTATTCATATATCGGCATAGATATCTTCTCCTGATATTCAGTTTTGACTTCAAAAAAAAACATATATGGACGAAATGGCACATATATTCAAGTTTTTTTATTTGCCCGATTAAGCAAGAATATTTTTCAGCGCGTCCACAATGATTGAAAGTTCATCAGCCTGAACAGTTCGAAGATCCAGAATATACAGATCCTCTATAATCCTGCCGATAATCGCAGGGTCATTGGCCCGCATGGCTTTTTCAATGCTGTCGGCGGTCATGTCCTGAATCCGGATTCCTACGCCTGCGCTGGGTATGTCCAGAATGGGAAGGGCACCTCCACCGGTTTTCGAGGAGATTGTCTTGAGGTTGAGAATCAGACGGGAGTCATGCAGTTTTTCGAGGATTCTGACAAGCTGGTCTGCTTTTTGATGCACCTGTTCATAGGGGGCTGTTATCATTCGCAGTGTGGGAATGCACTGGACCGCGTTTTTGGGATCCCGGTACAGCCTGAGAGTGCCTTCCAGAGCTGCAAGGGTAAGCTTGTCAATCCGAAGAGCCCGGGTCAAAGGATTTTTTCGTATTTTTTCAATGATCTCTTTTTTGCCGACAATGATCCCTGCCTGAGGGCCGCCTAGTAATTTGTCACCACTGAAGGTTACAATATCCATTCCAGCATGGACAGAATCCTGAACCATGGGTTCTCTGGTAAGCCCGTATCGTGAAAAGTCGATGAATGTTCCGCTGCCCAGATCTTCCATGACCGGAAGATGATGCTTTTTACCGATTTTTACCATTTCCGGTAATGAGACATCTGCTGTAAATCCGGTTATGGTATAGTTGCTGGTATGCACCTTGAGTAAAAGCCCTGTATTTTCAGTGATGGCTTCTTCATAATCTCCGGGATGGGTTCTGTTTGTGGTTCCGACTTCCTTCAGGATACAGCCGCTTCTGGCCATGACATCCGGAATGCGGAAGGACCCGCCGATCTCGACAAGCTCACCCCGGGAAACAATGACTTCTTTTCCTTTGGCCATGGTTTCGAGACAGAGAAGAACCGCGGCTGCATTGTTATTGACCACCATTGCCGATTCCGCTCCGCTGATTTCACATAGAATATCTTCAACATTGCTGTACCGCAGTCCCCGCTGGCCTTTTTCAATATCAAATTCAAGATTGGAATAGTTAGATGCAATTTCAATAATCTGTTCGATCGCTTCTTTGGCAAGCAGGGAACGTCCAAGATTTGTATGAACCACAACACCGGTCGCATTTATGGTTCGTCTCAGGTTGGATTTCATGCTCTTTGCAATTTTCTGCCGGATATCGGACAGAAGCTGATCAATAGTAAGATCATTGGATGTCCTGGTTTGCAGAATATCGGAACGTTTTTTTTCGATCACAAATCGGATCGAATCCACAAGAACGGATTTCGGTGTACCTGAATACTCCTGTTCTTCCTGAATACGTTCCAGTATTCGATCCACTCCCGGCAGCATTCGCAGCAGCTTTTCTTGATTGTTCATCGGTTCCATTGTTTTTTGTTGTAACTGTTTTTTTAACAAAATCTATTTTTTTGCCAGCATTGCAGTCTTATCCGGGTCGGTTCCAAATGCCTCTAACGGAATTTGGCTAACAATATCAGGAAATTTGGAAATTGAAAGTCCTATTTTTTGAAGGCTGGATTCAAAGGATTCCACACTGGTGGACAGAAGCTCAAGGCTGGTATGGAATCGAGACATGATCAGCTCGGTAAGAAAGATGATATGGGACAATCCGGGGCTGATTTTCGTTTTTTCAGGGTTGTGATGGGAAGAAATGCAATCAATCAGGTTTTCCGGGAAAGACCACAGTCTGGCCAGTTTTTTCCCGGCCTCACAGTGATCCATGCCAAATATCTGTTTTTCCACCGCAAGGATGTTTGCCCCTTGATTTTGTATGTTTCGGTAAAACAAAGGAAATGAGGAGGCAAGGGCCTGATCCAGAACGACCATACCGATGTCATGTAATAAACCTGCGGTATAGGCTGTCTGGGGACGAACCTTTCCGCTTTGCTGTGCCAGTTTTTCAGCAATAACCGCACTGGATACGGAATGGTGGTACAGGCTTCCGTAACAAAGGGCATATCCGCTGCCGGCTTGACCAAAATAGTTGTTGATCGCAGCCAGAAGTATGGATTTTACCAGAACATCACGTCCGAGTATGATCAGGGCATCATCCAGGGTATCAATCTTGGCGTTTCCTTTAAACAAAGCTGAATTACAGATGCGGATCACACTGGCGGTGATAATCTGATCTTTCCGGATTTCATTGGCAATCTCTTTGAAACTGCTGCCTTCGTCATCCAGCATTCTCATCACCTTTATGGCAGCCTGGGGTATTGGTTTGATGGAAGCAAAAGCCCGGTTAAGCTCTTCCTTGGAGGGGGGCTTGATTTGTATTTGAGATTCGGTTGTGGCAATGCTGATGGGCCTGATATCCGGCGTCCAGGTTTTCATGTTCAGGCTCAGGGCACATGAAAAAAAACCTCCGGTTTCGATATACTCGATCTGAATGTTTTCTTTTGTAAGCACCTGGATAGCCGCATCTGCATTTCGCCCACCAATGTCAAGCGCAATATCTTGTCTGGTAAGCGGTTCCACAAGAGCTCCGCCTGCAATCCAGGCTTTTAAGTTCTCTTTTTTGGCTCCTTGTTTCAGAAGATTATGGATAAACAGAGGAAGACCGGTTGTAACATATTTTTCAGGGTCTTTTGGATAAGCCGGAGAAAACGGCTCCGGCAGGAGCAGATGCATCAATCCCCCGACACCGTTTTCCGGGTCAAAAATAGCGACCCCGATGCAAGTACCCAGAAATGCCTCCACGGTCATGTCCGCTGTTTCATGAATCATGTAATTTCCCGTGGCAACGTGGTAGTTCCGGTTGTGTGTCATCGCAGTCTCCGTTTGAAAAGGGAATATTGTAAATTGTTTTCAGGTCGTTTCGATTCGGGAACCTTGCATAGAATTAAAAACGTTGGGCAACGCCGGCTTTGCTTTTTCGGAGCGTTTGCATCTTTTCTTTCAGTTCATTCAGTTCTTCAATTGCTTTTCTGTTTTTGGAGATGCTGAATCCGGATTCGGAAAGATCCTCGGAAGCGGCGATCAAGGTTCGATGGCATTCGCTTCCTTCGCAGAACAGGCATACGGCAAGATCGTTTTTATCCGTATTGATAAAGTCATCATCCCGGACCGGAAAACTGGGTTGACTCCCCATGGGATCACTATGCTTAATCTGCAACAGGTGCTTGTAGTTGGATCGTTCCGTATTCTGGTCCTCATGGTTCGGAAAGAGTTTTTTGATCAGGAAATCAACCGTCCATGGTTTTTTATTTTGCCGGTTACAGGCAATCCATTCGCCCGCACTGGAAGAATTTTCAGAAACATATTGCATCTCAAGTCTCAGTTCCATCAGTGTCGTGAGCAGGACAGCCGCATCCCGTGCAAGACCTTTTGAAATTAAAAGCTCGATGGATACCATGCACTCCTTCAATCGGAACAGGATTTTTAGGGAAACAAAATTGGATTGCGTAAGAGGTGTGGACGAGGCTTGTTCACCAATGGTGTTGATCAGGTTGGTGATCTCCGTTCGCATCTTCTGCACGATCATACCAAATGAATATACGGTCTGGTCTTCTATGTTTTTAAGATCTTTCCAGTGAACATAACTGAACTGACTGTCTGATTTTACCATATTGCCTTTTCCGGTTGTTGCTGATCCATAGAATTCTTTCCTGTTTTTATTTTCTGTATAACATATTTTTAGTGGTTTGGCATCAACAAACTCAGATAAAAAACAGGCAGATCCTGATTTTTATAAAGGACATCGAGTGGTTGTTACTGGTATGATTCTGCACAATAACCAACTCAAGTTGTATTTTGGAGGCATGAACAACTATTTCATTTTGTTGGAGGAATGGCCTGACCCAGGACTTCACGGACTCTGGCAGCCAACGTTTTCGCTGAAAACGGTTTTTGAATAAAAGTGAAATTATCCTGAAGCATGCCCCGATCGGCGATGACATCGGTAGCATATCCTGACATGAATAAACGCTTCAGACTCGGGGAAAAGGTTTGCAGTTGTTCGGCCAACTCCCAGCCGTTCATTTCGGGCATGACCATGTCGGTAAGGAGCAGGTGGATACTGCCTGCGTGTTGTTCGGCCAGATGCAGGGCCTCGGTGGGGGTGCCGGCGGATAGCACGCAATAGCCCAATCCGGTCAAAATGGTTCCGGTCAGTTTCAGAATCGATGGGTCGTCTTCTACCACCAGCAGCAATTCACAATTGCCTTTCAAGGTCTCTACGGTGTCGACGATTTTTTTCTCCACAGCCGCACCAGTATACCGGGGGAAAAAAATTTTGAAGGTCGTACCCTTACCAGGTTCGCTGTAGACATTGATCAAACCCTGATTTCGTTTGACAATTCCGTACACCGTGGAAAGACCGAGCCCCGTTCCTTTTCCCGGCCCCTTGGTGGTAAAAAATGGTTCGAAAATTTTGTCGATGGTTTCCCGGGACATGCCGCAGCCGTTGTCGCTGACCTCCAGCTTGACATAATCGCCTGGTTTGAACTCCGCATGTTTGTCGCAATAGGTCTCGTCCAGAACCACATTACTCGTTTTAATGATGAGTTTGCCGATATTCCCGATGGCGTCCCGGGCGTTGACGCACAGATTGGCCAGAATCTGATCGAGCTGGGATGGATCTATCCAAACCTTCCACAATTCCGATCCGGGTAGCCAAGTTAGATCAATATCCTCACCTACCAGCCGTTGTAGCATTTTTAGCATCCCCTGCATAGCTATGTTCAGATCAAGATCCGCAGGGCAGATCGCTTCCCGGCGGGCAAAGGCCAGCAACTGCCGGGTAATGTCCCGCGACCGTGCTGCAGCGGAGTGTATTTCCCGGAGGTCATCGTGCAACTCGGAACCCGGTGGAATCTTTTCCATGGCCAGCTCTGAAAAACCAAGAATGACACTGAGCATGTTATTGTAATCATGAGCCACACCCCCTGCCAACCGTCCGACGGCTTCCAGTTTTTGGGCCTGGTGGAGCTGAGTTTCCAGTTCGATTTTTTTGCTTTCCAGCCGCTTTCGTTCAGTGATGTCAGCAACAATATGAACGATACCGGATAATTTGCCTTCCTCATCCAGCACCGGATCAGCGATGAAGTCAAAAAATCGGTCTCCAACCCTTGTCTCCCAGGTTTCGCGCTTCAAGGTTCGGATCGTCCGCTGCACCGGGCATTCCAACGGCGAGTTGCTGAAACCATGAATATCCCGGCAGCAGTATTGGCCGATGATCTGTTCCAGTGGTTTGCCGATGCGTTTCTGCATGGCTGCATTACAACGCAGGATTTTTTGGTTAGCATCCAGCAGCGCCACACCTTCCCGGATGGCGTCAAAGCTGGTGCGCCACTGACGCGCCGCTTGCAGCATCTGCTCCCGGGACTTAATTTCAACCTGTTCGAGACGTTTTTTTTCCAGGACGTTTTTAGTCACATGGGGCAGACGCACCAGATTCTGCTTGAGGACGTAATCGTCGGCACCGCGTTTGATACAGTCCACCGCAGTCTCCTCGTTGATAGAAGAGGTGACGATAACGAAGGGCAGGAATGGCGAACGTTTGTTACGGATATCGAGGGCATCCATGCCTGAGAATTGCGGCATGGTATAATCCGAGAGGATGAGGTCGGGTGAAAAATCTTCCAGCTCCCGGAACATGCCTTCCCGGGTATCTGTAATCCTGACTTCGCAGTCCAGTCCTGCACGCCGCAGTTCGCGGACGATCAGATCCGCATCACGGGGAACATCCTCGAGGATCAGGATCCGCAACTGTGAAAAAATATGAGTCTCCGAATTCTGACTTGAATTCTTCTGGGTTAAATTCATAGGGTCTTCCTTTTATCCATTATTGCTCCGGCGTCTGATTGATCAGCAGCCAGAAAAGGCCGATTTCCTGAATACAATCGAGGAATTTATCGAACTCAACCGGTTTCTGTATGTAGCTGTTCACCCCCAAACGATAGCTTTCGATTATATCCTTTTCCTCGCGCGAGGAGGTCAGCACCACGACCGGAATAGTTTTTGTCCGTTCATCGGTTTTTACACGTCGCAGCACTTCTTTCCCGTCCACCTTGGGCAGTTTCAAATCCAGGAGGACGACTTTCGGCCGCAGGGCGATAGTTCGTGCGGCATATTCCCCCTCATTAAACAGATAGTCCAGAGCCTCCTGGCCGTCGCGAACCACATGGACCCGGTTAGCCAGATTGTGTTTTTTCATGGCCCGCAATGTCAGATCCACATCGCGGGGGTTGTCTTCCACCAGTAAAATTTCTATGACATTTTCACACATTTGATGACAGCCTCCTTGTTTTTACTCCGGATGGATGCGGCACGGCAGCGCAAAATAAAATGTTGCTCCCTGGTACGATTGGCTTTCGGCCCATACACGACCGCCGTGACGCTGGATGATGCGCTGAACCAGCGCAAGGCCGATACCTGTCCCTTCAAAATCCTCAGCGCGATGCAGCCTCTGGAAGACCTTGAAGAGCTTGTCCCGGTAACGCGGGTCGAATCCGACGCCATTATCCCGAACAAAATAAATAATTTCCAATTGCGAATCCCATACCTCCGGTTCGATCAATGGATTTTTTCTATGTTCATTCAATCCTGCATTCCCCCTTTCCCTGACAACGCCCACTTCAATGAGCGCTTCCTCCCGTGTCTTGGTGTATTTTACGGCGTTGTCCAGCAGGTTCCGCCACACTTCCCGGAGCATGGCCGGATCGGCTGTGCAGGCCGGCAGTTCCTGCAGTTCCAGACGCAAATTCCGGCCTGGATATCCGGCCCGTATTTCACGAAACTGGTCCTGTACGATCCGGTCCATATCACAATGCAGAAAACGCATTTCCCGTCGGCCCATTCGCGAAAAATCAAGCAGGTCATCAATCAGTTCGCCCATTTGCAGCGCGCTCTCGCGCACCTGGTTCAGCATGAAACGACCGTCCTCATCAAGGGTTTTTGCGTGATCCTCCAGTAACAGACGTGAGTACCCGTCCACGCCGCGTAAGGGTGAACGCAGATCGTGACTCACCGAGTAGGCAAAGGCTTCCAGTTCTTCAGTACGTTCCCTCACCAGCTCTTCGAGATGGTCTCGGTACCTGCGCAGTTCCTCCTCCGCTGACTTGCGCCCTGTAATGTCCTGAACCGTGCCATGAAGGTTAATGATATTTTCGTCAGCATCCCGAGTCGCCTGTCCCCGGGCCGTGATCCAGCGCCGTAAACCATCCGGTCTTACGACCTCGGCATCGCATTCATACGGCAAGCCCTTGTCTATCCCCTTTTTTACGGCAGCGGAAAGTTGAGCCCAGCTTTCCGGTGTGAAATACTGTTGAACCTCCGGGTAGGCAGCCGGCGGCAGCGCCGGGTCGCGGCCATAAATACGGTAAATCTCTTCAGACCAGGTATGGTGATCATTCCGGATGTCCCAGCTCCAGTTACCGATCCCGGCCAACTGCTGGGCCTGTTTTAAGATTGCAGCGCTGGTCTTAAGAGCCTCTTCAGCCAGAAACCTGGAAATTGCCACTGCAAAATAATCTGCGAGTCTTTCCCAAAGCGCGATGATTTCAGGAGTGAAACGGTTTTTGCGCTTGTCATTTAATTGGATCAGTCCCAGTCGTTGCTCCCCGGATCGCAGGGCAATCAGCGCCACGGATTCGTATCCCTCGCCGTTGCAGCGATTGCGGGTGCGGCTCTGACGGTCAGTCTCGGTGGTATTGCGTAACAATTCGGTGGCACAGTTGGTCCAGAAGCTGCCTTTTGGAGAGAAAAAAGATTTGGAAGGATCAAACCGCCCACAGATTACGTTTCCGCACATGCATTCCAGCAGCGGGCCACCGGTGTTATCGAGCACCGGCCGGCCGTTATCATCCTGGACGCACAGCCGGTTTTCAAGAAGCACAAATTCCTGCGGAAAACCACGGGTCTCATAATAGGGATAATCATGCTCCCTTCGCAGCCTGATACCTACGGCTTCGCAGTCGGCTTTCCGGTGAAAAAAATCCGTTGCCGCATGGATCAATCCGGCTGTGTCCGTGCTCTCGTTCACAAGCTGAAGAAATTCAACAGCCGTTTCCCGCTCTTCTACATTCTGTTTAATTTCGGTAATGTCCTCTGAAAAAATAACGATCCCGCCAATACCACCGTCCGCATTGTACCAGGGCCTCATTTCCCAGAACAGCCACTGGACACGGCCATCCTGCCGTTCAAAACAATCCTGGTCGGAGCGAATCACTTCACCGGCCATGCCTCGGCGGTGAATGGATTTTATGCGGTCCGAAAGCTCGGGGAAGATCTCGTAATGGGACATGCCGATAATATTTCTTTCTCCCAGGGAATAATCATCCATCCAGCGGTGACTGTGCGCGATGTAGCGCATGTCCCGGTCGAACATGGCCAGCGCTGCCGGCGCATGCTCGATGAACAGGTGCAACCTTTCCTCACTCGCGCGCAGGGCAGCCTCCACCTGCTTACGCATGGTGATGTCCTCCACCACCGAGATAAAATAGTCAGGTGCGTTATCCGGTTTCCGGATCAGAGCTACAGTCAGGTTGATCCAGACAATGCCTCCATCCTTGCGGATATAGCGCTTTTCCATGGTATAGGTTTGGATTTCCATCACCAGCATTTTACGGACGTATTCGAGATCAACTGCAAGGTCATCCGGATGGGTGATGTCCTGAAACCGGAGGGACAACAATTCGTCCTGAGCATAACCGACAATGTCGCATAATTTGCGGTTGACCCGAAGCCATCGTCCGTCCGGTGCCACGTGGGCCATGCCCACCGCGGTTTGCTCGAAATCCAGTTCGCGGGTTTTACAATACAGCTCAGTGATTTTTTTATTGGTCGCGCGGGTTTCCGAAAGCGCCTCCTCGGTATCCAACCTGGCACGTTCCAGACGGGCCTGAGATTCACTGACCAGGTAGCCCACAAACAGAAACAGTCCCACCGACCATAGATTGGCAGGGTTGTCGATCCACCAGGAAAGTTGCGGTGGAATGAAAAAATACCAGACGATCACTGCCGAAATCGCCGTGCTGGCTAGTCCGCCGCGATAGCCACCAAGACGCGCGCTGAAGAATACCGTGGGAAAGAACAAAAACCAGACAAACGGCTGAATCCACGACCACAGCACCCACTGTATGCCAAGGGCCACAACGGGTAACAAAATGGAAAATGCATGTCTTGGGGTCATGAGCATCCTTTTTGGATGGTTTCAATCCGGCAGCAGAAGATTGCATCCAACTACGAATGAATCCGCTGATCCGGATTTGCGTAAATTAAAGTGTATGAATTTGAATTAAATGATTTTTAACCTAATATAACCCATGCTCAATACAGGAATATTT
Source organism: uncultured Desulfocicer sp. (assembly GCA_964437395.1). Lineage (GTDB taxonomy): Bacteria > Desulfobacterota > Desulfobacteria > Desulfobacterales > SURF-7 > QZKS01. Next base: position 19,364 of record CAYTGW010000017.1, read on the forward strand.
TGTCTGAGATGAATGATGGGCAGGAACTTTTTTCAGTTATATTTTAGGAAATAAATAGTTGTAAGTCAAGAATATTTTCCTGCAAAATAATTTCTTGCGTATTTTTCTGCGCGCAATAAACCCATGATTTTTGAAAAATATGGTTTGACAAAAAAGGCGGAATTATATAGTTTTAAGATATCCAATAAAGAACGATAAAGAACGGGTAAAGACTGATAATATAAGTTCAACCTGTCCCGGCCTCAGACGTAAGACCTCCAAAAAAAACCGGTCATGAAATAAGCTTCCGGTTCGATTTCTCCACAAATAACTCTGCGCGTGATCGCGGGAGGCAAGAATGAGAAAAACAGCTTTGTTTTCAACAGCATTGTTTTTGATATTCGTCCTTGTCGCAGCCTGTGCGAAAAAGAGTGAAAAAGGGCCACTGGATAAAATTGTCTTGCAGCTCAAGTCGCAGCATCAGGCCCAGTTCGCCGGATTCTATCTGGCGAAGGAGGAGGGTTATTATCGCCGGGAGAATCTCGATGTGCAATTTGTGGAAGGTGGTCAGAGCATCGATGGCGTCCGGACGGTCATCGAGGGGCAGGCGGATTTCGGCGTGGTAGCGCCTGAGGATATTCTGATAAAGCAAAGCGAGGGTCTGGATATTACGGCCATCGCAACCATATATCAGCGTAGCGCATTGGTATTTGTGGCCATGGAAAAGTCAGGCATCACCCGGCCCGAGGATTTCAAGGGTAAGACCATTGCTGCGGCCGGCGTCGGCGGTGCCGTGAGAGACTTTGAGTTTCGGCTGCAAGTTCTGATGAAAAAGATCGGGTTGGATCTGTCCCTGATCAGGCTCGTTCCTTATGAGCCTGATTTTAAAAATTTTTATGGTGGAAGCGTCGATGTCACCCCAGCTTATCTGACCGGCGGCGTCATTAAGATGCGTCAAAAAGGATATAAGCTCAATCTGATCTGGCCGGATGATTACGGCCTTCATTTTTATTCCGATACCTTGATGACAATCCGGAAGATGATTGATCAGCATCCGGATCAGGTCACCCGCTTTGTGAGAGCCTCTCTCGCAGGATGGCGTGAGGCTATGGGTGATCCGGGCAAGGCAGTACAAATCACCATGAAATACGCAAGGATTAAGGATGAGGCTCTTCAAACCGCCATGATGGAGGCACTCCTCCCGTATGTTCATACCGGAGAGGCTCAAATCGGCTGGATGACTCCTGAAACATGGCAACACATGCATGACATCATGCTGGGGCAGGGTATTCTGCCGGCCCCGTTACCGGACTTGAACAAAGCATATACCATGCGGTTTCTGAAAACAGTTTACGGAGCAGTTGAAAAATGAAGCTGTCCGTCAAACTCTTTTTTCTTTTCTGGCTGTTTGCCATGGTGCCGGTCATGACCCTGGGCTATTTATCCTTTGATTACAGCCGGGATTCCATAACCAGGCAGTTGACCAATCATCTGGTTGCAACCAATATCTTGAAAAAAGCGGAATTTGACCAATGGTTGCTCAGCAATGCCTCTTTTTTGGAAATGCTGGCCAGACTGTTGGACCTGAAAAGTGGAATCGCGGCAGCCATTCCTGTCCATGATATGGAGAATCCGGAACATGCAGCTTTTCACAAGGATCTTACTGAAAAATTTTTTAACTCGGTTATGGGCAAAAGCGGTTTTTTCGAGTTGTTTATCCTGCGTAAGGAGGACGGGTTGATCCTGCTGTCCACGGACCCGCAACATGAGGGCAAATATCGTGAACACCGGCCTTTTTTTCAGAAAGGGAAAATCAATACTTTTATCGAAAATATGTACTATTCCATGACATTGCAGGCACCGGCCATGACCATTGCAACACCCATCAGGGACAAGCAGGGGAATTTGATTGCGGTTCTGGCCGGCCGGCTCGATCTGATTGATTTGTCGGAGATTATTTCACGGAAAAGCAACATTAGTTCAACCGAGGATTCTTACCTGGTCAATAAATTCAATTTTTTTATCACTGAACCAAGGTTTGGCAAGGGCTTTATGTTGAAAAAAACGGTTCATACACAGGGCGTGAAAAAAGCCCTGCTGCACAGCAATGGAACCGGTTTGTATGAGGATTACCGGGGAGAGCCCGTCATCGGCGCCTATCACTGGATTCCCGAATGGGAATTGTGCATGATCACCGAGATCGACCAGGCCGAGGCCTTTGCAACCATTTTCCAGTTGCGGAAAAATATTTTCATGCTCTGTTCCGGTGCATTACTTATCTCTTTTTTGGCTGGTTTGGCCCTGGCGCGGATGTTTACCCGCCCGATTCATCGGTTGATCAAAGAAACCGGGAAAATCAGTCTTGGTCATCGGGATTTTAGAGCAGATACTTCGGCCAGGGATGAAATCGGAGACCTGGCACGGGCTTTTGAAGGCATGGTGCGGAAACTGGAAACAACATTGGTTTCGCGGGATGATCTGCGGGACGAGATTATTGAACGCAAAGCAATAGAGGAAAAATTGACCAGTGCCCTCTCTGATCTGGAGCGATCCAACCGGGATTTGCAGCAATTTGCTTATGCAGCTTCCCATGACCTGCAGGAGCCCCTGCGAATGGTTTCCAGTTACTCCCAGCTTCTGGCGGAACGTTATCAAGACCAATTGGATGAGAAAGCCCACAAATATATCCATTACGCCGTAGACGGTGCGATCCGAATGCAGACTCTGATCAATGATCTGCTCACCTATTCCCGTGTGACAACCAGGGGGTCGGATTTACAGGCAGTGGATAGTCATACCACCCTTGGCTCGGCCCTGGCCAATCTGCATAATGCCATTCAGGAATCCGGAGCTTTGGTGACCAGCTCTGAACTCCCCCTGGTCTGGGCTGATCCCACTCAACTGGCCCAGGTGTTCCAGAATCTGATCGGAAACAGCGTCAAGTACAGGGGCAGCGATCTTCCGCGGATTCATGTATCGGCTCAAAAAGTAGATCAGGACTGGCGCTTTGGTGTGACGGACAACGGTATCGGCATCGACCTTCAGTACAAGGATAAGATATTCACCATATTTCAGCGGTTGCATTCCCGCGATGAATATCCCGGAACCGGCATTGGCCTGGCCTTGTGCAAACGTATCATGGAGAGACACGGCGGCGCGATCTGGTTTGAATCGGAGTTGGGCAAGGGATCGACATTCTATTTTACATTAAAAGGGACGGAAGGGGGATAATTTTTATGACAGAGCATCCATTACTGAAACCCATTGAAATATTGTTGGTGGAGGATAATCCCGGAGACGCGGATTTGACACAGGAAGCAATGGAAAACAGCAAAATCCGGAACAACATACATGTGGTGGGCGACGGCGAGACGGCCCTGGCATATTTAAAAAAAGAAGGTCATTACCGGGAAGCCTTGCGGCCGGATCTGATTCTACTTGACCTCAACCTGCCCAGGAAAGATGGCTGGGAAGTTCTGGCTGAACTCAAGGAGGATGAGAACTTGAGGCGCATCCCCGTGGTGATTCTCACGACATCCCGGAATGAGGAGGATGTGATCCGGACCTATAATCTGCATGCCAACTGTTTCATCAGCAAACCCATTGATCTGATGCAGTTTATCAAGGTAGTGAAATCCATAGAGAATTTCTGGATGACAATTGTCACTTTGCCACCCAATGGGATAAAGAAATGAAAGAGCGGATTACAGTTCTGCTGATTGAGGACAACCCGGGGGACGCTGAGCTGATTCAGGTGCTTCTGTCCGACGCCCGTCAGGCGGAGTTCCAGTTTATTTGGGTTTCCCGACTTGCGGATGCTTTGGACCGGTTAGCGGATAATGAAATCCAGTTGGCGCTGGTGGATCTGGGACTTCCGGACAGCAGCGGTATAGACACCCTCCGGAAGCTGCATAAGGCAGCCGAAGGTCTTCCGATTGTCGTCATTACCGGAAATGACGATGAGGAGACCAGCATGATAGCACTTCGGGAAGGAGCCCAGGATTATCTGATCAAAGGCCGATTTTCAGGTGACTTGCTGGCCCGTGTGCTCTGCTTTGCCTTGGAGCGCCAACAGGCCCAGGAGCAACTTCGGGAATCGGAAGTGCGCATGCGTACCATCCTGGATGCCATGGATGACATCGTTATCTTGCAGGATACGGAATTGAAAATCATTTGGTCCAACCATGCTGTCTGTGACTATGCCGGTCTTGCAAGAGAGGAGATGATCGGCAGGTATTGTTTCGAGGTATTGTATGGCCGGTCGGATGTCTGCCCAAATTGTCCTGTTGCGCAGGCGATCCAGTCAGGGATGACACAAACAAACACGCGCGTAAACCAGAAGGGCAGAACCTTGTTCCTGAAAGGCTGTCCGGTGGCGGATCAAACGGGCAAGGTTACCGGTGCGGTGGAAGTGGCCGTGGACATCACGGAACGGCTCGTTCTGGAGGAACAGTTGCGGCAGGCCCAGAAAATGGAATCCATTGGATTATTAGCCGGCGGCATTGCGCATGATTTCAACAATATACTGTCGGCGATCATCGGATATACGGAACTGGCCCAGCAACAGAATCTGACTGGGGAGGTGTTAAAAAAATATTTGACGAATGTGCTGAAGTCCGGGGATCGCGCCAAGAATCTGGTGTACCAGATTCTGTCATTCAGCCGTCAGGCAGATAGCAAGTTCATGCCGGTAAAAATGAGTTTGATCATCAAAGAGGCGCTCAAGATGCTGCGGGCAACCCTGCCCACAACCATCTCCATAGACCAGAAATTTTCCGTGGATGGGTATGTGATGGGAGACCCCACTCAGATTCATCAGGTGATCATGAATTTAAGTGTGAATGCCCATCATGCCATGCGGGAAAAAGGGGGAAAACTCTCGGTCAGCATCGAAGAGGACGATATGGCGGTCATTCCGCACGTCCCATCACTTCTGACTCGTTCCGGGTTTTATCTGAGAGTTGTTGTAGCGGATACGGGAACCGGCATGGAGGAGCGCGTCCGGAAACATCTGTTTGAACCGTATTTCACCACCAAGCCCAAGGGTGAAGGAACCGGGCTGGGTTTGTCGGTGGTATACGGTATTGTTAAAAATCATGGCGGTATGATCCGGGTGGAAAGCAAGGTAGGGAAAGGAACAACATTCCATCTCTACTTTCCAAAGCAGGTTGAACCGGTTTTGGAAAAACCGGTGAATAATGGCAAAGAAATTCCCCTGGGTCACGAAAGCATTCTGTTTGTGGATGATGAAGCAATCCTTACTGTTTTGATGGAACGACTGCTTGGTTCATTGGGGTATCAGGTAACAGCGTATACAGATCCCCTGGAAGCATTGGAAAATTTCCGGAATTATCCGGAAACATATGATCTGGTAATTACCGACATGACCATGCCGAAGATGACCGGTGACATCCTGGCCCGGGAACTGATGACCGTTCGGCCGGACATTCCGGTGATGATCTGCACCGGATTCAGCGAACGGATAAATGAAGATCAAGCAAAGAATATAGGTGTTCGCGCCATGTTGAAAAAACCGTTTGAAATAAAAAACATGGCTGAACAGATCAGGCGTGTAATAGACAGCAGAATATAAGCTATGGTCTCACACTCCGGCCCAAAAAAGGATCAACTGAAATGCAAGAGATGAATCCGGAATCAACAGGGAATGTACTGATCGTGGACGATGAGGAAATGGTTCGGCATCTGCTGAACAGGATACTGACGGACAGCGGGTATCATTGCAGCATGGCGTCCGATGCGGCGGAAGCGCGCGTCTGCCTGAAACAGACACCTTTTGATATGGTTCTTTCCGATTTGCAGATGCCGGGGGAATCCGGGCTGGATCTGATCCGGTTTATCCGTTCGGAGCACCCGGAAACGGCCGTCATCATCGTAACGGTGGTTGAAGACATGGAAATTGCCCGGGAGGCCATCGCTCTGGATCTATACGGATATATCATCAAGCCCGTGGACACCAGCCAGATTCTCATCTGTGTGGACAATGCCCTGAGACGTCGTGAACTGGAATTGAAGGAGAAGGCCTACCATCAGATGTTGGAAGATCGGATTCGTGACCGGACCCTGGAATTGCAGAAAATCGTGCAGGAGCTGGAAACTGCCCGAAAGGAGAAGGAGGACGCGGCCAACCAGCTTTATAAGCAGCTTTTTTTTCTGCAAATCCTCTTGGACGCCATTCCCGCACCGATTTTTTATAAGGACCGGCAGGGAATATACAGGGGAGGCAATGTGGCCTTTGAGGCTTACTCCGGGGTGCCGAAAGATCAGATCGTGGGCAAAACAGTGTTTGATATCGCGCCACCTGAACTGGCGAAAGTATATCACCAGGCGGACATGAAATTGATTCAGGAAGCCAACAGACAGGTGTATGAAATGTCCGTCAAATTCGCAGATGGTTCATTGCATGACGTGGTTTTTCATAAGGACGTTTATAAAGATGCTGAGGGCCATATCGCCGGGATTGTCGGCGTCATACTCGATATCACGGAACGTAAGCATCTTGAAAAAAAGCTGTTGCAGGCTCAAAAGCTGGAAAGCATTGGGCGGCTGGCTGCCGGTATTGCCCATGAAATCAATACACCTGCTCAATATGTAAGGGACAACCTGCGGTTTCTTGAGGATGCACTGGGAGACTTGAGACCGGTTCTCGATTTTGTCATGCGATTGCCGGAAAAAGTAAAAAAAGGGAATCCGGGCACGGAAATTATGGATGATATTGAATTGCTGTTGAAAACTTCGGACATGGAGTATCTTCTTACGGAGATACCCCAATCCATCACTCAATCTCTGGAGGGTATCAACCATGTGAGCAAAATCGTCCTTTCCATGCGTGATTTTTCCCGTCCGGATAGGAGTGAGAAGACCGCGGTCGATCTGAACAAAGCGATTGAAAGTTCCATCACCATCTCCCAGAATGAGTGGAAAAAATCCGTGGCTGGGGTGGAAACCGATTTTGATGCAACCCTGCCGTCGGTGCTTTGCCTGGGCGGTGAAATGAATCAGGTGTTTTTGAATCTTATCATCAACGCGGCCCATGCTGTTGAGAAAGCTGAGTATAAAACAGACGGAACAAAGGGGACAATCTCAGTTTCGACCCGCAAAAAGAATGATTCTGTTGAGATCCGGTTCAGCGATAATGGTTACGGGATTCCGGAATCTATTCGGCACCGGATATTCGATCCCTTTTTTACCACCAAGGAAGTCGGCCGTGGAATCGGACAGGGGTTGAATGTCGCGTATCGAATCGTAACAGAGCTGCATGGAGGAAGCATGGATTTCAATACTGAAGAGGGTAAGGGAACCACCTTTACGATCCGGATACCTATTTAAGGCCATTTATACTAAGGAGGGAATCATGTTCGAGCTGAATCAAACTTTGCTGATTGTGGATGATGAGCCGCGGGTCGCCACCAGCCTGGAACGAATGCTGCGCAAGGAAGGGTACACGATCCATATGGCCCAGTCCGGCAAGGAGGGACTGAATCTGCTGGAAGCTCATGATGTCGGCGTGGTGCTGTCCGATTTCATGATGCCGGAAATGAACGGGGTTGCCTTTCTAGAGCAAGCCAAAAAGAAAAAGCCGGATCTGGTGGAGATTCTCATTACCGGCCATGCCTCTTTGGAGAATGCCGTATCCGCCATCAACCAGTTGCATTTATACGGGTATGTAAAGAAGCCCTGGGATATGGAAGACCTCAAATCAACCCTGCGCCGGGCTTTTGAACATTACAATCTGGTGGTTCAGAACAGGATGCTGTTGAAGATCACCGCCGAACAAAACCAGAAACTCAAGGAGCTGAATGAAGATCTGGAAAAACTGGTTCGACGGCGGACATTGCTGCTGGACGAAGCGGTTGAAGAGAGCATTGCCATGTTGGCCACGGCGGCAGAGGCTAAGGACGATGATACCGGCGCTCATATCTACCGGATTCTGGATATGACCCTGGACATCTGCAATGCGCTGGGTTTGACCGTTGAAGAGACGGATAAGATCAGCCGGTTCAGCATTCTGCATGATGTGGGTAAAATCTATGTTCCGGACAGCATCCTGGGCAAGCCGGGTCCTTTATCGGAAAAAGAGTGGGAGGTCATGCGTAACCACACCCTGGCCGGAGAAAAAATTCTGGGCGTCAAGCCGTTTTATCAGATTGCCAGGCAGATCGCCCGCAGCCATCACGAAAATTGGGACGGTAGCGGTTATCCCGATGGTCTTTCCGGATCTGCTATTCCGCTTCCGGCACGCATCGTGGCTGTGGCGGATGTTTTTGACGCTTTGACTCACAAACGGCCTTATAAGGATGCCTGGAGCCGGGAACGCACCTTTCTGGAAATGACGAATCTTTCAGGGAAAAAATTTGATCCGGATATTCTGGCTGTTTTCAAGGAAATTCAACAGAAAAAAAACGGTCGGAAAAACGGTCGTGAAAAAATAGTAAAGGAGCTGTCGCCGAATATCATACCGGGAAATCCATCGGCAGCTAACGACTATGGAAGGTAGGAAAATGAAACCATCCTATGAACACCATATCCTGATCGTGGATGATGAAGCCAATATCGCCAGTGCCTTGAAACGGGTGTTCCGGAACAAGGGCTATCAGATCCATACGGCCTTGAACGGTGCCGATGGCCTGGTCTGCCTGGAAGCCAACAAGGAATCGATCTCCCTGATCATTTCCGATCAGCGCATGCCGGGAATGAGCGGCTCGGAATTCCTGGAGCAGGCCAAACGCATCCGGCCGGAGATCATCCGTATTCTGTTGACCGGTTATTCCGATGTGTCCGCCATCGTCGATGCAGTCAATAAAGGTGAAATTCATCGGTATTTCACCAAACCCTGGAATGACGAGCAACTGCTGGTTCAGGTGGAGCAGGCACTTGAACAGTATGAACTCGTGCTGGAGAACCGGCGGCTGAACGCCCTGGTGCAGAATCAGAACAAGCTACTGTACGAGCTGGGGATTAAGCAGAAAAGCATCATCGAAGCCAAGACCCTCGAACTGGAGAAAAAGAACCAAGCCCTCAACAAAAGTTTTATCGGCACTCTTCGCCTGCTGATCACTTTCGTGGATGCGATCAATCCCAGCCTGGGAAGCTATGCCAAGCAAACGGCAAGTCTGGCCAAACGCGTGGCAAAGGATTGCAATGTCCAGGGCGAGGCACTTGGGCATATCGAGATTGCCGGCCTTTTGCACGATATTGGTTTGCTCGGATTACCGGTCGAGATGATTACAAAAGATGAGTCCGAGTTGACCGAAGGCGAGGCGGGATTATTCCGGGAGCATGTTACCATTTCGCTGTTTTTAATCCAGAGTGTGGAAAAGCTGAAACCGGTTATCGAAATCGTGCTTCACCATCATGAGCGCTATGACGGGAGCGGAAGGCCCGACGGCCTGAAAGCTGAAACCATACCACTGGGAGCCCGGATCATCGCTGCTGCCGGGGATTATTGTAAAATTGTTAATTTCTGGCCGGAAGACAAGAGCAGAATGATCAAAAAGGCCCGGCTCGCTTTTGGTTCGGAGGCAATCAAGAACCTTGCGGATCAAACCCCTGCCGCCATGCTTCATGAGATCGGCGAGAGAGCACTTTTGATAGGGGAAAACACAAAGTATGATTCGCAAATCATAGCGAAATTGATCAAACATATCGGCGAGGACCGGCGTCGTATCGAAAACAGAAGCACCCGGCAGGTTCGGGTGCGCTATCTGGAAGAAGGCATGATGTTGGCCAAGGATCTGCGCACAAAGGATGGAAAATTACTGCTTTCCAAGGATATCGTCATCGACGCATATCTGATCGGGATTATCAAGAAGCTTTTTAATGCTCAGTTGATTGAAGAGATGTTGGAAATCGTTGTTTAAAAATTCAGGGAGCAATGAATGGATAAGGGTGCTGCATTTAAAAAACTGGAACGTATCAGGGATCTGCCCACCTTGCCGGAAATCGCCATGCAGGTGAATCAGATGCTTCAGGAGGAAGAAATCACTATCGAACGTCTGTGCGAAACGATTGAAAAGGATCAGGCCATTGTTTCCCGCCTGCTGAAGCTTGTGAATTCGGCTTTTTTCGGGTTGCGCTCGCGGGTGAACACCCTGTCGGAAGCCATTGCCATGCTGGGGTTCAATTCCGTGCGGAACGTGGTGGTTTCAGTTTCCGTAATCGAAGCCTTTGCCGGTAAAACCGGCGACTTTGATGTGAAAAGCTATTGGAAACATTCGATTGCAACCGCCATGACAGCCAAAAAATTATCCGAGTTGACCCATCTCGGCAATCCGGAAATGTGTTTTCTAAGCGGATTATTGCACGATATCGGTAAAATCGTTCTTTATCAGCATTTCAAGGAACAATTTCAGCATGTCCTGGATTTGATGAACCGGCAGAATGTTTCCTTTATTGCGGCTGAAAAAGAAGCGGATGTTCTGGATCATGCACGGGTCGGCGCATATCTGGCTGAAAGATGGCAGCTTTCCCGGCCTTTGATCGACGTCATCAAATACCACCATCAGTGCGGAAGAGCCTCCTCAGATCAGGAAATGCTGATGATCGTTCATACGGCTGATGTTTTGTCGAACGCTTTTCTGGCCAAAACCAAAAATCGTAAGTACATTTCCGAATTGGATCAGGGGGCTGCCGGAAAGATGAAAACAGCCATCCAATCCATCAAGGACTGGCTTCCCGGTCTGGCAAACGAAATCATTTCTGCCTGCCGTTTTTTCATGGGGGAAGAAGTCGGGAGTAATGGAGTTCAAAGTGTAATACAAATGGATGCGGGAAAAGATACAATGGACGAAGATTTATAAGTAACAGGAGCACTGAATATCTACACCCTACAGTTTAAAGCCCATTGCATAAGCTTATATTCTAAATGGAGGAAAAGATGGCCAATGATGCCCAACAGACGAGCGTCGAGCAACACTGCATTCTGTGTGTCGATGACGAACCCAATATCCTGAATGCACTTAAACGCTTACTTCGCAAGGAGGATTATCGCATCTTGACGGCCGGAAGCGGAGCGGAAGGGCTGGCCTTGCTGGAAAAAAACAATGTACATCTGGTCATTTCCGATCACCGCATGCCGGAGATGAGCGGCACGGAATTTTTTAAGGTAGTGAAGGAAAAATATCCGGACATTATCCGGATTACGCTGACCGGATATACGGAAGTGGACGCCATCACCGATGCCATCAATAAGGGACATATTTATAAATTTTTTCTAAAGCCCTGGAATGATCACAACCTGAAGCTGGAAATCCGGCAGGCCCTGGATCAATATGAACTTTCTCAAGCCAACAAACAACTGCAAGAAAAAATAATCCTGCAGAACGAAGAACTGATCAGCATGAACAACAATCTTGAGGAGATGGTCCGCAAACGGACTCGCGAAATTGAAATTAAGAATCAGGCGCTCGAGCTTTCTCATGCCATTCTGGAAGATATACCTGTCAGCATTGTCGGCATCAGTCTGGAAGGAATGATCGTGCTGATCAACCGCATGGCACAGGAATTGTCTTTTGACGGGCAAAAAATTGATTTGGGAACATCGGTTTCGGATTATTTTCCGGAAGCAGTGGAAAAGAAAATCCGGGCAGCTATTTCAACCCAGGTAATTGAATATATAAATGAGTGCGATCTGGCCGGCACTCGATTCCAGATCGGTTTTATTCCACTTTCCGGCCGATTCCGTGGAAAAGGCATGGTAATGGTAATGGAAAATAAAGAACCTGAAGCAATCAAAATCCTTAGAGAATGAAAATCAATAAGGACAGGAGAACTTTTTATGACGGATAAAACCGATGATATCACCAGTCTTTATTCAGGATTGAAGGCTTTGTCGGAAAGTGCGTTTCCCAAAAAATGCCCCAGTTGCGGCTGTCTGTTCCAATCAGCAGAGGAATTTATCCGCAAATCCCAGGCGATTCATGGCGGCAGTGGTCTGAAAAGTTCTGTCGGTGATCAGGATGAAACCATCGTGGAATTGTTTCGCAACTGCGTTTGCGGCTCCACCTTGCTGGATTTTTTTTCCGAACGCCGGGATTCTTCTCCAGAGGGGCTGAAACGACGGGAAATATTTGACAAGATACTGCAATTTCTTATGAACAAGGGAGTGCCTGTTGCTACGAGCAGGATCGAATTGTTACGTTTCATGCGTGGGGAGTACAGCGAACTGCTGGAAACCCATGGGATCAAAATGAGGGAAAGGGGAAAAAATGGGCTGTAGCCTTTAACCTGAATTTCAGAAGGACATCCAATGGACAAACCGAAAATAGCGATCATTTCAAACAGGGAACAGGGGCTGTATGAGCATCTTCATATGGAAGAGTATAAGATTGTACGGTTCGACAATGTGGAGATGAATTTGCGAACCGCAAATGCGGAGTTACCGGATGTAATCCTTCTGGACGGGAGGGGCAAACCCTTGCCGGAAATTCTCGGCATGTGCCGTAATATCCGGTTATTCAACTCCATCCGGTATGTTGTTTTGATCGCTATCGTGGATCGGACTTCGGACGGACTGGAATTGATCCAGAGCGGATTGGACGATTTCATTGTTTGTCCGATTGATCCCAAGGAGTTGCAGGTCAGAATTGCCTGCGGAATCAGGTGGGGAAATGCCCGGAAGCAAAAAACCGATCGTTGGGCTGAGTATAATCAGCTTGCCAATATGATTCGTCAAAAAGAAGAGGAAATTCAAGCGATCATGGAAGCTGCCGCCGATCCCATTGTCGTATATAATATGGAAGGTGAAGTCGGGTATGTAAACCCTGCCTTCACCAATGTTTTCGGCTGGGGAAAAGAAGAACTGCTGGGCAAAAGAATCGATTTTGTTCCGGATGATCAAAGGCAAGTTACCGGTGACGAGGTCCGCAAGGTAGTGAAAGGAGAAAGTTGTACCGGCTTTGAAACTAGGCGGTATACCAAAGAGGGGAACCTGCTTGATGTGCTGATCAGTGCAAATTTGTATCATCATGATGGACAGCCCTGTGGAATGGTGGTGACTTTTCATGATGTCACACAACAGAAAAAAAATATGGAAGCACTCAAGCAGGCCCAAACCATGCTTGTGCAATCT
>CAYTGW010000018.1:0-17311 GCA_964437395.1 uncultured Desulfocicer sp.
AAAAGTAGTGATTATTTAGTGGTAATGTTTTTTAGTAATGATAAACAGATGATGAAAGAGTGAATCAGATGAAAACAACCCATCAATTTTTTATCGGGGATGCCCGAAAAAACAATAAAATTCCATCGGAAAGTGTGGATCTGGTGGTTACATCTCCTCCTTACCCGATGATTCAGATGTGGGATGAGGTGTTCTCCAATCAAGATCTAAAAATTCAACAGGCGCTGAAGAATCAGGATGGCCTGAGCGCATTTGAATTCATGAATCAGTTGCTGGACCGTGTCTGGGATGAAGTTTACCGGGTATTGAAATTCGGCGGTTTTGCCTGTATCAACATCGGAGACGCCGTCCGGACAATGAATGATCATTTCATGCTCTACACAAACCATTCCAGGATACTGAACTACATGCTGAAAAAAGGGTTTACTCCCTTGCCCGCCGTTATCTGGAGGAAACAGACCAATGCCCCCAATAAATTTATGGGTTCCGGGATGCTGCCTGCCGGTGCCTATGTGACCCTGGAGCATGAATATATCCTTATCCTTCGCAAGGGAGGGAAACGATTATTTCAAACAGAGGAAGATAAACTTCACCGTCAAAAAAGTGCTTTCTTCTGGGAGGAGAGGAACCAATGGTTTTCCGATATTTGGATGGATCTGAAAGGCACCGTTCAAAAACTGAATGAAAAGGATGTCCGGAAAAGAAGCGCCGCGTTTCCGTTTGAACTTCCGTACCGGTTGATCTGTATGTACTCAACCCATGGAGATATGGTGTTTGATCCATTTCTGGGCATGGGAACAACCATGCTCGCAGCCATGGCAACCGGCCGCAACAGCATCGGGGTTGAGCTTGAAAAAAACTTCTGTGACCCCATCCTTTCCAGAATGAAATCAGCCGTCGAGGTTTCCAATTCCAGGATCTCCAATCGCCTGGAAAGTCATATTGACTTTATTTCCCAGAGAATAAAATCCGGAAAACCGGTCATGCATACAAACACCCTTTATGGCTTTCCGGTGATTACCGCTCAGGAGCAGAATCTGATGATTCACAGCTTGTCATCCATAAGTCAGACAGGGGATTGTTCTTTTGAGGTAACCTATTCGGATCAGCCGCAGGATGAATTTTGCCGTACATGGTCGGAAAATAAAAAGATCATTGACAAGCCGTCCAAAAAAAAGAAACCGGAAAACAGCATCCGAAAGCCGATTCAGCTTGAACTGCTGTAATCCGGGAAAAAATTTTGAACAATATTCAATCTGATATTTCAAAGGATGCCCGAATCAATGGAAAAAGCCGATATGTTAAAAAAACCATCCAAGGCCCTTGAAGCAAATATTGCAGACTACCATGTTGACGCTCAGATAGACCCCAGATATTTCCTGATTCAAGACATCATGTCCAAATATTATGGATTGCTGGAAGGATTGAACACCTTTCTAATGGAATTGTCACATCCTTATCGAAACTGGCAGTTCATCGTAAAAGAAGCCCGCAATTATTCCCTCAACTATTTCCATTTAATGAAAAAACATCCTGAAGGCCCTGCGGCAGCACGCCTCTATATTGAAATTTTTTTAAATGGTATTCAATCTGCTTCAAAACCAGCGACAAGGATAGATGCTGCTGACAATTGCCTTCTATTAATCCAGAAAATAATTAAGGAATCCGACACTGAACTGCAACGATTCAAACCCATACTGGATGAATCCTTTTTGCAGATACACGACCTGGAAGATGAACCCTTTTTTCTGTTTGTAAAAAGCTATTACCGGATCAAACGGCTTGCAGAAGACTTGATTACCGTTAATCCGGAAGCATCAATCGGATACCAGTCCATCAATCATCTGCTGGTAAAATACTATCAATATACATATGCCTACTGGCTAAGTGAAGCGGATCCAATGGATTGGTTTCAAAAAGAGGTTGAAGAAAAGGAATTACCCCGGAACCTTCAGGAGATTTTTAAGGATATATCCAGTTCATACTTACACGAACTTGTAAATACGTTAAAAAAGATTATCAAGGACGAACACCCGGATTCCATTGAAATGCTGATCCGGTTAATGGGTCTGAGAGAATATGGTCAATTCGTAGAAACCTACCGGAAAGCTCCCCAACAGCTATTTGAGTCAGCAGGAGAAGACAGCCAGGGAAGACGCTGGAAACTGTTCTTTCTGTTCCATATCATGAACACATCCGGACTTTTGATGATTCATGAGGAAGCCCTCCGGGAAATTAACCGCACCCTCTCATTTTTAATCGCCAGTGAAGAGCCCTTAAAAATTCAGACATTGATCCAGAAAACCTTTTCCATTTTAAAAAAGCGCGCAGAAGATTTTCCGGCAACTGCCCTCAACTGTGTATTGAACATGGGAGAGGGTGTTTACAAAACAGATGATAATGATTTTGTGAACTTTTTTACGGATTTTCTCATCGACCTTGGATTTCAGTCCCCCATGATCCAGGGAGTCGGAAATGATTGGCAGATAAAAGTAAACTCAGACCATATTCAAAATATCCGGACCTGGTTGAAACTGATTGAACGAAAACCCCAGTGGTCGGTCAGGCTTCTGTCTGCCATGATCATCCATCTTTCCATCAGTGGTGTTTTTATCAAAGATACGGACCTTTTTCCCCGTGATATCACTCGATTTTTGAATTCCGATATTGAGCCGGTTTATAATCTGAGCAAACAGCTTGCTCGATTATTCCCTTCCTTTTTCAATGATATCGGAGCAGAAGGTGAGCTTCGTGACATTTCCACACGCCTGGATGAGATTTGCCATCGAAAGGATATCCTGATTCATTTTCTTCGCAAACAAGGTCATGTGGAGAGCAGCAACCGGATCATCGGGTTCATTGAAGCAACCCTGATATACTGGCGAACCAGAAATAAAGATCTTATTGAACCGTTTATCCCTCCATCTATTTATGAAGATATAACCACCAGCGGGCCTTATATTGATGGTGTGAGTCAGGTAATGATTGAACTGGAAAAAAAAGGCATCTCAAAACCAAATGACTTTCTTTCCATCCATCAAGAGGAACTGAAAAAACAGATTGAAACCATTTCCGGAGTATCCCCCATTGATCTGGAACGGGTGGAGCTGGCCATCTCCTTCTACAAACTGACCAACCAGAAATACAACCTGAATTTTATTGAGATTGATCATTATATAAGTCAGTTAAGCACAGAAGCCCTGCCCAATCTCCATCAACTGAAAGATGCATTACAAGAACCGGATCTGAAACTGAGAATCAATAAACTGCTCGACTACCTCGGACTTTTAAAGAGCCTGATTCTCAGCAGCCATGAATATGAAATCCGTGAGGATATCTACCAAAAAAGACATATTACCGTGGATATCCCGTCCATGTACGGTAGTTATCATGAGATGAAATTCGATGCACTGGGACTTACTTTCAGGATTGAATCACTGCTCAACGTTCTGTTTGAAGAGCTGGTGGACAACATTGACCTTACCCTGATTACCAAGGCATCTTTTTTCCAGATTTTCGACCGGCTAAAACTTTTTGATCAAGCGCTTGAACTGGATGGAATATCAACCGGAGAATTCAAACGTCAGATGGATTTCCTGTCCCATGCCCTCCAGACAAGAGGTTTTTCCTACACCCAGTATCTGGATATCTTCAAGGGATTTGCTCTTGCAGTCCGGAACATCATTAACGACCATTTTCACAATATTCACAGTCGCAATCTGAACCGGATTCTTTCTCAATTGCCAAAAGATCAAATTCTCCCCAAGTACCTTCCCAAAGAACAGATGGATGATGATGAAAAATTCATGCATCGGGTTTCTGAAATCTTTTTCCGGGAAAAAATAGCCCTTGCATTGGGGCTTACACAGTTGGATCTTCTGTTGAGCCGTATTCTAAACATTCTGTACAAGCAGTCAGAACGACTGCCCAAAGAGAACCTTCTCCTTCTGCTGAACTATGATCCCCATCGGGCCATGACATCCATTGATGAGCCCCCGAAGGGGTCGCACAGTATTATTAACTTAGGAAATAAAGGGCTGAACCTTCTGAAACTGAAAAGCTACGGATGGCCGATTCCTCCGGGCTTTATCATCACAACCGAGGTTTTCCGTTGCCAGAAAGTCATTGAGAGCTATCGACCGGCTGGAGACAATTTCAGACAGCAGGTTTTAAGTCAGGTAATGGCACTTGAAAAAACCTCAGGCAAGAAATTTGGAAATCCGGAGAATCCCCTGCTCCTGTCTGTCCGGAGCGGATCAGCCATTTCACAGCCCGGCATGATGGACACCATGCTAAATGTCAGTATTAATGAAGAGATTACAAATGGAATTGCAGAAAAAACAGGAAACGCCTGGTTTGCCTGGGATAATTATCGGCGATTTCTGCAATGCTATGGCATGGCCTTTGGATTGAAACGGGATGATTTTGATGCGATCATCAGTGATTATAAACAAAAGATGGATACTCCCTATAAAAGCGGGCTTACCGGCAAACAGATGAAGAAAGTTGCTCTGGCTTATAAATCCCTGATCCTGGATACCGGGATTGATGTCATTGAAGATCCGTTTGAACAGCTCCTGGCCTGTATTCAAAGCATTTTTGAATCCTGGGAAAAGGCAAAGGCAAAGGCGTATCGAAAAATTATGGGGATATCCGATGACTGGGGAACTGCGGCAATTGTCCAGTCAATGGTTTTTGGAAATATTTCAGATATGTCCGGTACAGGTGTACTGTTTACCCACAGCCCAAGAATGTCAAGCGATTCCCTTCGGCTATGGGGTGACTTTACGGTTGAAAATCAGGGAGAGGATGTGGTTTCCGGACTGGTCAAAACCCTGCCGATTTCAAAGGTGCAACAGACCATTGAACAGCGGGAAACCGATATCACCCTGGAAACCCATTTCCCTGAGATTTACAATACATTGAAAGAATATGTTTTTCAGCTTATCTACGATAAGGGCTGGAGCCCTCAGGAGATGGAATTTACCTTTGAAGGGCCTTCTCGAAAAGATCTGTTCCTACTTCAAACCCGGGATATGGCCATGCGGGAAATGAAGAAAAAAATGATTTTCAATCTGGAGGAGATTCTCTCGAAAGAAATTTTTCTAGGACATGGAATCGGGGTCAGTGGAGGAGCCATGAGCGGGAGGATCGTCTTCACACTGGATGAAATTAAAAAATGGCGGAAAACCGAACCCAAATGTTTGCTAATCCTCATCAGAGGTGATACGGTTCCGGATGATATTCTTGAAATTCATGCAAGTGATGGTCTCCTGACAGCAAGGGGGGGATTGACTTCCCACGCAGCAGTTGTAGCACACCGATTGGAAAAAACTTGTGTTGTGGGTTGCGGAAATTTAATATGTGATGAGAAAAGAAAAACAGCGTTATTTAACAGCACTTGTTTACAATCCGGCGACTTCATCAGTATTGATGGCCAGGAAGGCTCTGTCTACAAAGGATTGATACGGGTAAAACAGAAATAACCCGGATGATCATTTGATAACCTATCTTTTATTTAAAAAACAGACGGAAAAGATCGATATGAAAAATTCATCAATCAATAACAATTTGAAAAAACTGGGCATCAATGGTTTGGGAAGAATTGGCAAACTCAGTTTATGGCAGCATGTTGGAAGAAGATATTTTAATGAACTGGTTGTGAACGTAGGCCGCGGGGTCGGAACTTCCCTGACAGATATCGCCCATTATGTGGAAAGAGACTCTTCCTATGGTCTGCTTCACGGTTTCCTTCATGGCTACAATGCTGAGCCGGTAATCCATGACCTTGATGAAAAAAACGGCACCATGATGATCAACCATACCCAGGTCCGGTTTTTACGCGAAAACCGGAATCCTACTGACATTGGATGGAAAAACCATGATGTGCAGATTGTTGTGGACACCACAGGACAATTTCTGGACCCGTCCCTGCCGGCAAAAGCCCCCAAAGGATCAATCCGGGGGCACCTGGATGCAGGTGCAAAAAAAGTGATTGTTTCCGCTCCTTTTAAAATTAAGGGCCAGGAAGTTCCCATGCCGAAGGATGCCGTAACGACAGTGATGGGTATTAATGGAAATGACTATGACCCGCGGCGTCACAGCATCATCTCAAATGCTTCCTGTACGACAAACTGTCTTGCCCATATGATCAAGCCCCTGATTGATGTTCTGGGCTCCAAACGGATTTTATCCGCCTCTATGGCCACCATTCATGCAGCAACAGGATCGCAATCGGTTCTCGACAAACTCCCCAAAACTGGAAATACCGATCTCCGAAAAAACAGAAGCATCATGAACAATATTATCCTGACAACCACAGGAGCTGCCAAAGCGCTGAGACTTGTGATCCCGGAAATGGAAGGGATCGGATTTATCGCTGAATCGGTCAGGATTCCCACAAGTACCGGTTCTCTGATCATCCTGGTCATCAATATTCAGGAAGAACTTAATGGTGTTCCTGTTCGAAGAGAATTTTTAAACAACATCTACCGTCAGGCAGCAAAAGATGATCCAAACCAATATCTCCACTTTACGGAAAAACAAAATGTTTCCGTGGATATCATCGGAATACCGAGAGCTGCCGCCATTATCGAAGGACATGAAACCCATACCCGAACAGCTGAAGTATCCATTGATATGGGGCAGGTACCCGATCTCAGTAAGGAGATCACGGCAGCCCTGAAAGATACCTTTGTTCGGATTCCGGTTACACAGGCTGTTATTTATGGATGGTATGACAATGAATTGGGGAGTTATGTAAACATGCTCAGTGACAGGACCGTGTCAATCGCTGAAACCATGTAAAAATCAGAAACCCATTTGCCGTCTTGTTGGATCACGTCCGGCGTGATGGAATCAGCTTATTTCTTCTCGTCCAGTTCCTTTCGGATCGTATGAGCCATCTCCTCCATCGTAATCGGTTTATTGAGGAGGCTTTTCACACCGATCCTTTGAGCCTTTTCCTGAGTCATCACCTTGCTGAAGCCGCTGCATATGATGATGGGAATATTGGAACGGATTTTTTTAATTTCCATAGCAAGCTTATCCCCTGCCATCTCCGGCATGGTCATGTCGGTAATGACAATATCATATTTATCCGGATTGGCACGAAATGCTTCCAGGGCATCATATGAACTGGTCCTGCCCTCAACTTTATAACCCAGATCATTCAGCATTTCGATACCGATATCCACTAAAAACTTCTCATCATCAACAAACAACACCTGTTCATTACCTGTTGGTAAATCCAAAATACTGCTTTCCATTTCCGGTATCTCCTTTTCAATAACGGGGAACAGAACATCAAAGGTTGTTCCGACACCCGGCTTACTGGACACTTTAATATCGCCTCCGCAGTCGGTAATAATCCCGAGAACTGTAGCAAGCCCCATACCCGTACCCTCTGCCACCTTTTTTGTTGTAAAATAAGGCTCAAAAATATGAGACATTGTTTCTTCATCCATTCCGATTCCAGTATCTCTTACTGTCAACCTGAGGTATTTTCCCGGTTCAAGGTCATTATAATTATTGATCACATCATCGGCTGTCAGCTCCACTTGCGAAAGCTCGACATACAACTCTCCTCCCTCCGCTTCCATGGCTTGAGAAGCATTGACACATAAATTCATAAGTACCTGATGAATTTGTGTCTGATCCGCCATGACCGCACCAAGATTTGAAACCACATTGTGGGTGATTTCAATTGTGGAAGGGGTTATTGGCCGGATCAATTTCAACACCTCCTTAAAAACCAACCCAATATCAACGGGTATTTTTTCAACCTTTGTCTGACGGCTGAATGCCAGGATCTGCTGAACAAGACTTTTTGCCCGCTCACCAGATGCCGCGAGCTGCTGGATATATTTTTGAACCTTGTCATTCCCCTGGGAATTCAGCAACGCCAGTTGAGAATATCCCAGTATCGCAGATAATATATTATTAAAATCGTGTGCAATGCCCCCTGCCAATGTACCAATGGCCTCCATTTTTTGAGCCTGGCGTAATTTCGTTTCCAATCTTTTCTTTTCCTCTTCCGCCTCTCTGTTTTTTGTAATATCCAGAAGCTGCCCTATGGTTTTGACCTGGCCACTGGAATCATGGATTGTGTTTCCAGTAAATTTTACACGCCTTATTTCTCCTGTTTTCCTCCGGATGTTAAACTCATATTTTGCTTGAACCAATTCTCCCTGCTGCCGTCTTCTGTATCGATCCGCAACAAGATCCACACTCTCATCATCTAGAACAACCCGAAAATCTTCACCAATCAATTCTTCAAAAGTTCGGCCGGTAATTCTGCAAAATTCTTCATTTACATACAGAAATTTGTAATCTGATCCAATGAGGATGATCCCGTCATGGGAATTTTCCACAATTGACCGAAACTGTGCTTCATTTTCACGCAACACTTCCAGTGAATGTTTTTTCTCGGTAATGTCGGTTGAGATCCCAACCGTCCCGATCAATTCACCATTATTATTTTTATAGGGGGTAAATGTTGTCTCAAAAATAAAATTTTGAACATAACTTTCTGCAGTAAAAAAATTACCAGCCAATGCTCTCTCTATATCGTGGATGATTTTGGGTTGATCCCTAAACAGCCTGAAAATCGATTTGCCGACCATCTGAGATGATTGAACACCCAAAACCGCTCCCCCTTTTCCTTCAAAAAGTGTAACATCACCTTTCAGATCCACAATAAAAATAACGCTTGGAGCATTTTCAATGATAGTACGAAATTTCCTTTCATTGTTCTGCAGTTCTTCTTCAAATTGCTTACTTATAACCGTTTTGTTATGTAGTTGTTCAAGCAGGGAATTAAACTCTCTGGCAAGGATACCGATTTCATCCTTGTGTGCTACCTCAATTCTTTTTGAAAGGTCCCCTGTTTGTTGAATGGTCTGGATATAATGGATGAAATTGTCAACTCTTTTGAACACGGTTTGCTGTAAAATCAACAGGATCACAACCAGGATTATACTGAATCCAATTTTTATAAAAAAGGCATGGCGTATCGTACTCATACCTTTAGCAGAAATTTCCCTTGTATTATTTACTTCTACCAGTAAAGATAATTCCCCCTTTATATCTTTTATGGTCGCATAGGCCTGCAAAACCGTTCTTCCGCTTTCCTGAATGAAATAAGGGGATGTCTCTGTTATTTTCAATAAGATATCTTTTAACGAAGAAGGAAACAACCCTGGCGAGGTTGGATATATTCTGAAGTCGGTGCGTGTTTGTTCTCTGATTTTTTGAATAACCTCTTCATTGAAAAACCGTCCCATGATTATGCTTCCAAGAATGGGTCCTTCATTGTCGTTGTTTAAAATCGGACGTGAGGAGATCAACATGGGACCGTTGCGGGTCATGAAAACACCCTTGACCGTTACTTCAGAGAGTGGTTTTCCATCAAGCTTATAAGAGACCAAAGGGTGGGATTTCGGAAAACGATCCCCCGGAAGATCATTGATCGTAACCCATTTTTTTGTTGAAAGGTCAACCGCCCGACTCCAGAGAACCTCCCGATCCTTGTTCACAATACAAATATAGTTCAGATTGTTGCTGTAAAAGGTGGACTCCGGTAAATTATTCTTAATATAATCTTCTGACCAGGAAGCTGCATATCGATAAGACTCATCCCAGGCTGCCCAATCATGGCAAAATGCATCCAGATGATAAATCTCCCTGTCGATTGCCTGGATAACGCGTTTGGTGTTCTTTATAGAGTAATCCTGCTCCAGCTCCAAAAAACTGGGTAACAGGATCATCTTCTGGATCCCATAATCAATTGCTGCATATCCGATAAAAACACAAAATAGAATCAAAATCACTTTGGTCTTAATTTTTTCCAATTTTCGTTTCCTCGTGTATGGTTCACACAGACGATATTTCTAACATGAAAATGGAAATCACATCTTCCAGCTCTGATATCAGGTCTTCATCTGGGATAAATAGTTCCGGATATGGGGAATAAATTCATGACCCGGATATTTTTTCATGGTTGCGGTCAATATTTTTTCAGCCTTTCCCGGATTCATCAGCCGATCATTATAGATCTTGGCTGCCTGAAAAAGTGTTTTCGGCACTATCGGTTCATCAGGGAATGATTTTATAAGCCGGTTGTAAACCCCTATCGCTTCTTTGGGCTTTCCGGATTCATTCAACCATCCGCCGACCTTGAACAGCGTTGTTGCATCCGGCAGAAAATTGGAATCTTTTTCCACACACTGAAGAAAAGCCTCACAGGCCTTTTTTTTCTCCTGATGCTGTATGAGGATTCCGAGGTGCCGTTTCCCGTGCGTCAGCAAATTCCCAACCTGATTTTTCATCAACAGCAGTTTGAAATAATATTCGGAAAGCATCGGGTCTTTTATCCCATGCTGCCTTTCCTCTTCCTGGATCAGGGCAAGTGCTTCATCATGTTGCCCATCCTTCAGCATGAAATTTACCTGGTTTACGATCCCGGAATCCTCCCCCTTGGTTTTCTCTTCCCTCTGATCCTCCTTTTCCCGGAAATCCTGAAACTCGACTTGATACCCGATCTCCCGATGATACTGAAGAATCACATACCCCATCAAATGATAAGAGATGACCGTATAGTAATTAGACCCTGCATTCACCAGAAAAGAAGTCAGCTCCGGAGGAAAAACAAGGCCCGCAAACTGTGCAAGCGCGGCAGGTGCAGATAAGAGTAATATCAAAAAAAAATACATCAGCAGGTATCCCCACCCGATCCGGAGTGCAAGGGGGATGAACAGCAGTGGATTACTAGCGTTCATCAGGCTTTCCGTAGTAACAAATATGATGATCATTGCCGGAATGGACAGAACCGCAATAACCATATAGATAATCGAGAAGAATGACCCTGCGGATTGTTGAACAAAAATAAATCCAAAAATAACCGCAGCAAAAATCCAGATCTGTTTAAAAACCAGAAAGAAATCATCCGAAAGGGTTTGACGGTCAAGCTTCGGCGGTACCAGATCTCCTTTTGCTGTAGCCTTCAACGCTGCATATGAGTATTTTAACAGCATTCCCCAGATAGCGATTTGAATGATCAGGGTACTAAAACCGGGGGCTGAAAAAATCATTCCAGCCACAGACACACCGATGATTAAAACAAGAGGTCTGAGAGACAGGGGGTATGTAAAAAATTTAGGCAGACGGGTCCAGAATGGTTCAATCAGATTGGAAGCCCCGATCCATTGGGATGGGATCATACACTTGGGACAAAGGTGAATTGCCTCTCCTTGATAGATACCACCTTTTTCTCTTTTGGTAACACAGTCTTTACAAAATAATAACATACATTTGGGACACTGGAAGTGCGCAGCTTTTGTCGGGTGATGGGTGCAGAACTGTTTCATCTCTTTTCCGATTTATGGAAGATTTGGAAATCGTAATTAATATGGAGAGTCATGGCCACGTTTTACTGGACACGACTATAGCAGGTATGCAGAAAAATTACAAATCGTATCTAAATAGAGCCGGATCATTCCAAAGGTCAAGAATCACCTTGATCGTCCATGGTTTGTGATTTATAGGATATGAAATTTAATGAATATCGGGAAGGAATCAGATTGACAGAAGTCGAATCTCATATTGATGTTGCTGTTGCATTGCCGGTCTATCATACTTACACATATCAGGTTCCGGAGACACTTATACCGTTCATCGCTATCGGTATCCGGGTACTGGTACCCTTTGGGCAGCGCAAAGTGACCGGGTATATCCTTGGACCCTCAAAAAAAACAGAATTGTTTGAAATCAAAAAAATCATTGATATTCTGGATGACAAGCCTCTTTTCCCGGAATCCATGATTTCTTTCTTCAGATGGATAGCAGACTATTACATGCATCCAATCGGCGAGGTGATCAAAGCCGCCCTTCCCAATGGATTAAACCTGTATGAATGGACAGAACTTTCCATCACAGAACCGGGAAGGAATCGTTTGCAGACCAATGATATCCCGTTGCTTGAAAAAAAAATTTTAGCCCTTCTTGATGACGGCGCGTTGCTCCAAAAAAACCTGAAAACAAAGCTTAAAACAGAGATCCGCACCAGTCTGATCCAAAAAATGATCCATTCAGGGGTGATCCAGAAAAGAATGATTTTAAAAGGCAATCACTCCGGTTCCCTCAAAGAAACCTATCTGACTTTTGTCAACTCCGATATTCCCCTGGATCAACATGCGGAGAAAAGAAAAAAGATACTCGAGATTGTTCGATCCCATGAAAGTGGTATTTCACAAAAAGAGTTGAATAATAATATATCCGGAGCCCGATCTTCTGTTGCTTATCTTGTCAGAAAAGGATTTCTATCCGAAAGCATGAGAAAGGTTTACCGGGATCCACTCGGAGACCCGATTCCACCGGACAGACCGCCGGATCTTACGAAAGAACAACAAAACGCCGTCTCTGCTGTTATCCGTGCCATTGGAAACGGATTCTCTGCATACCTTCTGTCAGGCGTTACCGGAAGCGGAAAAACAGAGGTCTATATGCAGATTGCAGAATTTGCATTAACAAAGGGGTTTTCCACCCTGATTCTGGTTCCGGAAATCGCATTGATTTCCCAAACCGAAAGACGGTTCCGGGCTCGTTTTGGAGAGCGGATTGCTGTTCTGCACAGCGGGCTCTCTTCAGGCGAAAAATATGACCAATGGGAAAGAATTCTGGAGGAAAAAGTCCGCATCGTCATTGGTGCACGTTCATCCATTTTTGCACCAATCACTCGCCTGGGCATTATTATCGTGGATGAGGAGCACGACAGTTCCTACAAACAGGAAAGCCGCTTCCGGTATAATGCAAGAGATCTGGCTGTGGTTCGTGCAAAACAGCAAGATGCCATCGCGCTCCTTGGATCTGCAACACCCTCCATCCAATCTTATTACAATGCAGATCTGAAAAAATTCCACCGTTTGCGTTTAACAAAACGGGTAAAGGATCGTGCCCTGCCCCATGTGCGTATTGTAGACCTTTGTCAACACCGGGATGAAAGAGGTATCCGTAAATTTATCACGCCGGAACTCCTTCAGGAAATCAAACACAATCTCTCCCGAGGAGAACAGGTTCTTTTGTTTCTGAACCGCAGAGGTTATGCCAATCATCCGATTTGTGCCTCCTGCGGAGAACCGATGGTATGCAAAAATTGCGACATTTCCCTTACCCTACACAAACGGATCAATGCTTACAAATGCCATTTTTGCGGCTTCAGCAAGGCTTCCATATCCCCTTGCGAAAAATGCGGTTCAGCCAGCATCAATCTTCTTGGCATGGGAACGGAAAAAATTGCAAAAGCCATGGCAGACCTGTTTCCCAAGGCCAGAATCGGCCGGATGGACCGGGACACAACCGTCAAAAAAGGCTCTTTATTAAAAATCCTGAAAGACTTGAAAAACAATGACATCGATATCCTGATTGGAACCCAGATGGTGGCCAAAGGGCATGATTTCCCCAATATCACCCTGGTCGGTATCATTTGTGCCGACCTTTCCTTAAATTTTCCCGATTTCCGATCCAGCGAACAGACATTCCAGATTCTGGCCCAGGTTTCCGGCAGGGCCGGCAGAGGTTCTGTTCCGGGACGTGTTATCCTGCAAACCTATAGTCCGGATCATTTCAGTATCATCACAGCACAGAATCAGGATTATTCAAAATTTTACAACCAGGAAATCATTTTTCGACAAGCCCTGAACTATCCTCCGTTCTCAAGACTGATCCAATTAAAAATATCCGGTAAAGATCAAAAAACAACCAAAACACACGCAATCTTTACCGGAGAACGCTGCAAACAGATTCTTACAAATGATCCTGCTTTTCAAAACAATGTCGAGCTTCTCGGCCCGGTAGAAGCCCCCCTTCCCAAAATATCCGGATACTACCGGTGGCAAATTCTGTTAAAAGGATCAAAAATCAATTTATTACATGCACTGGTACACAAACTTCTGTTTGAAGATCAAAAAGTCATGAATAACCGGGCAGTAACGGTAGCAATTGATGTCGACCCGGTATATATGCTGTAAAATTCTGATAACTGAACTCTTGACATTACAAATTTTACCATTAAAATGCACTCATCACTAGGTCATGTATAATAATCTCACGACTAAAGGAATTCACATGAAAATAAAAACGATCATCATTTTGATTTTCTTTTTTTGTTTAACGCAAACCGGTTTTGCAGAAGATGCAAAAAAAACAGCTCCTCAACCTGAAATCAAAATAATCGAATCCACATATGCATTTAAGACAGTGGCAGAAGGGGAAGAGATACTCCATGATTTCACCATTAAAAATATCGGAAACGCTCCACTGGATGTTCTTAAAGTCAGACCGGGCTGAGGCTGCACAGCCGTTTCTTATACACGGCAAATTCCTCCGGGTGAGGAAGGTACCATCAAGATAAAAGTAAATACCAATGGGTTTGGCGGTCACCAGCTTAAAAAAACAATCCAGGTAGAAACCAATGACAGCCGATACCCCAAATTCAACCTGGTGGTAACCGGACTTGTTGAAAAATTTGTCACGATCCTTCCGGAAAGGATAAAACTTGCGGGCCAACCTCAAACACAGATAAAAACTTCGGTCAGTATTATTCCAGAAGAAAAATTTCCTTTTAAAATTCTCGAGGTAACCGCCAAAACCGGTATTAATATCCGCCAGGATTTACAGGAGACAGAAATTTCAAAAGGGAAAAAAGGATACCTGTTAACGGTTGAAAATCTGAAAAAAGAGACTGGACGATATTTTGATACCATTACCCTGAAGACAGACAGTAAAATAAGGCCGGAAATTGCCATTAGTGTTTATGGCAATATTTTTCAAAATATAAAAAAATAGCCTCCCATAACGATTAACCAGGAAATGTCATGAAATCGATTTCAACGTTTTTTGCCTGTATCATTTCTGGAGTCATTATCCTCTGTTCCGCGCCATGCTGGTCTGAAATCAAAAAGCAGGAAACCGCACTTCCGGAGACTCAACCGGCATTTCAAGTTCAGGCAGGAAAGCTTGGAATTGTGGGCGTACATTTTCAGCCCGGTATGGAGACCATTGACGAACGGTATATGGAGCAGCTTCAAAAAATAGCAGCTGTATTAAACTCAGATAAACTTTCTTCCGCCAGAATTCTCATCAAGGGTCACTCGGACAATAAAGGACCTGCAGATCTGAATCTTGCACTCTCCAGGCTTCGGGCCAAAAATGTCATGGATTTACTGGTAGTGCGGTTCGGTGTGGATGGAAAACGTTTGACTTTTGATGGCGCAGGAGAAACAAGCCCGATCGCCACCAACGATACTGAATCCGGAAGATTTTTAAATCGCAGAATCGAATTCATTGATCTCGAAGAGACCGGAAAAAAACAATCTGAAAATCAGTAACCCTTCAAAATTTCCCTTGGTTTATCCATTTTGTTTTTTTACCCCATTTCAATAGGTGTGATAGGCTGTATCATGAATCCAGACAATATTAAAATCGTTGCATTTGACTGTGATGGCGTCATGTTTGACACGGCTGAGGCAAACAAAACCTATTACAATCGGATTTTAAACCATTTCAACCTGCCACCACTAAGGGACGAACAGTTTGCTTATACGCATATGCACACTGTTGACGCTTCCCTGGATTACATTCTGACCGACAGGGTCATACGGAAAAAAGCAGATGAGATTCGAAAAACCCTGAATTACTCTTCACTAATCCCTTTTATGAAAATAGAGCCTGGGTTAATCACCTTATTGAACAAACTCAGGCCCAGATACAAAACAGCGATTGCGACAAATCGATCCGATACCATGGAACAGGTGATTCAGGAACACGGTCTTGATGGATGTTTTGACCTTGTCATTTCAGCCCGTGACGTGGAGCGACCAAAACCATTTCCCGATCCGCTGATCAAAATCATGAATCACTTTTCTGCAGTCCCGGAGGATATCCTATATATTGGAGATTCCGAGCTTGACGAGAAAGCCTCAAGAGCTGCAAGTATTCCGTTTGTTGCCTATAATAACCCAGCTCTTTCAGCAGAAATGCACATCAACAGGCTCAGTGAGATTGAAACATTGTTGAATCTATGACTGAATCAAGGGTTTGTTTTTATACAAATAACGATTAAAAATCGGAGATACCTGTGAAAATTGATATGGAAAAAATAAGCTACATCCTGGGACAAAGTATTGGCGGTGATTTTCGAAGACAGGGTTTTGAGATCAATGTCAAAACTTTTGTCGACTCGTTTACAGATGCATATGCTGGAAAAGAAACCAAAATGCGCCCTTCCGAAATGCAGCAGATCATGATGGCATTCCAAAATGCCATGCAGGAGAAAAAACAGATGCAACAAAATAGGGCTGCTGAAACCAACTTGAAAACAGGAAAAGAATTTCTTGAAGAAAATCAAAAAAAAACGGACATCCATGTCACAAAAACCGGCCTTCAGTATCGTATCATCAAAAATGGCAATGGTAAAAAACCTAAATCATCCGATACGGTTGTCACCCATTATGAAGGGAAAACAATCGACGGCAGGATTTTCGACAGTTCAATCCGCCGTGGAACCCCTGCCTGTTTTCCGGTAAATGGCGTGATTCAAGGATGGCAGGAAGCCTTACAGCTTATGGGAGAAGGTTCAAAATGGGAAATTTTTGTGCCTTCTGATCTGGCATATGGTCAAGCGGGAAGCGGCGGAACGATTGAACCCCATTCCACCTTGATTTTCGAGGTTGAACTGATCGCAATCGAATAGGTGATCTGTCGGAAATGACGCAAAGCGTCATTATTTTCTTGACTTTGACGCAAAGTGTCATTATTATAGTACCAAATGATACTGGTCAGACAGACAGTAGTTGCTTGTTAACATAATGAGCACATGACATAGCTGACAACAGCTAAAAGGAGTACAAAATGACATTTTTTAATCATATTTCAAAATCTGTAGGTGTGTGCAGTGTTTTTAATCTCGGAAATGCATCATGGCTTGGCGGTCCATTCGGGGGATACCCAAGTGATGCTTTTTCAACTGGAAAAAAAATCAATCCCCGCAGAATCAAAGCAAGTTCATTTGATTTTAATGATAATTTAAAGATATTCTAATACTATATGCAATCATAATTGACAGTATCCATACGAACAGTGAATCAAAAAAGCCGGAAGCGCAAGCTTCTGGCTTTTTTATTTAAAATAGTTTATGTATCCAATACAGTTGAAAGGGAATAGAAAGAATCATGACGTCCCTGACCTTTTTTAGAATGGCAAAAAATATATATATTGAGTCTCTGTATTCTTCCATTTACCATAAAACCTATTTTGG
>CAYTGW010000018.1:17321-20851 GCA_964437395.1 uncultured Desulfocicer sp.
TGTTATGCCACACTGCCACCTATTCCTGACTTTATCACAACAAAAGGAACATATGTATACACCCATGAAGGTGAAGCCATCCGTGCTTTTGCAATTTTCAGTTTTGATGAATCCCGTGTAGATGATGCTGCCGAATACCTGAAGATTCGCTATAAAGCATTTTCATGTGTAAAAGGTCTTAGCTCAAAGGTTGAGGAATGGCTTGATGTTCAAGATGCACTGAAAGTGGTTGAGAGCGGGGATTATAATCTCAGTGCCCTGTCAACCAACAAATTTCTTTAGAATGATCTGAAAATACCGCCATCAACCAGTACATATCTGGGGATGGCGGTATTTTTAACATTCTGCGTTTTCAAAACGATTAAATCTGGCCGGCATTTTTCAAGGCCAGCAGAACAACCTTTTGCATAATCTTTTCCTGACGGGTTGTCGGATTATCCAATTGCATTCTTTCCAGATAGGGCTTTGCCTCTGCCGGTACAGAAGCGACCATCTGACCGATCAGGCCTGGAACAATCGCCATTTTACTTTCCGCAGCCTTCTCCTTGAATTCTCGCAAGGATTTCCCAATAACGATTTCCTCTTCTGTAAAAGCCGTTCCAAACGGAAATATCGGGAACAGATTCTTTTCTTTAAATTTTCCCAGTACGCTTTCCAGACGTTCAGGGTAATTATTACGGAATTGATCCGGAATCTGATAACCGGACGGAATTTTTTTCGATTGTTTGGCCCGCTGCAAAAGCCCTTCTTGAAATCTTGAATCTGTCACGTTCAGCAGGGCTGCGATCACCTGTTGGTCACTTTTGCCGCGCAGATCTGCGATTCCATACTCTGTGATGATAATGTCACGCAAATGACGGGGAACAGTTGTATGCCCGTAATTGAAAACAACATTGGAGCTGACATCTTTTCCCTTTGCCCGGGTGCTTCGAATCATCAGAGCGCCACGAGCATCCTCTATCGCGTGGGCCTGCGCTACAAAATTATACTGCCCCCCAACGCCGCTGACAACCCGGTGATCTTCCAGTCCATCTGAAACAACCGCTCCAGATAGCATCACCATTAAACCGGCATTGATAAAACGCGCTTTCTTTCTCTGAAGCAGTTTTAATTCTTCGCTTGAATATGGATTGTTCCCATATAGCTGGTTTGTGTGAAGCACGCTTGTCATGTTAATCTGCATGCGCTCTTCTTCACTCATATTATTCAATACATCGTAGAAATCAGGTGGCCCCAGGAAAAATCCCGCATGCATCCAGATGCCTTCTTTTAATTCTGTTCCAAGACATGATTTAAACAACCGATCTTTGCTGTTCTGATCGTTTAAATCAGCCTCAAACTGTCCTTTTCCATCATTGATTTTTCCATTTTCATAGGTCAAACCCGATTTCAAAATTCCATATTCCTGTAAAAAGTCAAAATCTTTTCTGGTTAACCTGGAATGAATCGAATTTTGTTCAGCCAAAAGCTCAACCACTTCTGGGGTGACCTTCTGCCTCACTTTGATTTTTTTATCGTTTACAAGACGTTGCAGGTGAACATTGTCATACACCTTTCGTTTCATTATACCGGATTTGTATAAATGTAAAAACGCATCCACGAGCATTTCCGTTGATCCGTATATCCCTTCTTCAAATGTACCTGTACCGCCGACTCTGTGAACAATGTCTCCGAATTTTTCATTCACACTCAAGTCCAGCAATATTTTGTTGTAAACCTCATTCTGCTGGTGACGTATTTGAAGTCCATAGGCAATCGCATCTCCCAAAGAACCGATGCCGATTTGAAGCGTACCACCGTCCTGAATCAGGGCGCTGGCATAAATTCCAATAATATAATCAATACTATTTACCGATTCACGCGGCGCTCCGAAGAGGGTAAAATGAAGATCCGGTGCCTCCAGTACAGCATCAAAAAGAGTAGGATTCACTACTGCATCCCCATACATAAAAGGAAGATTTTTATTGACCTGAGCAATCGCTGCAACCCTTTTCCCATCCTTTCGCATCTGACCGATGGTTCGAAACGCATCCAGGGCCGTGTCTGAGTTACTGCTCATACTGAACATGGTTTTGCCATTCAGCTCTTTTTTGGCAACCAACTGACCGCCTACATTCATGCCATTATCCCGAACATCCCGAGCTGCATGAGTGTAATTGGTGCTGGTATAATTCTGCTGCATGTGTTCATTATCCAGGAATCCACCTGCCTTATAAAAAAACTCAGCAACTTGAACATTGGGAGGCAACTCGTTTTTCCGCACAGAAGTAATATAATCCAGATTCACATATCCGTTCCAAACCCGTTTAACCAAAGGCTCTAAAAACCTTCTTTCCAATTCGCTGGACCATGTAGGCGGTTCTAAAGAAAGCGCTGTCAGAATTTTTAATTGAAGGTTAGGATCTTCTTTGGCTTTTTTATAGATCGCATTGGCAAAATGGTTTGGCTTGCCAAGCCCCAGACACATTCCAAGAGTGATATTTTTTCCCACTTTATCAATGACATAATCAGCCAGTTCATCAGGATCTGTAAAATGGATCGGTCTTTCCTCTTTCATATTTTTCTCCCCCTTGCGAAAAAATTGCCCCTCATGCAACTTACCTTAACCTGCTATTATATATAATTATAAATTTATCCGTTTAGTTTATAAAATGACGGATTGATTCCAAAAACATCGTTATCAATATAAAATCAATGTTAATAAAAAATACTGTTTTAAAAGTCAATGAAATATCAAGAAATTTTTTCCTGCCAAATGATGACATGATTCAGTCTATTTCCTAATCACACCCCCTTGTCCGACAGGCTCACTGCTTCCTGACAGACAAATATCTATCCAGTTAAAGTTACATGCCGGGTAATAATACTTTGAACTACGGCCGGATCTGCAAGCGTGGATGTATCCCCGATACTGTCATATTCATTATTTGCAATTTTTCTCAGAATCCTGCGCATGATTTTCCCAGATCTTGTCTTAGGTAATGATGGAGCAAAATGAATGATATCCGGTGTCGCAATTGGGCCGATTTCCTTTCTGACATGGGCAATCAGCTCCTTAACCAGATCCTCGCTTTCTTCCACCCCCACGTTCAAAGTAACATAGGCATAAATTCCCTGTCCTTTTATTTTGTGAGGGTACCCGATAACCGCAGCCTCGGCAGCAAGTGGATGACTTACAATTGCGCTTTCGATCTCTGCTGTTCCCATTCGATGACCGGCAACATTAATAACATCATCAACCCGTCCGGTTATCCAGTAATACCCATCCTGATCACGGGAACAACCGTCGCCGGCAAAATAATATCCATCGAAAAGCTGAAAATAGGTGTCTTCAAACCGTTTATGATCACCAAAAACAGTCCGCATCTGTCCAGGCCATGGTTCCCTGATTGTGAGAATACCATCTCCTTTACCAATTACCAATTCTCCTTTTTCGTTTAAAATTTCAGGTCTTACACCAAAAAATGGCAAAGTCGCAGATCCGGGTTTCTGATCAATTGCATACGGCAAGGCGGTAATCATAATTCCGC
>CAYTGW010000018.1:20861-31919 GCA_964437395.1 uncultured Desulfocicer sp.
TATCTACTACCGGACACCGCTCTTTTCCAACATATTTGAAGTACCAGCGCCAGGCTTCCGGATTAATCGGTTCGCCCACACTTCCAAGAATTCGCAGGCTTGAAAGATTATTTTTTAAAACCCATGCCTCGCCTTGTGCCATTAGCGCCCGTATGGCAGTTGGAGCGGTATAAAATTGTGTGACCTTCCACTTATCAATAACATCCCAGAATCTCCCCGGGTCCGGATAGTTTGGTACCCCTTCAAACATTATGGTTGTGGCTCCCTGAGAAAGCGGTCCATATACAATATAACTGTGACCGGTAACCCATCCGATATCTGCAGTACACCAGAAAATATCTCCATCATGATAATCAAAAATATATTTAAAGGTGGTTCCCGTATACACCATATAACCGCCAACCGTATGCTGCACTCCTTTTGGTTTTCCGGTTGAGCCGGAAGTATAGAGAATAAAAAGGGGGTCTTCCGCATCCATCCACATGACAGGGCAGTTTGAATCTGCCTGGCTCATTTCTTCATGCCACCATTTGTCCCGCGGTTTTTTCATTTCTATCTCAGAACCAGTGCGTTTCACGACAAAGCAACGGGATACCTGATGCTTTTTTCGTGCACAAATATCCATAGCCTCGTCTGCATTACACTTTAAAGGCACTGCTTTAACTCCCCGCATAACCCCATCTGAAGTGATGAGCACCTTGCACTCACTATCCAGAATTCTATCTGCCAGAGCTTCCGACGAGAACCCACCAAAAACAATACTGTGGATCGCTCCGATACGGGTTACGGACATCATCGCAATAGCGAGTTCCGGTATCATTGGCATATAAATAGCCACCCGGTCTCCTTTTTTTACATCATTTTCTTTCAACACATTTGCAAACTTACATACTTTTTCATGAAGCTCACCATAGGTTATCTGTAAATCCTCCCCAGGTTTATTTCCTTCCCATATGATGGCAACCTGATCCTTTCTGGTTTCAAGATGCCTATCCAAACAATTATAAGTAATATTTGTTTTTCCTCCAATAAACCATTCTATATGGATAGGGCCATTTGAAAGTGTATAATTGTACTTCCGAACGGCACTCCACTCTTTTTCCCAATAAAACTCTCTGGATAGGTCTGCCCAGAATCTTTCCGGATCATCAATGGACTGCTGATACATTTTTTTATACTCATCCAGACTTTTTACCCAGGCTTTTTGACGATGAAGATCAGAAGCACGAAATGTAAATTCACTCATATTTTCTCCTCTCCATTTGAAGGTTCGATTTCGAAACCCTTGGATGTTTTAACTACGATGCTGCAAACCAGAAGAACGGAGTCTGATATAAACGCTACATCAATTGACCTGATTTTGGCAACAGACATTGTGGGATTTTCTTGACCTTCGCGATCATTTCAGCTAATTAAAAACCATTATCGGGCAAGCTTGCTGTTCTCACACCATTGCAAAGATTACCCGATACATTACCGAGTTATGCAACAGGCAAAGCCACCCAGACTCCGGTCAGGTGGCTTTTTCTTTTATTATGGAGGCGGATGGTGCTTGAAAGCAGGCAGCAAAAGGTTGTGGTCATTGATAACTATGACTCATTCACATTTAACCTTGTTCAAATGTTTATGCAATATCAAATGGACATAAAGGTTTATCGAAGCGATCAGGTTCTTCTGAAAGACATTGAAGTTCAATCTCCAGACTACATCGTGATCAGCCCCGGCCCCAAAAATCCAGCATATTCAGGAGTTTCCATACCTCTGATCCGATCCTTTTTTCAACGCATACCCATCCTGGGTGTTTGCCTTGGTATGCAGTGTATTGGTGAAATCTTTGGAGGAAAAACTGTGAGAGCCTATCTTCCAGTGCATGGGAAAACCAGTAAAATTCATCATAACGCCCGGCATATATTTCAGGGGATCCCTTCTCCCTTTTCAGGTGCCAGGTATCACTCCCTGATGACCCAATTTGATGATTCGATCCTCGAAATCACTGCAACAAGTGAGGATGGTGTCATCATGGGTCTTTCCCATCCGGAATATCCGCTTCATGGAGTTCAATTTCACCCGGAAAGCTTTTTGACGGAATATGGATTTACCATAATTGAAAATTTCTTGAAGCTCGGCCCAATGAAAATCCCCAACCAAAAAACAGAAAAACAATATGACCAGATACCCGGAAATCAATATTGAATTAAGCGGTGTACACACACAGGATATAATCCTCTCCTGCTCCTTCCTAGAAACAGCGGAAAAATTTGCTGATATCGAAGGAACAGTGGTGTTATTAAGTGGCGGAAATCTTGATTGTTCCAATTACCATATTCTGGCTACAAAGCCCTGGTTGTCGATCAGAGGTTATGACAAACATATAGTATTCAAAACAAAACAGCAGGATATACAATTTTCAGCCGACCCTTTTCTCACGCTCCAATATTTTCTCCAGAAATATAAACAAAAACTGAATACGCAGTTGCCTGTTGAAGCTGGTCTTTTCGGATACCTTGCCTATGACCTAAAAGACCACCTGGAACATCTTCCCCGAACCTCCATGGATGATCAGAAGCTTCCCCAGATATGCATGTTTGCACCCTCTATCATCCTGATTCAAAAAAAGAAAACAGAAAAAACAACCCTGTGTATCCCAAAACGGATTGAAAATAATCAAGAAACACTGCCTGAAGATCTGCATTTTTTCCAGACGATGATGAACAAAAAGCCAATTGATGACCCTGAATTTCATGGATACCGGCAGGGACCTACATCCAATTTTACACAAGACACCTACATTGAATCCATTCACAAAATTCAGGAATATATTGCATCCGGACACGTATACCAGGTGAATATGTCCCAACGCTTTGAAATGGAATTCTCCGGCAGTGCGTTCAGCCTCTACAAATCGCTGTTTCAATCCAATCCTGCACCTTTCTTTTCATTTATTGAAGCAGGCGATCATCAGATTGTCTCCACTTCCCCGGAACGATTTATTCAGCAAACCAGGGACAGAATTGAAACCCGGCCCATCAAGGGAACCCGTCCAAGAGGAAAAAATCATGAAGAAGATAAACAGATGGAAAAGCAATTGGCTGAATCCAAAAAAGATGATGCAGAGCTTTCCATGATCGTGGATCTTCTTCGCAATGATATAGGGAAGGTCTGTGTTGGGGGATCGGTAAGGGTTTCGCAGCACAAAAGATTGGAAGCCTATGAAAATGTTTTTCACCTTGTTTCCATTGTTAAAGGTGATCTGGCACCAGGAAAAAACTCGATTGATCTGATTAAAGCGACTTTTCCCGGAGGTTCGATCACCGGATGCCCCAAGATCAGAGCCATGGAGATCATCGACGAGTTGGAACCATGCCGTCGTCATATTTATACAGGATCCATCGGTTATATCAGTTTTCACGAAACCATGGATCTTTCCATCGCAATCCGAACGGCAACCATTCATAATGGAAAGCTGGTTTTTTCTGCTGGTGGTGGCATTGTTTATGACTCTGATCCGGAAAAAGAATTCCAGGAAACCCTGCATAAAGGAAAAACACTCCTCAACGTCCTGAAAACCAGCAGTACTTATGCAGCCAAAACAGATTATGTATGGATGAACGGTCAAATCATACCCAAGAAGGATGCAAAAATCTCTATTGCAGACCTGGGCGTTCAATACGGATACGGGCTTTTCGAGACCATTCGGGTGAACAAGTCCAATCCTGCATATCTATCAGAGCATCTGGATCGCTTTAACGCTGCATGGAAGGTTATCATGGACCCTCATCCCCCGGATTTGACATGGGGGGAAATTATTCAACAGGTAATCTGCTCAAACAGACTCCAGGATCAAACAGCTGCTGTCAAAATCATAGCCACATGGGGTACATCTGATACTCCGAAAAAAAACCAAAATTTGATTGTGTCTGCAAAACCTTATATACATCGCCTTTCCGGAAAAAATGAGAAGGGCATTCACCTGATCACCTATCCTGAGCCAAGGCAGACTCCTCTTGCAAATTACAAGACAACAAATTATCTTTATTATTATCTGGCTGGCAATTATGCAAAAGAAAAAAAGGGTGATGAAGCGCTGATCCTGAATCCGGATCAAACGGTTTCAGAAACAAACACGGCAAATATCATCCTGATAAAAAGGGTTGTTGCCACTATACCGGAATCCATATCTGTCCTTCCTGGTATCATGGCAAACGAGGTTTGCAGATACTTAAAAGCCACTGGATTTACCATTCAGAAAAAACCGGTTTATCGACAAGATTTTTTTGAAGCAAATCATGTAATCATAACCAATTCACTTATGGGTGCGGCTCCGGTGTTCTCTCTGGATAATAAAAAGTTGAAATCAACATCAAATTTTTGTCAGCAGATAAATAATCACGTATTATAATGATTCCCACAAACATTCATATTCTGTACAGGAATTTTTTTCATATGAGGATAGTCATATTGGTTCTCCTTTGTCTTTTTATTTCTTTTCCTTGCCAGGCGGAAAACTATTTACTCAATGGTGGTCAGGAGTCAAAAATCCATTATACCATGACCCATGAGGTGCAACCTTCTCCGAATATGAAAAAACTGATCCTGAATTATGTGATCCCGAAGTCCTTTGATTCCTGCACATATAAACAGACAATCGAACAATTTGAACTTGATTTTTCCCCGCACCCGGATGGCCGTTCCCAGTTTGTGGATCACAGAGGAAATGAGGTGATTGAGGTGATATGGGAGTCTCCTCAAACCCCTGTTTCAACAAAAATCAATCTGATAGCTTTGAACCGTGTCATCCTTAAACCGATCGAAACCAATGCGCCATTTCCCACATCAGGGATACCCGATACTTTAGACGACTATCTGAAAGCCACACCACAGGTCGATTTCAATAATCCACAAATTCTTGGAAAAGCCCTTGAATTAACAGCATCTGCAAAAACACAATTTGATGCTGTCCAAAGAATTTTAACCTGGGTAGTGGATCATATGCACTTTATCGTGAACCCGGATCAATATGATGCTGTAAACTCCTATGAAACAGGTCGGGGAAATTGCCAGAATTACTCACACCTTTCTGCTGCACTGATGCGGGCAGCAGGAATTCCTGTCAGAATTGTGAACGGTATAACCTTAAAACAACCTTATGATATTCAAACCGGTGATGGCATTCTTACCATGAAGATGGCCCAGTCACGTCATTCCTGGATAGAAGTCTATTTCCCGGATCTTTCATGGGTTCCATTTGATCCCCAGAGTTCAGAACTTTTTGTCAGTAACCGTTTTATCCGAGTAGAAGTCGGTGTTGATAATCGGGAAACTGAACATGACGGCCTGATGCGCTGGACTCATCTTCAAGGCACTCATGAACATCCATCCTTATTGGAGCGTATTGATTCTGATTTTCAATCGGATCTGGTCAAAATGGATGCCAAAAAAACTACTTATGGCCCAAGAGAACTACTTCTCTGTCCACAAGTAGAAACATCTTTTTCACGTATTGAAACAAAACTTCCGCCGCCAATACCCAAAAAAATAAAAGAAAAAGAACTTCGGACACTAACCTATTCGGAGCCATTTCTCTTTGGCAACCTTGATTTTCCGGAAAATATCGATTTTCTGAACGTAAGAGAGCCGGCTGTGGAAAGCCCGGATGGTGTCATGACTGTACGCAAAAACTTTCTGGCTGAAACTGCAGAATATGTAACCACAAAGGGACAACAATATGCACAGACCTTTATTTTGAAAAGACCGATCCAACTCGAAAAAATTGGTCTGGTTTTGCATAAATTCAGTGACGAAGGGCAAATCTGGGTCGAATTATATCAAGATAAAAATGGCATGCCGGATAAATTGATTGCAACCAGCGACTTTATCTCTCCAGACCAGATCAGCTATACACCAGGCTATCGATGGGTTGATTTTATTTTCACAGATAAAAAGATTAAGTTGTCTCCTGGCCGATACTGGGCTGCCCTTGGTTTTACAGGAAGCCCCATAGTCAATTGGTTTTATACTTACGGAAAACCAGTTGGCCCTCAGGATGGAACCCGATATAAAACAATCTTTGACAGCACATGGAGCCGAAGCCTTTCCTTTGAGTTTAATTACAGGGTTGCCGGACTTTCAGCTGTATGCAAGTAATTCAATATTAAAATACAACTGCATGGTTTATCCTGGTTCTGTTTTTCCCTCCAGCGATCTTCGATCGATCGTTTTACGACGATCAAGCACATATGAATTGCCGGAGATTGTTTTTGCATACTGT
Organism: uncultured Desulfocicer sp.; assembly: GCA_964437395.1. Classification (GTDB taxonomy): domain Bacteria; phylum Desulfobacterota; class Desulfobacteria; order Desulfobacterales; family SURF-7; genus QZKS01. Next base: position 27,130 of record CAYTGW010000018.1, read on the forward strand.
TTCATGCTTGCCGCCCGTGCCGGCAATTCCGCAATGTCTTTTCTATCATAACAATCCACAATGGCAAGAGAGACCGCTGCCAGGGGTACTTGCATTTTTAAACCTTTTCGGTCGTGGCTATCCACATAACCTTGTTTGATTTCCTTTGTATCATAGCAACCATTTCGTAAACGGGAAAAGGATTTGATAACCAGCTGACATATACCAACAGCTTTTTCCGGAGTTGTGATGATTACAAAATCATCCCCTCCAATATGTCCCAAAAAATCCCCTTCTCCTCCTTTTCGTTTTATTGCCCAGGAAAGAATCTGAGAAAGCTGCAAGAGCATCTGATCCCCTCTTTTAAATCCATACTGATCATTGAATACCTTAAAGTGATCCAGGTCGATATAAATCAAACTGATGGGTTGACCGATCCGATAATATTCATCCAGTGCCTGCTGTATAGCCATATTTCCGGGTAACCCGGTTAGTGGATTCGCATCCCGGGCCTCATCGATTTGATACCGGATAAAAACATCCTGAAGTTCAACAAACGAAACGATCCCTATTGGTGAGTTTTTTGACATCACAACAATAGGTGGATTCATTATACCCATATTTTGTTTGGCAATCATTTTTACGACATCCACTGCAGACATTTCACTCCCGGCCACAAAAAAATTCTGTTCCATAAATTCCGCCAGATCGATAATGGCCAATTCTGTACCTTCTTTATACCGGCAAAGAATCTGATACACATGCTGATTCTCCAAAACGCCGACAGCCTTGCCGCTATCCATGACAATAGCCGTAACATGGGTATGAAGAGAAACGATTTCTTTCAATTCCAACACCGTTGTTTTACGTTGAACAATCGGTACCTGCCTCAAATACTTCTCAATGGGAAGATTGCATTTCATCAGTTGGCATTTTTTTACCCGGTTGGATGGCTTAACAACATCGATAGCGTGCCCGGGAATTGCTTGCTTTTTAGGAAAATTGGGTCTTGCAAGATAATATCCCTGGCCATACTGAATCCCCATATCAACAAGAATCTCGATCTCCGTTAAATTCTCAAGGCGTTCTGCTATCATACAAATATTCATTTTCTTGCAAAATGTAACTAACGATTCGAGCAACACCTTCATGATTGTTTCAGATAGCGCATTCTGGTAAAATTGGCGATCCAGTTTGATATACTGTGGTTTTAAATCAGCTATCCATCGAAAGTCTGACTGTCCTGAACCCACATCATCCAGTGCGAATTGGATTCCACTATGTTTTAATTTATCTATCAGATCCCAAAAAGACAAATCGTTCTGAAAAGAATTGCGGCTGCTGATCTCAAATACAACCTGAAAGGGTTTAATCCCATATCTCTGTATAAAATCTGAAATATTCTGGGGAGCAAAGGCGTTGGTTTGAAAACTCTGAGGCTGAATATTCAAAAAGACTTTATGCTTTGAGTGAATCCTGCCTAATTTTTGAATCGCATTTTCAAAACAATTTTTATCAATAATTGTGCTGAATGGAGTTGCTTCCGTGTGAGAGGAGTTATTGTAGAGAAATCGAAAACAATTGTCCTCATTGATTCGTGTAAACGCTTCCCAACCAATGGTTTCCCCTGAGCTCAAATTCACAATGGGCTGATATGTTGCTTTGATATTGCTGCATTCGGTTGCGCCCGGCTCATCCCCGAACGGTTGACTCTTTAAAGCTTTTTCTTTTCTCATGTTATGCACCATAAATGACTGACCACACCAATACCGGTAGAGATTGAGTCACTGAATAAAAAAACACTATCGAAAACCTTACCCGTATCGTAACTGATTCCCAATTGAAAAAATAGAACCAGCCTATTCGTACAAGCCTTTATCAAAAAATATGCCAGTACCGATTATTTACAATATGTTATTATTGACAGTGAGTTATGATGGAAACGTCAGCGGACAGATACTTTCAATTTTCCCTGTCCATGCATTGTTGCATAACTGATTCCGATAATGGATTATAATCATTTAATTTCATAGGATATATTTCTGGATATGCGTTTTTGCATAAATAATGTGATATGTCATAAGACACCCTCGCACCAGACAATCCGATAATGTCTGACCAAGCTAAAATTCAATTTTAATTTTTTGCAGACGCCGGCTTAAGGCAGACTGAGAAATACCGATTCTTTCAGCAGCCATGGTTTGGTTGTTGTTTGTTCGTTTCAATACTTCCTGGATCAGCAGTTCTGACATCTGCTGAAGCGTAGGAAGGGTATGCGGAAAAACAATTGGACTGTCATGATCGCCCGACTGTCTATCTGCATAGTCTGATTCCTGATCCTGAAGCTTTGATTCAATCATCTTAACGGAGAGGGATTTGGATTGATTACGGCTTACCGCATCAAAAATAATGGATCTCAACTCTCTGATATTACCAGGGAAAAAATATGTTTTTAATCTTCTGACCAATTGTTCAGTTATTTTCGGCTTGTCTTTGTTCTGTATCAAAGCAGCCTGTTCCACAAAATATTCCACAAGCACTGGCAGGTCTTCCATTCTTTCGCGTAATGGTGGAATATGAATATGGTGTGTTCGCAATCGGTAATTCAGATCCTTCCTGAATTTCCCGGATCGTTGCAAACTCCACAAGTCCTGGTTGGTTGCCGTGATAATTCGCGCATCAGAATAGTGAACTTTTTCACTTCCAAGGGGCATATATTCCCCCTCTTGAATCAGACGGAGGAGCTTTACCTGTGAAGATATACTCAAGTCCCCAATTTCATCTAGAAATATCGTTCCTCCGGAAGCATTTTGCAAGAGTCCCTTTTTATCTTTATCCGCCCCAGTATAAGCACCCTTCACATGTCCGAAAATGGTATCGGAAAACATGTGATCATCCAGTCCAGCCGCATTTACAGATACAAATGGACCTTGAAGTTTGCTGATGGCATGGATGGCGTGAACAATCATTTCCTTTCCCACACCGGTCTCTCCAGATACCAGTATCGGCCAAGGGGTAGGAGCAATGGATTCAATACTACCAAAAATGTCCATCATATTCCGACTTCGGGTAATAATCTCCTTAAATATTTCTGGATTTTTAAGATTTATGGCGCGTTTTCGAAGGGTCTGATTTTCTCTTTCAAGCTGAAGGATGCGCTGTACCCGTCTGATAGCGGAGAGCAATAACTGACTTTCAACCGGTTTTACGACATAATCAAATGCTCCGGATTTCATACAGTTGATAACAGTTTGAATATCCGTCAAAGCAGTGACGACAATCACGTGAATATCCGGAAATAGATTTCTGATTTCAGGAAGCAGTTCTTCTCCACTTATATACGGCATTTTCAGATCAAGCAGAACTATATCGATTTCATTTTTTTTACAAATATCAAGTACATTTCGGCTGTCACTGCAAACGAAAACTCGATTGAAACCCTCCTTTTCCAATATCTTGTGCATTAATTCCAGATTGATTGTGTTGTCATCAACAGCAAGGATGGAACATTGAAATTCCAGATTGGATAAAGGGGAATCATTGTCGGTTTCGGATTCTGCCATGCTATTCCCAAAAATTCATTTTATGATACTTAATTTGCTTTATATTATATAATCCTATCATGAAAAGGGTTGTATTTGTCCAGATTTTTGTTTCAATGCGAAAAAAAATGATTATTGTTCAGAAATACAGGAAGGTTTTTTTGGATTGAAACCGAAATATAAAAAACCTGAACCTTTTGAGTAGAACCTGAATTTATGTTAAAAGAAATATAATAGCTGCAAAGGAAAACAACGATGATCAATGAAAAACTTTTAAAGATTATGAATGAACAGATTAAATACGAGCTTGAATCTTACTACTTGTATCTATCCATGGCAGCCTATTTTCACTCTATAAGCCTTGATGGCATGGCTCATTGGATGCGCACACAGGCCCATGAAGAGATGATTCATGCCATGAAATTTTTTGACCATATTCTTGATCGAGGTGGGAAGATAACGCTGCTTGACCTGAAACAAGTAAAAACCGACTGGAAATCCATTCTTGAGGCCTGGCAGGATACGCTTCAACATGAACAGTTTATCACGCAAAAAATCAATGACCTGACAACCATTGCACGGAATGAAAAAGATTATGCTTCTGAACCTATACTTGCCTTTTTTTCAGGAGAGCAGATTGAGGAAGAAGCAACTGCATCCAGGATCCTTGACCAGGTTGCCATGGTAGCTGAAAACAAATCCGGTATATTCCTGCTGGATAGGGAATTGGGCACCAGGATTTTTCCAATAGGGTCTCCTATGGATTCTTCTGCTACGGCAAAATAAAATATAGGTTGATCCCATAAAACGAATTGACAAATAAACCGTCTGGTTGAGTACCGGAACCGCATTCAAACAGACGGTTTTCCTTTTATTTTCTCATTGATTATCCGAACTGTTATGCATAATTTTTTTAATTACTGTATCTGTTTTTCTCAATCTTCTGATTCTATATTTCAGAAAAAAAGAAATGAATACCGGCAGGAGCCATTCAATGAGAAATTCAGAATACACAAAATTTATCCAATTCATTTTTACTCCTGAAGACACTTGCAGTGAATTTTCAAAAAAATCGGAGAACAGCCAATTGGCCGGTCAGATCAAGACTATATTTTGGATCATGATCTCCACATTCGTTTCTGTTCTTATATCCATCACATTATAATCTGTTAAGCCAATTTCAAAAGTCTGTTGTTGTAGTTCCGGCGAAAACCAGACACGCAGTGAAGCGTAGCGCTATCCAGTATTTTCGGCTCTTTTCTGGGCACT
>CAYTGW010000019.1:0-30554 GCA_964437395.1 uncultured Desulfocicer sp.
GTCAATTCCTTTTTGGCTTCCAGGAAAAAAGCATCCACCTTCTGCTTTTCCAACTGAATATCTTTTGCCTTTCCCAGCTCCCCTTTTGCCAGCACATAAAACTTGATTTTCGGTTCTGTGCCGGATGGCCGCACAACAATCTTGGACCCACCTTCCACAACATACATCAATACATTGGATTCCGGTAGTTTGGATGCCTTGCCGATGATCCGGTAATCACTGCTCCAAAAATGCGGAACCGGAATATCCCTGACCATTGCATACCCTGTAAACCGATCCGGATCCTGGGGCTCGCTGTCATCAAACAGAATGGATCCATCCGCATCCTTTGCTGTCCGTCTTCCACCCGGCAGCGGACTTTGAAAGTCAATTATGGCAATCACATTGCAACCACCGATCTGTTGAATCGGATCGGTCCTTAATGATTTCATCACTGACTGAATCACATCATTGCCCAAAGCACCCTCAAATTTCAATGCCACGGTTTCCTCACGGGTATAGCAATACTCCTGGTAGATTTCTTCCAGTCTCCGGGTGAGGGTTATCCCCCTTTTTTTATAAAAACCCGCCATTTCAACAAACATGGCGGCAATCGTAACCGCATCCTTGTCTTTGACAAAATCACCGATTAGTGACCCATAGGACTCTTCCCCGCCGAATAAAAAGCAGGTACTGTATTTTTCAAGAAGTGCGATTCGCTCTTTTCGTGTCAGTTGCCGGTATTGTTTATCACGAATAATGTCATCTTTACACTTCATCGCTTCTTCAAATGCCCTGCCGGAAAATAATGCAAGTTTTTCCCCGATATATTTGAATCCCACCTGTGGCTCTATGGTGGAAACCCCGAATGCATCTGCAATAATTCTGGCAAGATCTGTGGAAACAACGGTTTTTGCAATACATGAATTTTCCGGAAGCTTTCCGTCACGCTCGGTTAACTGGCTGAGCATATAATCGGTCAGCAGGACAATCTGCTGGTTTCCGCTCAATGTATGGTAACTCCCCTTTTCAGACAGACGTATCCCCACCCCGATCCGATCTCCATCCGGATCGGTTGCAATCAGGATATCGGCATTCTTCTTCCCGGCCAGGGCGATCGCCATATCCAGTGCTTCCTTTTCTTCGGGATTGGGCTTTGGACAGGTTGGAAAGTTGCCGTCCGGATAGCATTGTTCGGCAACCATATGCAGTTTTTCATCCACATCAAAGCCACGTCTTTTCAGCACCCTTTTCATGAGGCGTTGCGACGAACCGTTCAGGGATGAAAACACCACGCTGATGTTCTTATCGATTTTATCCTCCCGGAAAAACCCGTGCTCATCCACCCATACTGCATTCTGATTCTCCTTTTCAATGTATGCCCGGTCAATTTCATCGCCGACAATCCGGATCAGTCCGCCGGCGATTCCTTCCTGAAAGTCCAATAATTTTACTTCAGAATAATCGGTAATGCTGTCGGCGATCTCCTGGACTCCCTTATGGACAACCTGTCCACCGTAATAATCATATGGCTTGAATCCATTGTCGGAGGCGGGATTGTGAGATGCTGTAAAAACACCGCCGGCATATGGTTTCAGGCCTTCCACTTCTGAAATGGCAAAAGAAAGTTCAGGTGTCGGAGCAACGCTGTCAAAAAGATACACCCGGATATGGTGAGCCGCGTAAATTGATGCAGCTTCCTTTACCAGAAAACCAGGCCCATTGGTTTTTGGATCATAAGAGCCGTTCCTGGAATCATAGGCAAGAACCACCGCTTTTTCTCTTCCAAGGGTCGATCCGTCGATCTCATAGGCGTTTTCAATATACCGGGCATGAGCCTCTACACCAAACCCAAGAATTATCCTGTTGAAGTGGGCTGTTCCAACAGCCAGTTTTCCCCGAACACCGGCTGTCCCGAAACGGTTCACTTTATAAAAACAATCATCCAGCAGACTCCAGTCTTCTCTTTCCGTGGTTCTCCTGATAAAATCACCGATTGTTTCTTCATCAATCTTCACATTGACAAAAGAGGGTTCAAGCCACTGTGCGGCATTGATATACGTACTCTTTTTTATTACTCCTTTTTCCATTGCATTGGATAATTGTGATATCAACTTCGGATAGGGCTGGGCTGATCGTTTTTTTTCCTGATTCATGGATCTTTCCTTGATGATTATTGTAACAAAATAGAATGACAGCCGATTGGCTCAAAGCTCAATGTTTTAAAAACACGATACCCTTTTTTCCAATCCTTTTTCAATAGATTCTTTTTGTGAAACAGATGATCATGATTTATAAAACAGCAGGTTTTGGGGCGGTCCTTTTAGGGCCGCCCCGGGGAAGGGATGGTGGAGGTAAAACAGATTAATGGATGCTAATCTGCTTTGGCTTTTTTTCTTCAACCTTGGGTACGGTTACGGTCAGGATACCATCCTTGAAATCGGCATTAATTTTGTCGTAGTCAGTACCTTCCGGCAAACGAAAGGCTCTCTGAAACTTTCCATATACCCTTTCTTTTCGATAGAAGCGGTCTTCCTTCACCTCTTCTTCATGTTTGCGCTCGCCTTTTACCGTAAGCACTCCATTGTCAATATCCACGGAAATATCCTTTTTATCAACACCTGGCACTTCTGCCTTGACAACAATGCTTTCATTATTTTCATACACATCCACAATAGGATTCCACACACTGCCTATACTTTCATCAACGCAAACAGCCGGATGGAAAAATTCGTTGATAATGTTGTCCATATGATTACGGAATCCAAAAGATCTTCCAAATGGTGAGAATTTTACAAGTTCCATAATATATCCTCCTATTTATTATTCGTTATTATACATTTTTCAAATGAAAAACAATTTCTCTTCTTTTACAAATATGGTAAGAATGATTTATATCATGTCAAGAATATTTTTATGATTTTTTTTATCATTACTTTTATTTGTTAATTAAAATAGTAATTAAAAACAGGTGCGATATATGGAAAAAAAAAGCCATGGCTGGACCATCGAAATATCATTACCCGGAACATCAACAGCAGATCTCATGGGGAAACAATCGGTCAGAGCGACCTTTAAACTAACCTCCAAAGCCATTGATGCGATCAGCATTGTATCGACGCATCTGGGAATTAAACAAAAATCCTTGTTTGATCAATTGATGGATGATACAGCTTCACTGAGCATGATTGCCCATGAAATTCACAGCAGCAAAAACCAATTTGCCGACCGGATACAAAAAACCTATGTTCTGAGCAGGAAAACACTCTCCTGCCTGGATGCTGTTTCTAAAAAATTCAATGCCCCCAGAGATATTCTTGTGGAATACTCTATTCAGAGGCTATTGCCGATCATCATTCGGGAAAAAGAAAAACATCAAAAACGAAAGGAGATCTTAGGTGACCTGACCGATTATTTACAAAACAGCTATGCCCTGTTGCAAAAAGCCAGGGATATCCTTGGAGAGGATGATCCGGTGTTTGACAGAATCCGGTCAGCAGTTACAGCGTGCGAAAACTCACATGCATTTGTTGATTTTTTTGTTAAAAAAGGTGAAGTGATAGAAGAATTTTAAAAATAAGGTGGCAGAGGCATAGTTGAACAGGATTACATGAACAACCTTTTTAATAATACGCAGGGATATTTCCTGAATGCACGACACTCTGTTTGGGGTGTTTTCGCGCTGATGATTGCCATTGTGACTGTGTATTGGCAAGTCTGGCATTTTGATTTTATCCGTTTTGATGATCCTGCCTATGTTCTTGACACCTGTTTGAAAACCAAAAATTCCAATGACGGATTCATGTGGATATTCCGTTTTCATCAGGGTGACGGCAAATACTGGCAGCCGCTGACACTCTTATCCCATATTGCCGATTGTCACTTTTTCGGTCTGGAATCCGGACTTCACCATTTTACCAATCTGATTTTCCACCTGTTGAACAGCATACTTCTTTTTCTATTCCTAAAACAGATATTGACCGATTTCTGGAAAAGCTTCTGGATTGCACTACTGTTTGCAATTCACCCCATGAATGTTGAATCTGTCGCATGGATATCTGAGCGAAAAAACCTGATCAGCAGCCTGTTTTTCTTTTTGACCCTGCTGGCTTATTTCAGCTATGTAAAAAAACCCAACCGCGTAAAATACCTCGTCCTGATATTTGTATTCATGCTCGGGCTGCTCGCAAAACCCATGCTTATTACTTTACCTGCTATTCTTCTTCTTCTGGACTGGTGGCCGTTTCAAAGGATTTCTTTTAAAAAAAATACCCGGTCAATAAAATTCACTACCAAACTCGATATCAGTATTCAAAAGCCTTTTTCATACCTGGTTCTTGAAAAAATCCCCCTGTTCCTGTTATCGATATGGTCTATATTCCTGACGATCTATTCAGTTCAAGAGAATCAGAATCTTGTATCTGAAAATCAATATTCAATGAAACTCAGAGTTGCCAATGCCATTACTTCAATCGTTCTTTATATCGGCAAAATCTTCTGGCCTGTAAACCTGGCAGTTTTCTATCCATATCCTGAAAGAATTGTCTACTGGAAGATTTTGATTGCAATATTGTTTCTGATTTTCCTTACCATTTTTTTCCTTAGAAGATTCCGATCCTCCCCTTACCTGGTTTTAGGCTGGTCCTGGTTTCTGATTACACTGCTGCCGGTTCTTGGAATTATCCAGGCTGGGCTTTGGCCAGCCATGGCAGACAGATGGGTCTACATCCCTGCTGTCGGACTGTTTCTGATTATAATTTTTACCGGAGAAAAAATTGCAGTCTCATTGTCGCTGTCCCGTAAAACAATTTTTCTGTTTGCAATTTTCTTCACCAGTCTTTTGATGATGATAAACTGGAATCAAGTAAGACATTGGCGAAACAGCATGTCACTTTACCGTCAAACACTGAGAGCAACCACCGGAAACTATATGGCCCACAACAACCTGGGAAATATACTCATGGAAAATGGGCAACTGGAGCAGGCCTTACACCATTTTCAGAAGGCGATACAGATAAAACCATCTTATTTGGAAGCCCAGATGAACCTTGCCAATACATTGACTCACCAGGGGAAGCATCAGGAAGCCATTGAACAATATAAAAAATTGTCCGGCAGATACCCTGGAAATGCGATGATCTGCAATAACCTGGGAGCCGCGATATTCAAAACAGGCAGAGTGAATGAGGCTATTCCATATTATATCAATGCAATTCAATTAAACCCGAATTATGCAGAAGCATTCAACAATCTGGGAGTTGCGCTCCGGCAAAATAACCAGAAAAGCAAAGCACTGGTCATGTTTCAAAAAGCATTGTCAATTAATCCAGATTATGCACAAGCTTATGATAATATGGTCAGGCTGATCTCTGACCAGAAAAAAATAAACCGGAAACTGTATCAGCTAATGGACAAATCAGCACAATCACCAGATGATCCCCTTCTTCTTTTTCAATTGGGAGATTTCTTTCAAAAAGAGGAAAAAATTCAACAAGCAATTACCTGTTATCAAAAGGCTCTGAAACTGAAACCAGGCTGGTATGAAGCAAAAAAACAGTTATCCATTGCACTTGCCATGAAGGGAAATTACGAGGTTTCTTTTTCAATCCTCCGTGATTTGATTACGCAAAACCCGGATGATGCCGATGTCTATTACGATATGGCATGTATTCGTTCCAGGCAAAACAATTCTACAGAAGCGGCACGATGGCTTCAGGTTGCTGTGAACAAAGGGTTTTCTGACTGGAAACGAATTCAGACTGATAGCAATTTTAACAATAGCCGGAGCAATCGATTATTTCAGCAACTGATGGCCGGTCATGTCCGGGATATTCATTGAAAAATGGATTTTACAATTTATTCTGACCTGGATTCAAACGGATTGCCTCTGCAATCTCTTTCATTCCCAGTTCATTTTGCCCAAGTTTAAGCAAGCTCATGCCCAGCAAGTAATGACTGGCGGAAAAGTCAGGGTTAAAGACAACCGCTATTTTCAAGTGCTCTGTTGCCTCTTTATATTGCTGCTGCCTGAAAAGCAATGCGCCTATATTATGTCTGGAAATACTGAAATTCGGATTCAGGCTGACTGCTTTCCGGTAGTGATGGAGAGCCATTTCTTCCTTTTTCAATTGATCATACAATGCACCGATATTGTTATGCAGGGTAATATCTTTGGAATTCAATTGTAAAGCCTTCTGATACTCCTGCAGAGCCTCCTGAAAAAATCCTTTTTTCTGAAAAGCATAAGCCAGTTGACCATGATAATAAAAATTGTCCGGTTCCAGCATGACCCCCTTTTGTAACAGACCGATCCCCTCTTTCGTATTCCTTTTGCTTAACGATGAAAGGCCGGCAGATATGTACATTTCCGCATCAAAATCGTGTCCCTTGCTGAAATGCGGATAAGGCAGACTGGCGACCGTCAGCAAAACACAAAAAAACAAAACAAAAATACTAACCTTCCGGATTTCCCTCCTTTGAATCTGCACACGTATCCAAACAAAGGAAACGCCGGAATACAACAAAAGTATCGGTATAATGGCCATGCGGTATCGTGTGCTGTTCCAGTACACAAGCAAGGGGAGGAGCATACATGCCAAAAACAACATCAGCAGACGTTGTGAACCGGATTGTCGTAAGCCAATAATAATACCCATTATGGACAAGGGGAAAAGAATGGAAAAGGGAAAACCAAATCCATTCCAGTAAAACAGAAGCAGTTTTAAAACCGGACTGTATTTACGGCAGGTGTAAAGATCATATGTTTCCGGCAATTCATATCCGCCGATCAGCGTCCGGATTTTGTAGATCAAACATTGCATATACTGCACAGGTTGGTGAACCATAAACTCAAAAGATTTGCCGTAGAAATATTGATTGAATGCATAATCTTCCTTGATCGGAACGACTCCATCACGATTGGGTTTTTCAATCAGGTTTTGATAGGAAACCCCCGGGCGAATCCCGATGGTATCCATATAATCCGGATTGTTTCCCTGAAAAAATACAATGCCGGAATTGGCAGGAAAGACCTGGAACCGTCCAAAAGTATAAAGGTTATACATACCTGTCAGAAGCATCGGCACTATCATGAAAATGACAAACCCTGTAGATCTCAAAAACGCTGTTGGTTTCTTCCAGGTGATCAGAGCCACAGCAACCAGATAAAAAACAAACGTATCCGCACGGGTCATAAGATTTAATCCAGCAAACAGACCCGCAGTCAACCAATATTTCCAGTGCATCTCTTCAACCGATCGGATCAGCAAAAACAAAGAAAAGAGCGTCAAAAACAGGACGAACGGAACATTGATGATCTCCGTCGCAAAGTAGATCACTGGAGCATACAATGCGTATCCCAATGCTGCATATCGTCCGACAACTGGTGTAAAGCATCTTTTACCCAATTGATAGACAAGGATGCAGGAGATGCAGTTCAAGATCGCCTGCATCACTCGTATCAGGGTAAGACTTTTCCCGAAATAAAAAAAAGCTCCTGCCAGAAACCATGCATAAAAAGGAGAATGCAGAAAGGGGCGCGGTGTCATGGAGGGGGTAAGAATGTACTCAGCACGCTTCACATACTCAAGGGAATCGATAATCGGTAAATTATAGGTTGGATTTGCCTGTAAAAAAAAATATGAACAAAGGACAACAGCAAAGACAGACAGACTGGCACCCAGATCATGATTGCAGAATATTTCGCATGTTTGCCCGCCGGAGAAATTGTCTTCTCAAGATTTCGGTTCTGCTCCATATTTTGGCTTGAGTCCGGTTGCAAAACACATATGCTGCGTTTTTCCATCAATGATTCCTAAAAGTATAGACACCCGCAAATCATTCCACTTGATACAATCCATAACCATTTTTTGAATAAAGATAAAATATCTGTTTATGAAAGAAGTGTTCAATGGATATTTTTTTCTTTTTGCTGAAGTTATTGTTTGCCCATGCATTGAACAGTTCATAGCCGATCATGATATGCGTGATACCTCTCTTTTTCAGTTCAGATATAATCTCTTCCGGGCTATTTGTTTCTTTTATGATCTTTGCAAACAAGGAAAAGTTAAAGATCATTTTTCGATCACTATAGTAATATCGGTTGCCTGTAAAAACAGGTAAGATGACGGCATCTCTTTGAAGATTCTGATTCGCATATTTCATTACCGCATATTCCGGATGATATTTTTCAATATATTGCTCCCGATCAACTTGACCTGTCAGATAGGTCATCGGTTCAACATACCTGAACTGTTCAATAACATAACTGACGTTCATCCAGAGCATCCAGCAGATGGTAACTCCCAGAACCGCATACTGAAACAAAAGACTCTTCGGTCGGAGTCTTTCCACCAGATTGCGGAGTCCGAACATGGATAACACGACCAGAGGGGGGATTATGGGTGAAATATAGCGGATTCTGATATCATGAGTGAAAAGGGCAAACAACAGGAACAAAACAGAAAATCCGAACATGATTTTCATTTCAAAAACAACATGTAACCGGGAGACCTGTTTTTTATTTCCATAAAATGCAAAAAAAGGCAGCAAAAACAAAAAAGGATTCAGTTTGCCGTCAAAGTATTTTGGATTATTGTCCTCTCCCTGAAAAAAAATACGGACGGGGATCAATGCAGTCTTCCACCAGGTCTCCTCATAAACAAATTTTCGAATGGCAATAGGCTCAAGTTGTTTTTTGGTGCGATGTGTTGAAACGCTTTTCCCTGTTTCTTTACCCTTCTCAGCCATTGGTTTGCTGAAAAATTGATGATAGAGAGGATAGACAGGGTTTTTTTTCAATGTATAATTGCGGATCATCCAAGGTGAGAAGCAGAAAACTGAAATGATCACAAAAAAAATAGCATACCGTATTGCAGCAAAAGAACTCACAGATTCAACAGGAGCAGATCGTATATAAACAAAAGGCACAAAAAGAGATATCAGAACAAATAGAATCAGGGCATTGTATTTTATCCCCATCGCCAGACCACAGCATATGGCGGAAAGGAATAAAAATCTGACTGCATACCCTTTGTCACACCATTCCATCATGAGCAGCAGAGAAGCAAAAGAGAAAAAAATAAGCCCAAGGTCAACATAAGCCGAAATGGACAGTTTAACAATCATCGGAATGGATAGAAAAAATAGTGCCCCCAGGCTTCCGTACAGACTGCCAATGCGTTTTTTCAGATAATAATAAATGAGAAACGCTGTGAACAATGCAAATGAAAAATGGATATATTTTGGGATGATATCATTTCCAAAAAATAATGGGACCAGATACAGAAGTTCCATGTTCATTGGATAATAACTGAATTTGATAGATGGAATCTCGTAAATCCCGCCATGCTCAAGAAAGAGTTTGGGTACTGCAAGATGGTGTGTCAGTTCATCGCGATTAACCGGCGGGACAGATGATAAAACAAGAATTAAAATCGTGAGAAAAAAAATAGAGATCAGCACTACGGAACGGATAACCCTTTGAATGCGGACTTCTGAAAAACCAATCATACGCTTACCTTTGTCCATTGATGAAGTCATTTTCTCCGGGATGAAAAAATTAGGATACCATGATTCATCCCTAATTGACTACTTGTGATAACACATCATCCGGCAGTTGTCCCAGGTAAAGCTTGCCATTGATAACGTAAGCTGGAGTACCGCTGATCCCGAGCTTCAACCCAGACCCGATATCCGCATTAAGATGGGCACGGGTATCTTTGTCAAAAAAAGCCTCCAGCAGTTCTTTGTCATCCAAACCGATTTTTGCAGATAGCTCTTTTACATTGATCTCGCCTTTTTGAACAGCAGTATTATACAAAATGTCATTTAATTCCCAGAATTTTCCCTTCTTTGCAGCATGAATGGCTAACAGTGCCAGATTTCCGGATCCGACATGGAAAGGTTCCCTGACAATCGGATTAAACTGATGATCCATAGGATAATGACGGTGAATCAGCCTGATTTTATCCGGTTGTGCTCCCACAAGGTTCCGGATAAAGAAATGCATTTTCTTGCATTGAAAACATTGATAATCCGTAAACTCCGTAATTTCCAGGATTGGATTTTTTGCACCGATCCAGGGATGTCCGTCTGTGGTTATACCGGTAGGAAGATCTCTTGTGATCTCTTTTAAAGAGAAAGTCCAATAATTGGGAAAAACAAAAAAGAGAGAAAGTAAACCAGTAATGAATATTCCCATCACGGGAACACTTTTTTTTCTCACGGTCCACAGAAAAACCAACGCCTTAAAGCTGTTTTGAATAACACTATGAATATGAAACCGTTTCCGGATGATCCATGTAAAGTATAAAAGGAAAAAATTGACCCCAAAACTGAAGAGACACATGATGCAGTAGCTGTGAATATATACGGTTGAGATGATGGCAAGAATAATGCTATAAACACTGAAGGCCAGCGCAATCAGAAAGAGCAGTGACCAGAGCGGCCGATCCTCTCCTTCCTGTTTCCAGGCAAAGGATAGCAAAAGTAAAAAAAAGGTATATCCAACGATTCCCCAGACCGGCACCGGAATATTCAGAAAGATGGAATAAGGACTCTGAGAAACCGTATCACAGTTAATGGATTTGGATAAGGCGCAGAAACTCTTATATCCGATATCCGTATAAACCCTATAATGGGAAATCGACAAGTAAATAGAATCGGAAAGCCCAAAAATGGCAAGCAGCAAAACAGTTACAAAATATGCCCCATATGGAAGCGGTTTTATTTCTTTTTTTGTTTTCACCTTTTCTACAGCCCTCATTATTGTCATAAAATTGGATCACTCAACATTTCCCTGGCTTTTTTCAAATTCTTTTCCACTCCTGGCATATCCGGTTTGATGGTAATCGCTTTTTGAAAAAAAAAGACCGCTTTTCTGAAGTTCTTCTGATTTGCATAAAAAACACCAATGTTATTATATACCCCTGCATCATCCGGATCAAGCGCTGCTGCTATAGTGAAATGATCGATGGCCTTGTCAAACCGCTTTTGAAGGCCATAGATCCTGCCAAGACGAATGTGTACATCTTTATCCTCCGGCCGAGTCACCAGTATCCTTGAGAACTGGTTGATCGCGTCATTGAACCGATTCAAGGCGACAAAGGCAAGCCCCAAATTATACCGTGCATCATCGTATTCCGGATTGATTCTCAATGCTTCCTGAAAATATGGTATAGCCTGATGCGCATGACCTTTTTGAGACAAAGCACATCCCAGATTGTTATTCGCAATCCAGTTTCCCGAAGTCACGTTAAGGGCATGCTGAAATAATTGAATGCTGTTTTTCCAATATCGAGTTTGAACATGGGCTGAGATTGTCATACATAGGCAGAAAATCATTGCACAAAAAGCCAATTTTTTCCTTCTATGAACCCAGTAGGCCGTCAAATCCGCAGCACCCCATGAAATGATGATAAAAATACCGATAAGTGGGACATATGTATATCGATCGGCCATAGACTGGGAACCGATTTGAACCAGGCCGATAACAGGTACCAATGTCCCAATATACCATAACCATCCTACAATAATATATGGAAATCGTTTTACTACCATGAATCCGAATATGGGGACGACAGAAAATACTACACTGGCAAGAACGATCTCATCAATCAAAAAAGAGGATGGGTAGGGATAAATGACTGCCAAATCAAAAGGCCAAATCATTTTTTCAATATAAGTGATATAGGTTATCAGGGCATTGACGATCCTGTCCCAAAGCGGAAACTTTGTAACGGTTCCGACCGCGCCTCCTTTTTGTTGAACCAGGAGTGTGATGAAACATGATCCCATTGCAATAATAACCAAAGGTAATTTTTCTACACTGAATCGCAGAACCAGCGATTTAAAACCATAGCTTTTTTTTTGACTTTTTTCTTCGAAAGGAATATCCTTATCAAAACGCCTTAAAGGCCAGTAGTCCATGAGAAGCAATACAAACGGAAAGGTCACCAGCATGGGTTTGGCCATCAGACTCAGTGAATAAAAAATCGAGACCAAGCCATAGCGATATATCCCTGGATTTTTTACATATCGAACATATCCCCACAGGGTTATTAACCCCAAAAAAGTGCTCAAAACATCCTTACGTTCTGCTACCCATGCTACGGATTCTACATGAAGCGGATGAATGGCGAAAAGAACCGAAAGAAAACAACTCTTCCAGAACTCACAGGTCATTTTCCGAAATAGAAAAAAGATCAGGAATGAATTCAAGATATGAAAGAGCATATTGGAAAAATGATGCGCCCCTGGATTCATTCCATAAATCTGTATATCCAATATATGGGAGATCCATGTCAATGGATGCCAGTTGCTTGAATATGATGTTGAAAATGCCCAGATCATGTTCTGAAAATTCAAACCCTGTGCGATATGGGGATTTGATGTGATATATTTTTCATCATCATAGTTGATAAAATCATGAGTTCTTGTTTGAAAAAAAACGAAGAAAATCAAGACAAGCAGGAGGAGATAAACCGGATAATCAGATCCAGTCCGACTGAAATCCGTTTCTTTGCTTATCGTCGTATAAATTTTCATGCGAACTGCTCTCATCTATCAACCAGTTTCCTGAAGCCTTTGGTCTTTCTGATATTGTTTAAATTCTCATCTGTCTTTAACAATTCCGGATTATGAAATCCATTATCCATTGCTTTTTTTAACCATTGAATCGAAAGTTGTGCCTGATTCTTCCTGGCATAAACAGAAGCGATAAAATAACAGGCCTCTGCATTTTCCGGTTGAATTCCCAAAAGCTGTTTCTGAAAAGAAATGGCTGCGTCATACTCTCCTCTCACAGCCCTTATGATTGAAAGCTTCTTCAAAATCTCAACCTGATTGGATTGGAGAGACAATGATTTTTCATACCATTGAATGGCTTCTTCCTCCTCCCCTCTGCTTTTTTTCAGATCTCCCAGCGAATGATATAATTCCGCCTGCTCTGGATTCTGGCGGATCGCCACTTTCAGAAGTTGAATATCTTTTTCCGTCTTCCGATACACTAATGCTTTCGCGAGGTTTCTTTTTGCTTCCACAAAAATCGGTAAAATGCGAACAGCCTCTTGGAAATGATATATTGCCTCTTCCACCCTTCCATTCAAGGAAAGGGCAACACCATAATTATTATGGGCAGATGCTGACTCTGGATTCAACCGGACTGCTTTTGATAATGCAATCCGTGCTTCCTCATTTCTGCCCACCTTCATCAGGGCTGCTCCAAGGCAGTTATGAGGTCTTTCCTTATTTGGTGATTTCCAGGCACAATCAGTAAAAAGCGAAACTTCATTCTTCCAGACCTTGTTTCTCTGATAGGTCCAGAATGAAAGCACTATAATCACAATACACAGAATCGCCTTTGCTGGCCTCTCTGATTTGATATTGTTAAAGAATAAGCAGACCGGGAAAATGAATGCAAGCATGGAAGGCAGATACAGGCGATGCTCAAAGATAATCTCCAGTCCGATTACAGATGACTCCATGATTAGATTTCCCAGAAACCAGCATATGCAAAAAGACAGCAGTCTTTCTCTTTTGGCGATAAGGATTGCAAAAATAATCATTCCAGCAAGCATGCCCAAACTCAGCAAGGTAGTTACAGGGTTTAAAAATGAAAGTGAAAGAGGAAAATCATAATCCAGATTTAACCGGGAAGGATGTGGGTAAACCAAGAGGGTTAAGTAATGAATCATAACCCGGGGTTCGGTCAATAGCCGCTGAGTCAGGGTAAAATTTCGAGTTTTATACTGGGATGCTATTTTTTCAACAGGATTTCCACTCACATAAATAATCGATAGAAAAAGAAAAAACAGAAAAACACCAAACAAAAGAGTTCCGTTCTTCTTCAGCCATTTTCTATCCAGGTTCTGGAAAAAAAACCACTCATACAGAAAAACAAAAAATGGCAAGGTTGCTGCATTTTCCTTGGAGCACAATGCCAGCACTCCGGACAGAAATGAGCCGGAAAAAAATAAATAAGCGTATCCGCGTTCCTTGTTTTCACTTTTCGGACCTTTTTGAAAGCAAAGCATTCTGGCTTTTGCATATAAAAGCATGGATAAAATATAGAACAAGGCGGCCATACTGGTCATTCTCTGGACAATATAAGTAACTGCCTGGGTTTGGACAGGATGTACAAGCCAGATCAATGCAGCCACAAAAGGAATGAACCTGTTTTGGCATCGGGGAGGGGAATGAATTCTGAAGGTGATTTCGAAAAAAAAATAAAGAACAATTCCTGAAGCTATATGTATAATAATATTAACCAGATGATAGCCAAAGACATTGTAACGGCCCATATAATAGTTCAGTGCAAGACTGATATTGGCTACCGGACGTTTGGATCGGAGACTTTTCCATGCAGCATCGCCAACCGTATCCCATGTCAACTCTGAAATACGAATATATTGATTTTGAAGTACATTTGAAATATCATCCAAAACAAACGGAGACCCCAGTGTATGAGAATATAATGTTATGGTGATTGCTGAAAACAGAACCATCGCCAGGAGATCCCGGTTGATGAAACCAGAGTGAGCCGGATAAGGTTTTGACATATACGAACCTGACCTGAAATAACTTTCTTGAATATTCATCAATTGCAGTTTACTTTACATGCATTGGTCTGTTTATATCCAACCCATCGATATCTTGGGATGAATGCTTGACGCCGCTGTTTTTCCGATTCTGGATGATTCTTTCCAGATTCATTCTTGCTTCCTGATAATCAGGCTTTATTTTCAATGCTGTTTGCAGAACAAAAATCGCCTGCTCGGATCTGCCTGTCTGAATCAGGGCCACACCCAAATTATTGGCGGCCTCTGCATAGCGTTTATCAATTTGCAGGGCTTTGGAATAGGAAGCAATCGCTTCCGTCATATTGGCCTGGGTGTAATGAATATTTCCGATACAATTATATGCCTGGGCAGAATCGGGTTTTATCCGTATTGCTTCCAGGCAGTGTATCATGGCCTGGTCTGTTTTTCCATCAGCAAGCAGCGCAGCGCCGAGATTTACATGAGCGTATACAAAATCCGGCTGCAATCGCAAGGCTTCTCGGTAATGATCGATTGCCTGATCCCTCTTCCCCTGCAGGAACAACTCCAATCCAAGATTGGTATGAAGTGATGCTTTTCCGGGATCTATTCTGAGTGCTGTCCGATATTGGTTTGCTGCCTCTTGCGTTCTTCCTGTTTCAGCCAGGGCAATCCCAAGGTTATAATGAGGTCTGAATTTATTCGGGGATTTTAAAATACAATCGGTAAGAAGAGTAATTTCATTATTCCATGTTTTATTTCTGGTATAGGTCCATATGGAAAAAACCATGACTACCAGACATAGAAAAACAGTTGTAAACCTGTTGACCCCAATATATTGGTAACAAAGTACTACCAGTAATAAGCAAATCATCATGGAAGGCAGGTACAGACGGTGCTCAAATATGATCTCAAGTCCGATCACAGAAGATTCAATCATAAGGTTGCCGAAATACCAGAGCACGCAAAAAGAGAGCAGCCTGTGCTTTTTCGCCATCACCAGGGAAAAAATAAGGCAGAGGATAATAATACCCAGACAGATCAAAGTGGTAATCGGATCTGTCACGGATTTGGACAGTGAAAAATCATGTTCCAGATTCAATCGCGAAGGATGAGGGAACAGAAGCAGACCGATATAAAAAATAACGACACGGAACTCTGTAAGCAGACGTTGAATCATTGTAAAATTCCGTCTGCCATACATGGTTCCTATTTTTACAAAAGGATTTTCACCCAGGTAAAGTATAGTGACCAACAAAACAATAACCAGCACACCTGAAAACCGGAAAAAATTTTGTTTCAACCAGGAAATCCTCATATCCTGGAAAAAGAACCATTCATACAGAAACAGGAACAACGGCAGAGTCGCCGCAATCTCCTTGGTTCCAAAAGCAAGGATACCGGCCGTCAGAGAACCAAGAAAACAGAGATAGACAGTCACGGGATAATTGAATCTCGATGATGTGCGATTCAATTCTCTGGATTTCTGGTCAAACTGCCCCTCAAGCATTAACAGCCTGGCCTTTGCATAACAAAACATCGCAATCATATAAAACATGGCTGCCATGCTATTCATTCTTTGGACAATATAAGTTACTGACTGGGTTTGAACAGGATGAACCAGCCAAATCGCTGCTGCGAAAAAAGGAATGGCATGGTGAGCAAAAGCCGGATGGGGAGAAACCCTTCCTGTAATCCGGATAAATAAATACAAAAAAATACCTGAAATCACATGAACCAGAATATTAACCAGATGATATCCGGGAACATGATATCCATCCCAGTAGTAGTTCAAGGCAAAGCTAATATTTGCCACCGGTCTGTTTTTCAGATGGCCCTTCCTTGCTGTCGCCACCAGGTTGTCCAGAGATAACTCATTCATCCGGACATAGGAGTTGGAAAGAATATTATCATCATCATCAAACAAAAAGGGGACATGAAGTGTATTGGAATATATGGAAACCACAATCAACATCAGGAGCATCAGGAGCCAGATTTCATTTTTCTTTGAAATTTTTGAATGTTCATTCCCGCTGCTGATATTGTCGGCTTCCTGCAGAACAGGATTCAGCCTTTGTGACATGCCTTGTTGCATCTTCCTCAGTCCAATTGGATTTAACGGATATGATTTTTATTTGCTAAAATTCTAACCGGAAACAAACGATAAAACAAGCCCTGTTTCAGCACAGTGTGGAAGAATATGGATTTTCGCCAATAAAAAAACCAGGGGAGAGGACCTATCCTCTTCCCTGGTTTTAGTTGAGCCGATAAAAATAGATTGAAATGGGGAATTACAGTATTTTTGACTGAGTTCGGAACCGAGGGCATCTACTGGATACATCAGATACTGTAACCCTGTATTGGTTTGTAGTTAATCCGGTTTGATCAATTGACCAGGTATTGTTATTGGATACGGTGACATCATCTTGTATATTTACCGATGAAACAGTCTGATTTGCCGGATTGGAAAAGTAATCAGCAATTACACCCATAATGGTCTGCACGTCTGTTTCAACTCCGGAGCAATATGCTTTATCCCGATAGGAAATAAAATTCGGGATTGCAATAGCAGCCAGGATACCGATAATTGCAATAACGATCATAAGTTCGATCAGGGTAAAACCTTTTTCAGAATTGCCTCTTAATCTTTGTAGCATGGTGTTCCTCCTTTTTGATTGTTGTTGTTGTTGTTGTTCATTCTTATGATTGTTGTAAAAAATTTTCTTATCTATTTTATTATTACCACTTCCCTACATCAAGTCACAGAGCAATATTCTGATAAAAAAATGATGAAATCGAATATCAGCTTATGGCTCAAGCAAAAAAAATGCCAACTCTTATACATTAAAGACTACACGCAAGATACTGTTTATACAGAATATGCTTTTCCAACAAAAACCTTATAATCTATATAGACCTTTGAATCGCCAAAAAAAGTCACAAATCCTCTTTGGTTGACAAAATTTGTCAGCCATCTCTCCTTTTCATAACTCTCCTCCAAACGGTTTTTCAATCCCAAGTTTCTCAAATCGATACCGCAGAGAACGAAAACTCATTCCCAGGAGCTCCGCTGCCCGGTTCTTGTTGCCATTCGTATACTCAAGTGCTTTTTTGACATAGGTCGCTTCAATGGTCTCCATGATCTCATCCAGGTTGACACCATGGGAAACATCATCCAGGTCAAACCGTCGTCCCTTCACTCCCTCAATCCATCTTCGTTTATGGATGGAGATCGAAAGACTCTCAGGCAGAATAATATTCGTTGCAGACAGCGTAACACTGCGTTCAATCAGATTTTCCAGTTCCCGAATGTTTCCCGGAAAATCATACTTGTTTAACAGATCAATGGCATAGGAAGAGATCTTGGTCATCTCCTTGCCAGTTTCCTTGGCGTATTTTTCTAAAAAATACTGGGCCAGCGCTTTTAAGTCTGATTTTCTCTCTCGGAGAGGAGGAACCTTGATCTGAATCACATTGAGCCGGTAAAACAGATCTTCCCTGAAATTTCTTGCAATAACTTCTTCCTCAAGATTCTTATTGGTCGCAGATATAATCCGGATATCAACCGAGATATCACTGGTTCCGCCGACACACCTGAACACCCGCTCCTGCACTGCACGTAAAATTTTTACTTGCAGGGGAAGGGTCAACTCTCCAATCTCATCCAGAAAGATGGTTCCATTGTGGGCAATCTCAAACAACCCCTTTTTGTCCTGCGTCGCTCCGGTAAAAGCCCCTTTCTTATGACCGAACAGCTCGCTCTCCATCAACGATTCAGGTATGCCGCCACAATTCACTACTACAAAGGGATTGTTCCTTCGGTTGCTCTGCTCATGAATCGCTTTTGCGATAAATTCCTTACCGGTTCCACTTTCTCCAGTCACCAGAATATTTGTCCGGGTCTTTGCCACTTGCCGAATCATTTCATAGATTCGAATCATCCCGGGACTGTTTCCTACAATTTTCCCAAAATGAAGATTTTTTTTCAGCTCATCATCCAGGATCTCTTTTTCATGTTCTATGGTTTTCAGATCCAGTGCATTGGCGATCGTTCTTCTCAGCTCATCATTATCAAAAGGTTTGGGGACGTAATCATAAGCGCCTTTATTCATGGCTTCAACCGCTGCCTCTGTAGTTGAATAGGCAGAGATCATTATCACAACTGTTGCGGGGTCTTTCTGCTTTGCTTCCTGTAACACCTCTATTCCGCTGATGTCACCCAGCCGGATATCACAAAGCAACAGGTCAAAACGGGTTTCCTGTATCATGGATTTAGCTGTCTTACCAGTTCCGGCAATAGAAACCCGATAACCAGCTCTGGTCAGCATGACCTCTAGAAATTCCTGCATGCTCAGTTCATCATCAACGACAAGGATGTGAGAACGTCCGTTAGAATCTGGCATATTTGTGAAAAGTGTTCCGGTATCGGTTATCCGTAATACAAAGGACGGGTAAATGCCTATCTATCCTGCCAACCAGGTTAATTGGCACGCTACTAAGTACAACCATGCTTGTCAATAGGGTTTTTCTACTCTTTCTTTCTCATGCATTGGTGTAATCTGAGCTTTCATTAAAGACGATGCTTCCTCCAACGATAGTTACCATGGCTTTCCCCGTCATCTGCCGTCCCTGAAACGGGGTGTTACGGCTTTTGGAATAAAATCTTTCAATATCAATCGTGTATGAAAACTCAGGATCAATAACAGTAATATCTGCAGGAAGTCCCTCTATGATTCCTGTCTCAAGTCCCAGGATCCGTGCAGGATTTTTTGACATTTTCCGGATCAGGGTTTCCATCGTAATCACTTTATCTTTTACAAGTTTCAATGAAAGCGGAAGAGACGTTTCAAGACCAATGATACCATTGGCTGCCAAACTGAATTCAACATCTTTTTCAAGGGAAGAATGTGGTGCGTGATCTGTCGCGATCACGTCGATTGTTCCATCAGCCAGACCTTGCCGGACAGCCTCTTTATCCTTAATAGATCGTAAAGGAGGATTCATCTTGAAGTTCGTATTATACTCAATAATATCCTCATCTGTCAAAGAAAAATAGTGGGGAGCGGTTTCAGCAGTCACGGGAAGTCCTCTTTTTTTAGCATCCCGGATGGCATCAACCGATTCTTTTGTGCTGACATGGGCGATATGAAGTCTGGCGCCGGTCAGCTCACATAAAGCGATATCCCGCATTACCATGACTGCTTCCGATGCATTTGGTATACCAGAGAGTCCCATCCGGGTAGCTGTCGGGCCCTCATTCATAACGCCATTTCCGGAAAGCTGAAGATCCTCTGCATGAGAAATTACAAGAAAATCAAAACCCATGGCATACTCCATGGCTCTTCGCATAAGTTGGGAATCTGATACCGGAAGCCCGTCATCGGTAACAGCAACTGCACCGGAATGCGTAAGCTCCCCAAATGCGGATAAGGCTTTTCCCTTAAGCCCCATACTGATGGATGCAACCGGATATACACGGGCCTTTCCAGCCTGTCTGGCCTTTCTTATGATATACTCTGTAATTTCAGCGCAATCATTTACCGGATTTGTATTGGGCATCGAACAAACCGCTGTAAATCCTCCACTCGCTGCCGCCATGCAACCGGAGGCAATGGTTTCTTTATACTCATGACCCGGTTCTCTCAGGTGGACATGCATATCAATCAGACCAGGAGTAACGATTTTACCATTTGCATCGATAACCACGTCGTCTTGTTTTATGGATTCTTTATATGTCCCGGGTTTCTGGATTCCAGCAATCTTCCCATCCCGGATAATAATATCATAACAACCTGTAATGTTGCCGGGATCAATCAGCGTCCCTCCTTTAATCATCAGCATTTCTGATCCCTCCAGCCAGTAGATAAAAAAGTGCCATTCGTAAGGCCACCCCGTTGGTTACCTGGTCCAGTATTATGGAATATTTTCCATCAGCAATTGCCGGTGAAATTTCAACACCCCGGTTAATGGGGCCAGGATGCATGATCAGTACATCCGGCTTCATTATCTTCATTCTCTTTTCCGAAAGCCCATATTCTCTGGCGTATTCTCTTTCCGTTGAAAATAAAAAAGAAGATTGTCTTTCCTTTTGAATTCGAAGCATCATTACCACATCTGCATCCTGAACCGCCAGATCCACGGAATGGGAAACCGATGCCCCCAGATTTTCAATCCCCTTTGGAATCATGGTCCGTGGTCCGGAAACAACCACATCCGCGCCCATTTTTGTAAATCCAACAATGTTTGAACGGGCAACCCTGCTATGGGAAATATCCCCGACAATTGCAATGCGGAGACCGGGAAGATCGCCTTTCTTCTCCCTGACCGTCATCATATCCAGAAGTGCCTGAGAAGGATGTGCATGTGTTCCATCCCCTGCATTGATAATCGACGTTTTTAAATATCGACTCAACATGTGAGGAGCTCCTGAAGCAGAATGCCGGATGACAATCACATCCGGTCGCATCGCCTCAAGATTTCTTGCCGTGTCAATCAAGGTTTCTCCCTTGACCATGCTGCTGGAACCAGCGGAAAGAGAAACACAATCCGCACTTAATCTCTTTGCAGCAATATCAAAAGAAAGTTTTGTTCTTGTGCTGGGTTCATAAAAGAACAGAACAATGGTCTTCCCCCGAAGGGTTGGAACTTTTTTAATGGGCCGTTCTGAGATCTCCCTCATCTTATCTGCTGTATCCAGAATAAAAGAGATCTCTTCTTTTGATAGGGAAGCAATATCAAGAATATCTTTTCTATTAAATTCCATTTCGTCCTTGTTCTATTTCAGCAATTGACCCATTCGACCCCAACGGACATAATCAAGAATTGAATTCTGGTTCTCTCCATTCCAGGACCAATAGATAATAAAGGCTTTCCCTTTAACGGCTTTAAGCTTTACAAATCCCCAGAAACGGCTGTCATGGCTGTTATCCCGGTTGTCGCCCATCACAAAAAGAGAATTTTCCGGCACGGTTATCGGCCCAAAGAAATCACGGCCAGGGAGACTGCGGTCATCCGTATAAATGGCAAAATCCTGATCTAACGGCATATTGTTTACATATACCTTTTTATTCCGAATCTCTACCCGATCTCCGGCAACACCAATGACCCTTTTGATAAAATCCTTTGACGGATCATCCGGATATTCGAAAACTACAATATCCTCTCGCTTGGGATCTTTAATCGGAATCAGCGTGGCCCCGATAAAAGGCAATTTGATACCGTAGATGAATTTGTTAACCAGAATATGATCCCCTATGAGAAGGGTATTTTTCATTGAACCGGATGGTATTTTAAAGGCCTGTACAACAAACGTTCTGATAAATAAGGCCAAAACAACAGCCACCAGGATTGCTTCAATGTTTTCCCTGAGACTGCTCTTCTTCTTTTTACTATTTTTCTTTTCTGTCTCTTTGTTCTGTTTCAATTCGGCTTATACCTTATTAATAAAAGTTTTTATGAAAATACATACCCGGTGCTTATAGAGCCATTTCAGATTGAATGCTGTCAGACCAAAAAAAAATTCTTTGTTCAACTAAACAGGTAACGTGAATTGCGGCTCTCCGAGAAAAAACTCACCCTTCTGTATCCAATCTTTAAGAATTTCTGCAATCTCACGGGCTTTTACCATGCTCGATAGGGGTACGGTAAGAACCTTTTTACCATCCAGTTCAATTGATCCGCTTTTCAATTCCGCATAGCTTACGGTTCCCAGACTATTGGAACTCCCATTCGGGTAATCATTCCCGTAATCCACAATCTGAGTAAAAATTTCTTCATCGGAAATTGCCGTATAAGATGCCATTTCTTCATTCAATATCGGAATCGGTACACCCAGACCGACTGCAAGAGAAATCCCATATCCCTGTATACTCATCCCGACCAGCCACTTATGACTCATTTTCTTTAAATCCCCCATTACCCAAAGAGTGCCGGCCGGTTTCATCGGAATCCCTTTCTCCGTGCGCGGAACCGATGGATTGTGCTGTGTTCCCTGCCAGGTAACATATCCTTCTGCACCTCCTAAAAATATCCGGGTGCCCAGGCCAATGGTTTTGTAATACGGGTCATTAAAAAGCGGGCTTAGCTCGCCGGAAGAACAGTAGTTTGCATTTCCTGCCTTTGGTTTCAAAGCTCCCATATATGTATAAATTGTCTTTCGGGTAAGATTAACAGCGCAATTATAATTCTGATATCCATTGCGCGGATTGCATAATGTGGCAGAGGGAAGTTCTTTTAAGGTAATTTGCTTTTCAATGATTCGGCTGGGATAACATGAAGTTCCATAAGCCGTCGCCTTTAAGTGTACCTTTTTACCGGCAACAAGATCCTGAATGACATGTCCTCCGCCATAATTAAATTCACCGGGCCAGACCTTATTCAACGGGTCATCCTCACAGGTTTCGGTCGCACCGATATAGCAGTCAACCGCAGCAAGTCCTCCATATGCAGGGACATTGTTCAACCAGACATTGGAGGCCTTTATACCGGGTGAGGAATGGCCAAAATTAATGAACGCTCCGGATGAACACATCGGAGCAAAAGTTCCGGTGGTCACAACGTCCACCTTTCTGGCTGCCTCAACAGGGCCTTCTTTTTTCACAATTCCGATTATTTCTTCGGCTGTTACAACAACAACTTTTCCTGAACGAATTTTAGCATTTATTTCCTGGTAAGTCTTGTTGACTTTATATGTGGACATTTATTTCCAATCCAGACTCTTTGATCCGTCTTTTTGCTAACCAGATTTTATTATTATTTGATTTCAACTCAGAAAAAACCTATCATCCAAGGGATTGATATAATTCTGCCGACAATAACAACTTGAAATCTGGTAATCAAGGTTTTTTTCGTACCTTGACTTTTCATCAGTCAAAAGTTAAGACTCAGGAGCCAATTTCAAAAGTCTGTTGTTGTAGTTCCGGCGAAAACTAGAATCCAGTATTTTCGGCTCTTTTCTGGGCACAGACTTTCGCCGGTGTGACGCTTTTTAATAGTTTTGAAATTGGCTCTCAGGCAACTTAATGAAAATCATTTTTTCTTCAAAACATTTTTTCAGATAACATATGACAGCTATGGTGCAAATTGGAAATATCAAGGTCGGAGGAACCAATCCTCTATTGTTAATTGCTGGTCCTTGCGTGATCGAAAATTATGACAAAACATTTGAAATTGCTTCTTATCTGAAAAAACTGACAAAAAAACTTGAGATCCCCTTTATATTCAAAGCATCGTATGACAAGGCCAACAGGACTTCAATCCATTCCTTTCGCGGACCCGGACTGAAACCTGGCCTGGATATCCTTCGTCAGGTCAAATCCAGCCTGGATATCCCGATTCTGTCAGATGTTCATGCTGTAAATGAAGTGGAACATGCAGCTGAGGTTCTCGATATCATACAGATCCCTGCTTTTTTATGCCGCCAGACCGACTTGATTCTTGCAGTATCCCAGACCCAAAAACCAATCAACATAAAAAAAGGACAATTTCTGGCCCCAGGTGATATTCAAAATATTACAGAAAAAGCAACCTCTACCGGAAATCGAAAAATTACAATTACAGAACGGGGAACCTCTTTTGGGTACAACAATCTGGTTGTTGACTTTCGAAGCATCAAAATTATCCAGGAGTCAACCGGATTTCCTGTAATATTCGATGCTACCCATAGTGTCCAGCTTCCGGGGGGAAGCGGGATACGTTCCGGCGGTCAACGCGAGTTTGCTCCGATACTCGCCAAAGCGGCTGTGGCAGCAGGTGCGGACGGAGTATTTATCGAGGTGTATCCGGATCCGGATACAGCACGTTGCGATGGACCCAATTCCCTGAGACTGGATCAACTTGAACCGTTTCTTTTTACCCTCAAGACGATTCGGGGCATCATCCAAAAAGAATACATATAATGAACCAACACCTTGCAAGCAGGCTGAAACAAATCAAACTGTTACTCCTGGATGTGGATGGTGTGCTCACTGACGGAATGATTATATATAATGATTCCAATGTTGAAACAAAAATGTTCAATGTAAAAGACGGTTTTGGTATCCGTCTGCTGATGGACTACGGGATCCAAGTTGGCATTGTAACAGGCAGGTCCTCTTCTGTTGTCAAACATCGATGTAAAAATCTCGGTATTACAATGATTTTTGATGGTGTCCGGAACAAAGCCCAAACCCTTGAGAATATAATACAGCAGACCGGAAAAACCTCTCAGGAAATCGCATTTATCGGAGATGATTTTCCGGATCTTCCGATTATGAACCGTGTCGGACTCCCCATTGCTGTTGCAGATGCGCATGAACATGTTCGTAAGCAGGCTGCATTTGTGACATCTTCAAATGGGGGTCAGGGAGCTGTCCGGGAAGTCAGCGAAGCCATCTTAAAGGCCAAAGGTCTATGGAATAACATTCTGGATATATATAAATAGTCAATGCCGGATACCTCAAAAAAAATTAAAACCATTCTGCTGATCTTGATTTTTCTGACACTTGCAGCTGTTATTTCCATTTTCATCGGTTTTCGAATACTGTCAAAAAATCCGGATATACTGATTGATACAATTAAAAACAATGCAACTCTTTCTATCGAAAACCTCCATCAAACTGCAACGCGGGACGGAAAACAGGAATGGACATTAGATGCAAAATCCGCACACCTTATACAAGTGCAAGCGGAAAGCCGATCCATTCTGGAGAACCTGTCGATCGTTTTCTATCTCGAAAACCAAAACAATGCACATTTGACCGCAGATCACGGGGTTCTGGAAAACAATACCAGTAATTTTACGGTAACCGGAAAGGTTGTCTTGATGAATCCTGATTACAATTTACAAACAGAAGAGTTACGGTACAATCATAAGGATCGTATACTTTATTCAACCTCACCAGCGGATATATCGGGGGAATTTTTGCATTTCAGTGCTGAAAAAATAACATTTCATTTAAACACTCGCCAGGCCCGCCTGGAAGGAAAGGTTGAAGGGACTATCCGTGGCAAAATTCAACTCTAAACTCACCCGTTACAATATTATTATAATCACCCTTATCTGTATTGTTTTTTTTATCAATCACAACATGTTTGCTGCTGGCACAGAAAGCAAAAACAGTACAGAGGCTGATAAACCGATTCACATCACCAGTGACCAGTTGAATATTAACGATATGACCAAAGAAGCAGAGTTCAAGGGGAATGTCCTGGCAACACAGGAAAATACAATCATTCATTCTGACTCACTTCAAATATTCTATAAAAAAGACCAACCAGCTCTTGAAAACGTACCGAACAACGTACAGTCCATTCAAAAAATTATCGCAAAAGGAAATGTAAAAATCAATTTTGATAACCGTTTAGCCGAAGCGGACCAGGCAGTATATACAGCAGATAGCGGGATTCTTGAGCTCACCGGTGATAACTGCAAAGTTACAAGTGAAAAGAATATGATATCCGGCAAAAAGATCACCTTCCATCGCAACGATGGACGTATCCAGGTCGAAAGCGGGCAAAACAGCAATAGGGTTGAGGCTGTGATCCGTTCCGATGGAAAAGGCTTGAATTAAGAGCCTGATATTTTAGCCGCCTATTTTGTCAGTATGGAGCAGCACATTTATCATTGAAATCCCCCGTTCCCACTTTCAAGAAGTTATCATTCCGGAAAAGTGCTGCTCCGAATAATACAGTTATGATAAATCCATTGATTCTGCTTTCAATCTGGATTATAACCAATACAAGATACTGAGATGGATCAACTGGATTTTTTTAATTCAATAATTACTGATAGTAAAAATATCAAAAAACGCATCTGAATGCCCACTCTGGAGCTTAAAAATCTGGAAAAATCGTATCATGGAAGACGTGTTGTTGATTCCGTAAGCATTGAGGTGAACAGTTCAGATGTTGTAGGTCTGTTAGGGCCCAACGGGGCTGGTAAAACAACCACATTTTACATGGCCGTTGGAATGATTAAGGCAGATAAAGGCAATGTGTTCATCAACCAGGAAGATATCACGGATTTTCCAATGTACCGGAGAGCAAGAAGAGGAATCGGGTATCTTCCACAGGAGGTATCAATCTTTAAAAAGTTGACCGTCAAAGAAAATGTTATGGCCATCCTTGAAATTCTCCCGATTTCGGGTTCAGAGAGGGAAACACGAGCAAACACACTGCTTGAGGACTTGGGCATTAGACACCTCTCAGACAATTATGCAAGTGTTCTATCCGGAGGAGAAAGGCGGCGACTCGAAATCACAAGGGTATTGGCAACAAAGCCTTCATTCATTCTGCTGGATGAGCCCTTTGCCGGTATAGACCCGCTTGCGATTATTGATATCCAAAAAATTATCAGACAGTTAACAAAACGCGGAATCGGTATTTTAATATCCGATCACAATGTAAGAGAAACCCTTGGCGTTTGTGACAAGGCATTTATTCTGAATAACGGCAAAGTGATCGAATCCGAAAAAAAAAAAAAAATTGCTTCCAGCGAAACAGCCCGAAAAATTTATCTGGGAGAGGAGTTTAAACTTTACTAAAGCATGGCACTTGAATTACGACAACAACTCAAATTGACCCAACAGCTGATCATGACTCCCCAGCTGCAAATGGCGATCAAACTGCTCCAGTTGTCCAGGCTTGAAATGGTGGATATGATCAGCCAGGAATTGGAAAACAATCCTGCACTTGAAGAGTTTCAGGATACTGCTGATGACAATATTGCCCAAAAACAAACGGAAATTTCAGAACCTGAAATTGATACAACTGTATTGAAAGAAGTCCGTGTTGAGGAAAATATCCAGAATGATATTGATTGGAGCAACTACCTCGATGAATACAATACGCCAGGCAGAACCAATTATGAAACCGAAAAAAGAGATGCTCCTGTTTATGAAACATTTATTGCCGGCAAGAAGTCTTTAAAGGACCATTTACTGTGGCAACTGTTGATGATATTACCATCCGATCTCGAAGAAAAAATCGGGAGTCTGATTATCGGGAATCTGAATCGCGATGGGTATCTTGAAATCAGTGTCGAAGAGATCGCTGAAACGAGCGGTCACCCTGTTCAGATTGTCGAGTATATACTTAAAACACTGCAAACATTTGATCCAATTGGTGTTTGTGCCAGAGACCTGAAAGAGTGCCTGCTGATTCAAGCAAAGCATTTTGGACTAGCTGATCCGATTGTTGTTGAAATTATAACAAACCATATCAAGCATCTTGAAAATAAAAACTATAAAGCAATCTGCAAGGCGCTCAAAATATCGATTAAAGAAGTTGTCGCTGCTGTAAATATTATCCGGATGCTGGAACCCAAACCAGGACGCGAATACTCTGATGATGAACCCCAGTACATCAGTCCGGATATCTATGTGTATAAATATGAAGATGAATTCATCATTATGCTCAATGATGATGGAATGCCCAAACTGCGGATTAACCCCTATTATAAAAAAGCAGTCAGCCGTGGTGAAAAAATCGAAAGCAAAACAAAAGATTATCTCCAGGATAAAATGCGCTCAGCAGCCTGGTTGATCAGAAGTATCCACCAGCGGCAAAAAACCATTTATAAAGTGATGGAGAGTATTTTAAAATTTCAAAAAGATTTTTTTGAAAAAGGCATCTCACACCTGAAACCCATGGTTCTTCGGGATGTTGCCCAGGATATCGAAATGCATGAGTCAACCATAAGCCGGGTCACAACCAACAAATATGCCTATACTCCACAGGGGATATTTGAGCTGAAGTATTTCTTCAATAGTTCAATCAACCGTTTACACGGTGAAGCGATCGCTTCCACCAGTGTGCAGGATAAAATTCGAAAAATCGTCGAAGCAGAGGATGCGAGAAGGCCTCACAGCGATGATAAAATTGCAAAATTACTAAAGGAGGCGAATATCGACATTGCAAGAAGAACTGTTGCCAAGTACCGAGAAATGTTAGGAGTATTATCTTCCAATAAACGCAAACAGTATTAGGGAGGTACTATGCAGACATCTGTAACCTTTAAGAACATTGACTCTTCTAATCACCTTAAATCTTTTCTTCAGGATAAGCTTAACAGGTTAGACAAACTCCTTGATAACCCGGCTGAGGCAAACGTTGTGCTTTCAGTTGAAAAATTCCGTCATATTGCAGAAATCAGTCTGATTGGAGACAGACTGAACATTGTTGGCAAAGAAGAAACAAATGATATGTATTCAGCAATTGATATGGTTCTGGATAAATTGGAAACCCAGTTGAAAAAAAATAAACAAAAAATGAAAAAAAAAAGATCCGTATCCAGAAAAAAAAATAAAGGGTTTGACACCCCTCCAGACATCCCATACCTGGAGGAAGACATACCCCGACAGATAAAAGTACGAAATATTGAATATAAACCAATGGATGTTGAAGAGGCCATTATGCAGATGGACCTGGTTGATGACCATTTTTTTGTTTTTACAAATGCACGGACTGATCGGGTGAACGTACTTTATCGTCGCTCAGACGGAGATTATGGGCTGATTCAGCCGAGTCGGGTCTAAATTCCGGATATGGGTGTTGGTGATCATTCATGAAAATTCTTGAAGTCTTACATAAAGAAACTATTTTAACAGATCTGAAGTCAACAGATAAAAAAGGAGTTCTGGAAGAACTTGTCGTGCCTGTGGCGAAGATGACAGGGATTGACCGTGAAAAACTGGTTCGAATCATTATGGAAAGAGAGAGATTGGGAAGCACCGGCATTGATGGAGGAATTGGGATTCCTCATGGCAAACTCAAAGAGCTCAATTCACCTGTTATCGGTTTTGGATTGAGCAAAAAGGGAGTTAATTTTGAGTCCATGGATGGAAAGCCGACTCATATTTTTTTTTTACTATGTACCCCTGAAAACTCTACCGGGCTGCACTTGAAACTACTGGCGCGAATTTCCCGTTTATTAAAAAACGATGGACTCAAGAAAAAACTGAAAACGATCTCAACAAAAGAAGAGGTTATATCAATCATTGAAGCGGATGACGAAGATTTTTAACAGGATCTGAAACAGCCCCTGTTTTTTCATTCAAAGACATCCTTTCATTCGAACAAAGGGGAGTTATGAATCCGTAACTCCCCTTCCCCCAAACAACATGGGGAAAATCTCCTTGGTCTTTTCAACGTGGATAAAAAAAACATTACCATTATTTCAGGGCTTTCAGGATCCGGAAAAAGTACGGCAATCGCTGCGTTCGAAGATGCAGGGTTCTATTGTGTCGACAATATGCCGGTCTCGCTTTTACCGCAATTCATCGAACTTCCCTTGTATCATTCTCCGGACATATCCGGTTTTGTATTTGGGATGGATCTCAGGGATAAAGAATTTATCCTGAAGTATCAAAAAGTGGTTCAAAAACTGAATTCAGATGGATATAAATTGAGAATCCTGTTTCTCGAAGCAGATGATGAGATCCTGAGGAGGCGTTACAGCCAGACCAGAAGACATCACCCGCTTTCTTCCCATAAAACAATCATGGATGGAATCCGTGATGAACGAAATCAGCTTAAAAGTCTGAGAAAACATGCCCATAAAATTATTGATACGTCAGCGCTCAATGTCCATGAGCTTAAATCAATTATTTTCAAATATGTTCGGGAAAATATCACCATCAATACCATGCAGACCCACATCATGTCTTTTGGTTTCAAGCAGGGTATCCCGAATGATTCCGACCTGATCATTGATGTGCGGTTTTTAAAAAATCCATATTTTATACCAGAGCTTAAGCCATATGATGGTGAAAACAAAGCTGTCCAGGATTTTGTATTGAACACAGAAGAGGCTGAAACTTTTTTAAAAAAGTATATGGATTTGCTTGACTATTTGCTTCCTTTGTATGAAAAGGAGGGAAAAGCATATCTAACCATAGCTTTCGGATGCACAGGCGGCAGACACCGCAGTGTTACAATCGCAAAAAAGATATACGAACACCTTACCCTTCAGGGTAAACAGGTCGCAATTACACATCGTGATAAAGGAGATTAATTTTCTACGTCCTGTTCGAATCTGTTACAAATTGCCATATTGTTTGA
>CAYTGW010000020.1:0-28047 GCA_964437395.1 uncultured Desulfocicer sp.
ATTGGGTTATCGAAACCCAACACTTTTAATTGCACCCGATTATCTCTGACTGGTTTTGTACCATAAACAAAAAATCCCTTTGATTCAATAAAATTTGAACAATATTCTATAAAAAAAAATTAAAGAAATCAGTTCGCCATTCATATCAATTTTTACTAACTATTTATTATTATATGATTTATATTTATTTTTTTTAAAAAGCTTGACGCTCCATACCGCTTTTTACTATATAGAATGTCATTCACTCAAGGTTGTTTCCATGTCATACAGGGTTGTTTGTTCTGCCTTGAAACCTGCTTCTGAAATGAAAACAGCAAAGATATATGCTTTAATGATGCAAGGAGATCGTCCCATGATGACAGCAGCGCAATATGAAGAGAGTCTTCGAAAGCTGAACCTTGTTGTTTACATGTTCGGCAAAAGAATCGAAAATCCGGTGGATCATCCCATGATCCGCCCATCCATGAATGCAGTGGCCAAAACATATGAGATGGCAAATCTTCCGGAATTCCAGGATATCATGACCGCCTCCTCTCATCTGACCGGGAAAAGAATCAACCGTTTCACCCATATCCACCAGAGCAGAGAAGACCTGATCCGGAAAACAAAAATGGGACGGTTGATGGGAGCGCATACTGCCTGCTGTTTTCAGCGCTGCGTTGGCCTGGATTCATTGAATGCTCTGTCCATCGTCACTTATGATATCGATATCCGGCATGGAACCTCTTATAACAAACGCTTTCTGAAATACCTTGCATTTGTGCAGGAAAACGATCTTGTCTGCGACGGCGCTATGACCGACCCGAAAGGAGACCGATCCCTGCCCCCCTCCGGTCAACCAGACCCGGATATGTATCTGCATGTGGTGGAAGAAAGAAAGGATGGAATCGTTGTCCGGGGGGCTAAGGCACACCAGACCGGTGCAGTCAATTCCCACGAGATCATCGTCATGCCCACCATCTCCATGAAAAAAGAGGATCAGGATTATGCCATATCCTTTGCCCTGCAAAGCGATGCACCGGGAATCACCTATATCATGGGCCGGCAGTCCTGCGATACCCGTAAACTGGAAGACAATCCCATGGATGTCGGGAACCAGACATACGGCGGCCATGAAGCGCTGGTCATTTTCGATGATGTGTTCATCCCCTGGGAACGGGTGTTCATGTATAAGGAGTATGATTTTTCCGGATCGCTGGTTGAAAAATTTGCATCCTATCACCGGCAGAGCTATGCCTGTAAAACCGGAGTGGGAGATGTCCTGATCGGGGCTTCTCAGACCATCGCCGAATACAACGGTATTCTCAAGGCTTCCCATATCAAGGATAAAATTATTGAAATGAACCAGTTGAATGAAACCCTGTATTGCGGTTCCTTATCCTGTGCGGCGGAAGGGCATAAAGAGCCCAGCGGAACCTATTGTGTCAATACGCTCCTGGCCAATGTCTCCAAACAGAATGTCACCCGTTTTCCATATGAGATTGCACGTCTGGCCCAGGATATTGCCGGCGGCCTGATGGTCACGCTTCCCTCGGAAGCGGATTTCCGTTCCCCGGAAATCGGGAAATGGCTGGAAAAATATTATCAGGGATCTAAAGATGTCCCAACGGAAAACCGCATGCGAATCCTTCGTTTGATTGAAAACCTGACACTCGGGACAGCCGCGGTAGGCTATCTCACCGAATCCATGCACGGAGCCGGATCACCCCAGGCCCAGCGGATCATGATTTCGCGCCAGGTGAACATGAAAGAAAAACAAGCGTATGCAAAAAAATTATGCAATATCAAAGAGTGAAAAGGAGTATCCCATGAATTTGAAAAACATCTTATTCACAAAAGAAAACCATATCGGAATCATAACCGTCAACCGGCCACCGGCCAACACCTGGAACTACGAAGCCATGCTGGATCTGGAAACGGTTCTGGATGAAGTGGAAAAAGATAAAGATTTGCGTGTCATCATCCTGACCGGCGCCGGAGAAAAATGCTTTTCTGCAGGATATGATGTCAATGACCATGTCAATGGCCATAAAACCGGTCCAAAAGGATGGGAGTTGTGGACACGGGTGGATAAAATCGAAAAGCCCTTGATCGCCGCCATTAACGGTCATGCGCTTGGCGGAGGACTGGAGCTGGCCTTGTGCTGCCATTTCAGAATCATGGCAGACTCACCCAAATCCTTCATCGGCCTTACGGAATTAAATCTGGGTATCATTCCCGGATGGGGAGGAACACAAAGGCTCATGAGATGTATCGGACAGGCTAAAGCGCTGGATATGATACTCTTCAGCAAACGGCTCTCGGCTGCTCAGGCCCTTGAAATCGGATTGGTAAACCAGATCTGCATGCCTGAAAAATTCATGGATGAGACTATGGCTTTTGCTGAAAAACTCGTAAAAAGACCGCCGGTCGCCGTAAGCTGCGTTTTAAAAGCAATGAGTGCCGGCATTTACCAGGGGCTTGAAAAAGGTCTTGATGTTGAAGCCCAGGGTAGCGCTGTTGTCCGGGAGTCAAAAGATGTCATCGAGGGATTCACTGCCTTTCTTGAAAAACGGGAACCTGTTTTTCAGGGCGAGTAGAAACAATATTGTTTATATTTACAAGGTTGTTTTATCGAAATTAATTTAATATACTCAAACGTGCAGCAATGCGTTTGACACAGTTGGATGGAGCCTTACGCCTCGAAGACTTGCGGTTCCCTCCTTCTAACAGACTTGAGGCTTTGGTTCATGATCGTTCCGGTCAATGGAGTATTCGCATTAACGACCAATGGCGCGTCTGCTTCCGCTTTAAAAATGGAGACGCTTATGACGTTGAAATTGTCGATTATCACTAGAGGAGAAAATATTATGGTTAAGAATGGTTTGCCTGCAATTCATCCGGGAGAATTTCTGGCTGAAATCATAGGAGAGATGGGTATATCGCAAGCCGAGTTCGCGCGAGCCATCGGGGTATCGCCCATGCGGATTTCGCATGTTATCAAGGGCGATCGTCCGGTGACGGCGGAGCTGGCATTGCTGATTGGACGTGCATTCAACCAGTCACCACAATACTGGCTCAATCTTCAGACGTCTTACGATCTAAAAATCGCGGAGATCCACATCGGAAAACGCCTCACTAATGTACATTCATTCACGCACGCTTAACTGCCCATCGGGCAATATCTGCGAATTTTACCAATCGGGAAATAATTGGGACATTCCATGATTTCATGAAATTCCGGCCTTATTATACCCACTATTATACCCAGGGATCAAAAGATGTCATCGAGGGATTCACTGCCTTTCTTGAAAAACGGGAACCTGTTTTTCAAGGGGAGTAGAAACCTGCATATTTTTAAATCTTCTTTTTCGTTGCCGAATATGCCCAATACAACGGCATGAAAGTGATTTTTTGTTCCGGAAGGTCCGCGTATGGCCGGGTGGAAAAGACCATGGCTTTTCCGCAATTCGGGTAGGTGGAAAGAAAAAGGTGCAGGCTCTTCAGGCTGCCGGATACGCCGCTTTTCACCTCAACCGGATGAACCGTGCCTTCCAACACCGCAAGATAGTCCACCTCGGCGGAACTGCTTTTTGCAGGCCTGCTCCAATAATACAGATTTTCATTTTGAGAAGCTGTCATCTCCTGGCCGACGAACTGCTCTGCCATGGCTCCGCGGTAGATGGCGAGGAGATCGGTTCTGGCGTATTCCACGTCAGAAGGCATTCCCGACATATACCGCATCAAGCCGATATCCAGCATTAGCGCTTTGAATATCTTTGCCGACGACGTGGCTCCCAGCGGCAGCCCGGCAGGATCGGCAGAGGGAATTTTGCGGACCACATTCGAAAGACAGAGCGCATCAAACGCTTTTTTCAGGGTCGGGTTGGAATAGCCTTCGCCAAGTCGGGCATATTTTATCTGCCGGCCTACACTCTGAGATAGAGCGTTAAACACAGCATCAAGACAGAAACGGTCAACCTGGGGGGTGTATTTGGCAAAATCCATCCGGTATGACTCGACGATTTCCCCCTGAACTTCAAAAGCATCCTGTAACGAACCGCTTTCCACAAAGGCCTTCACACAGGCAGGCATTCCTCCTAAAAAGAAATACCTCTTCAGTTCCTCTAAGAGCAGTTCATGTACTGGGGGAGATAGGTCGGCAGGACTGCCGAGAACGGCGGTCGCAGCAAGGTCATTGCCGATAGCCTCCAGATATTCCGCGAAACAAAGGGGGTAAAGATGAAGAAACTGAATTCTGCCGACCGGAAACGAGGTATCTTTCAAGGCAAATTCAAGAAGAGATCCTGCCGCAACGACATGCAGATTCGGCATCTCTTCGTAAAAGTAACGCAGAGCCGTAATGGCACGGGGGCAGGCCTGGATTTCATCGAAAAACAACAGGGTCTTGCCTGGGGTTATTTTTTGTCTGAACAGCACTTCAAGATCGGCGCAGATCCGTCCAGCGCTGAGGTCACCATCAAACACCCGTCGTAAGGCCGGATTACGTTCAAGGTCAACCACAACGATAGCGTCAAAGTTATTTTTCCCAAACTCTTTCAAAGACCAGGTTTTGCCCACTTGCCGTGCACCGCGAAGGATCAATGGCTTGCGTCGCTTTCCATCCTTCCAGCGTGTGAGGTCTTCATCAATAAATCGTTTCATATAATCCTTTAAAATATTGTTTATATTTACAAGGTTGTTTTATCGAAATTAATTTAAAAAAGAAAGGATAAACTCAAACAGCAGATCAAGATATGGAGTGTGAAAGGAAAACACGGTTCTCAATTAATGATTGTATCCATGGACTGGGAAGCGATCCAAATTCATTTGGATCGCCAATAGAAACGAGTCAATCGGGCAGCCTAAAAAAACCCCCGATCAATCAATACCCAGATAAGCCTTTTGTACCATTTCATTTTGTTTCAGACTGGCTGCTGTGTCGCTGACGACAATCTTGCCGTTCTGGAGCACATAGCCCCGGTGCGCAATGGAAAGGGCCATCAGCGCATTCTGTTCCACCAGCAGGATTGTCGTGCCCTTCTCGTTCAAGGCTTTGATGATATCAAAAATCAGCTCCACAAGAACCGGAGAAAGCCCCATGGAAGGCTCGTCGAGCATCAGAAGACGCGGATTCAACATCAGTCCGCGGGCAATGGCAAGCATCTGTTGTTCGCCGCCTGAAAGGGTACCGCCATACTGGTTGGTCCGTTCTTTCAGTCGCGGAAACAATTCGAACCCGTATTCCATCCGGCGCTCGATCTCCTCCGGATCATCCAGCGTGAATGCCCCCATCTCCAGATTCTCCTTGACGGTCAGTTTCGGAAAAATTCCCCGGCCCTCAGGCACGTGCCCGATACCTGCAAGGACGATGGAATGCGGTTTCATCTGGGAGATATCCTTGCCACCCAGCAGGATCTTTCCCTGCTTGGGGTGTATTAACCCGGAGATGGTGCGCAGCGTGGTACTCTTGCCGGCGCCGTTCGAGCCGATCAACGTCACGATCTCGCCCTCGTTAACCTCGACCGAGATACCTTTAAGGGCATGGATATGGCCATAGAAGCTGTGAATGTCATGAAGGGATAAGAGGCTCATGCGTTCTTCTCCTCATGTTGGCCGGCGGCCGCGCCGCGCCCGAGATAAGCCTCAATGACCTGGGTGTTGGAACGGATCTCATCCGGAGTCCCTTCGGCAATTTTTTCACCGTGATCCATTACGCATATCTGCTCCGAGATATTCATGACCACGCGCATATCGTGTTCGATGAGAAGAATCGTGATGCCCTTTTCATCCCGGATACGCCGGAACAGACGGGTGACATCCTCGGTTTCCTGCGGGTTCATGCCGGCGGCCGGTTCATCCAGAAGCAACATAAGCGGGTCGGCGGCCAGGGCGCGGGCAATCTCCAGCCGCCGCTGGCCGCCATAGGGCAAATTCTTGGCGATCTCATTGCCTACCCCTTGAAGGCCCACGTACGTCATCAGTTCTTCCGCTTTTTGTTCCGATTCTCTTTCTTCTTTTTTAAAAAAAGGCAGATGAAAAAGGGTATCAATGGACGATTGTTTCAGGTGGACATGCATGCCCACCAGAATATTTTCGATGACCGACATATTGCCGAAAAGACGAATATTCTGAAACGTACGTGCAATCCCGCGTGATGCGATCTGGTCGGGTCGCAGTCCATTTAAAGGTCTGCCGTTGAAGGTGATCTGACCTTGGTCTGGTTTGTAAATGCCGGTCAAGGTATTAAAAAATGTGGTCTTTCCGGCTCCGTTCGGGCCGATGATGCTGACAATCCGGCCCGATTCAAGCTTGAAATTGACCTTGTTGACGGCGATAAGACCGCCGAAATTTTTCACGATGTTACTTGTTTCAAGCAGTGCCATGGTTCTCCTCGTCTTATTCCCCGCCCTCAGCTTCATCGGAAGCAAGCTCGCGTTTACGGCGCTGGGAAGGGATCAGACCCGCCGGACGAAAGATCATCATCAGGATCAGAATCAGCCCGAACAGCAGGCGCTGATATTTGGCCGGATCCAGCTGGGTGGACAAGTCGGCCCAGGCAAAGTTGATGATTGGAATGACCGCATCACTCTGGCGAAGCTGACTCAAATGTAAAGAAAGGCCTTGGAGTACCTGCAGGTTCAGGATGGTGACCGTGGCTGCGCCCAGGATTACGCCGGGGATGCTTCCCGAACCCCCCAGGATAACCATCGACAGGACGCCGATAGACTGCATGAATGAAAATGATTCCGGACTGATGAAGGTACGGCTTCCCGCAAGCAGGACACCCATGACCCCGGCAAAAGAAGCGCCGACCGCAAACGCAGCCAGCTTCATTTTGACCAGCGGAATACCCATTGCGATCGCCGCAGCCTCGTCTTCCCGGATCGCAGTCCAGGCCCTACCGATTTTCGAGTCATCAAGACGCCGGGTCACAAAGACAATGACGATGATAACCGCCAGTGCCAGCAGGTAGAACATGACGTTATACATATCGGCGGGGCTGACTTCATGCCCGACGACGCCCCCGAACAACTTGTTGAAGACGTTAACAGCGGCCTGAGGCATGGTT
Source organism: uncultured Desulfocicer sp. (assembly GCA_964437395.1). GTDB lineage: Bacteria > Desulfobacterota > Desulfobacteria > Desulfobacterales > SURF-7 > QZKS01. The sequence goes on from CAYTGW010000020.1 coordinate 7,052, forward strand.
GGCCGCTGAATCGGCGTGATCCCTTGAGGTCCGTTGGTGAAATTGAGCGGCTTGTCAAGGTTGTTTGCCAGAACGCGGATGACTTCTCCAAAGCCAAGGGTCACGATGGCCAAGTAGTCGCCGCGCAGCCGCAGGACCGGTGTACCGAGCAGAATACCGGTCAGCGCCGCAACAAATATCGCTGCGAACATGAACAGATAAAAGGCGTCTCCAGGCAGCAGGAAAGGCAGGTTGGACGGCTGGGTCCCCGGTGCGAAGGGTAGCACATAATACTGCTGGGAACCGAAAAACGCCCACAGGTAGGCCCCGACAGCATAAAATGCCACGTATCCCAGATCGAGCAGACCGGCAAAACCGACCACGATATTCAAACCCAGCGCAAGGGCCGCAAACACGCTGATCTGAAAGATAACCTCCAGGTAGAAGATATTGCGGACACCCACCACCGGTAAAATAAACAGCGTCAGGACTACACCTACAATCAGTTTGAAGCGCTGATCCGCCTTGAAAGAATAAAGTGTGAAAAAAGAGGTAATCAACACCAGAAAAGCCAGATTCGAGCGTGGGCTGGTATAGACAAGGCCGGTACCCAGAATCATATGGGCCAGTATGATGATGTGCGGGTATATCCCCTGTTCCAGTTTTTTTATGATGTCCGGCAAAAATATCGGGACCATCTGCTCCTCCTTAGGCCTTCTGAGCCACATTTGCACCCATGAGCCCCTGCGGGCGGAAGATGAGCACCAGAATCAGGATGCTGAAAGCAAAGATATCCTTGTATTCGGAGCCGGCCGCACCCATGGTGAAAACACCCATATAGGAACCCGCAAAGGTTTCCAGCATACCGAGAACAATACCGCCCAGCAGTGCCCCTGTCATGTTGCCGATCCCTCCCAGGACGGCGGCGGTGAAGGCTTTCAGGCCGGGGAAAAAACCGACAAACGGGTCGATCCGGGTGAATTTCAGGGCATATAAAACACCCGCGGCCCCACCCAGCATACCGCCAACCAGAAAGGTCAGCGAGATGATCCGGTTCACATCGATACCCATCAGGCTGGCGGTTGGATGATCCTGAGCCACGGCGCGGATGGCCTTGCCGATCTTGGTGGCGTTTACCAGGTAGTTCAGCGCCACCAGCATCAGCACCGCCGAGACAATAACAATAATAGATTTGATTGACATACCAAGGGTTATTGGGGTTGTCCCCATGGTCATTTTGGCAAGAATCACACGACTGTCGAAATTTCCAAAGGTTGGAAAGATCCTGTTGAACTGTCCGGTTGTCAGGCTTTCCACGAGACGGATGACATCCTGCAGCAGAAAAGAGACACCTATTGCCGAGATCAGCGGTACCAGGCGTGATGCATGACGCAGGGGTCGATACGCCACACGTTCCACGGCAACTGCCAGCCCTCCGGCTGCCAACATGCCCCCCAGGATGGCAAGTACCAGATAAATATAGGCCATCAAAATAGAGGCATCGGCCAGAATTCCGAATTCATCTAGCGCGATCAGGATTTCAACACCGACAAACGCGCCGACAGCGAAGATTTCACTGTGCGCGAAATTAATAAATTCGAGAACACCATAGACCATGGTATAGCCAAGGGCGATGGCGGCATAGACAAAGCCAATCGTCAGTCCATCAATCGCCACCTGGGGCAGATTGACAAGGGTATAGGTATAAAGAGACACGTTCAGTCGTTCGAAAAGTGTCTGTCCGACCACGGTCCTGTCCAGAATCAATGCGAGAACCAGTAAAATGGCTGATAGAAAGATCGTGCTGCCCAGTGAGAAAAATATCAACTGACCCAGTGGACGCAGCAACTCACGGACGTTGATTGATTTAAGGAACCGTTTCATATGCGAACCCGATAAAAAATCTTCCGGGCCCTGAAAGAGCCCGGAAGAGAATGTGGCAAGGACAGATTATTTCGGAGGAGCGATGTCAAGGGTCTCGACAACCGGGTTATCACTCCATTTTGCAGGAGCAAGAGAAGCGACTTTAATCACAAAATATTTGGCGATTGTTGGATCGCCGATACTGTTAAAAGTGAATTTGCCGGTGATGCCCTCGTAATCCTTCAAATCGCGGATCGCCTGGGTGACAGCCACACGGGTCGGGAGCTTGTTGCCTTTAGCCTTTGCGGCAGCTTCGATGGCTTTCAGGCAGATACCCATGCAATCATAACCCTGGGCGGCAAAAGGCTGCGGTGCTGCATTGTATTTGGCTTTGAAGTCAGCGACAAATTTGGCGGTGCCGGGGTAAATGGAGGCAGGGCCGGATACTGTGGAGTAAAATGTCCCGCCACCATCAAGCAGGGTCTGACCACCGATCTTGACGGCATCGGAGGAATCAAAACCATCATCACTCAGGAAGATGCCCATATACCCTTTCTCGCGGGCCTGTTTGAACAGGACCGCAGCCTGGGGATACATGCCGCCGAAGTATACCAAATCGGGATTGCCGGCAAGGATCGGAGAGAGCAGGGAATCAAAGTTCGCCTTCTCTTCGGTGCCTTCAAAACCAAGCATTTTCATGCCCTTTTCCTCGGCCCTTTTTTTGAAGAACTCGGCAATGCCCTGTCCGTAAGCAGTCTTGTCATGGACGACAAAGACGCTTTTGACATTTTTCCCAGCGGCAAAGTCTGCGCCGACAACACCCTGAACGTCGTCACGACCGACGATTCGGTTGACTTCCATATAGCCACGGGTGGTGACTTTCGGGTTGGTGTTTGCAGGAGAAACGTTGGCCAGACCGGAGGTGTGGTAGACCTCGGATGACGGGATCTGGACGCCGGAATTATAGTGACCGACAATGGCAAGGATTGCCGGATCGGAGACGATACGCTTGGCGTTGGCAACGCCGGCATCGGGATTGGCCTGGTCATCGAATGGAGCCAGTTCAACCTTGAATCCCATCTTGACCAACGGTGCACTCATTTGTTCAAGAGCCAACTCGGCGCCGCGTTTGATATCTACTCCGACGGCTGATTGGTCTCCGGAAAGTGGGGACTGGGTGGCAATCTTGATAGTCTGATCGGCGGCTGCGACAGGACCGCTGATGGTCATAACTGCTGCGATTAGTAACGAAAAAACAACCAATAAGTGTTTAGTCATACGGATTCCTCCTTTGAAATCAGTTAGTCGGTTCGTACACAAACATCCCAATAATACTTCGAGCAAATAATTTTCCTGGATACAGATGCTTACCCATTCGCCTCTAAAAAGTCAAGTATCGTATATATTTTAGTATATATTTTGACGAGTTATTTTTTTTGATCCATCATCCATAATTATTTTACGTTTTCGATTTGCCTCTGATCATTTCAGGGGATAAATTGTCCGGTTGATGGTATAATTGTATCGTTATTATTGCTGCGATAACCATAATCCCCCCAAAAATCTGAAAAATCTCCATTTTCTCGTGTAGAATTAAAAAAGCGATTACACCTGCTATTATTGGTTCAAGAGTTGCGGTGATGCTGGCATGAGTAGAACGAATAAAATTTATCCCTACAAAATATAATCCAAAAGGCAGTATTGTTCCTGCAACTGCAATGTAAGTAATCCACCACCATTGACGTAAAGTAAATCCGGCAGTCAGGTAATTAAAAGGGGTATAAAAAATATGCCATGGTATGGTTGCAAAAGCCAAAGCATAAAATAAAACAGTAAAAGGTTTGTAGCTGTGCATCCCTCTTTCACCAAGGAGCGTGTATGCAGCAAATGATACTGCTGAAATTAGCCCTGCTGCTATTCCAATTTTATTCATCGACAAGAGATCAAGGTTATATCCGCCAACTACCAGATAACAACCTCCAAAAGCCAATAGAAGTGATACTCCTTTTGAAAGGGAAAATTTTTCTTTCCAGAAAAGTATTGAATAAAGGGCGACAAATATGGGTGCCATATATTGAATAAGAATTGCTGCAGCAACTTGAATTTTACTTATTGCATAAAAATAACTTCCTTGAAGGATCGACATTCCAATGCTTCCAAGCAAGAGAAAATACCAAATATCTTTTTTGCGTATTTTTAGAAGTTCTCTTCTAAAAATTGCAAGTGCCAGTCCTAAAATAAATGCCGCCAAAGTTACTCTAATTTGAACCAGTTCAAAAGCATCCATGCCGCCATTAAAAAGCGCTTTTCCTGCATTTCCTGATGATGCCCATAAAAAAGCGGCTGTAATTACAAAGGCATATCCTTTGAAAGAATTCCCTCTACTTATGTTCAAAATATTTTTTCCTCCTGATTAGTCTTTCCGGAATCACATCCCGCCGGAATACATCTTCAATAGTCTCTGCCCTGCGAATGATCTCCGCATCCTTTCCGTTCACCAGAATGGTTGCCGGTCTGGAGAGAGCATTGAGGCTGGGATCATGCCGTCCGCCATGAAAATGCAGTCCTACCAGTTCCAGGTTGGACATCTGCAGCACCTTTTTCCCGAGTTCCGGCAGGTACTGGGCAGGGATACCGGATTTATACACTTGTATCCCGATATCGATTGTCACTTTTTTTTATATAATCCGGCTTTTGTCAAGTAGAAAGAGTTTGAACGGCATACCAAACTACATCGACTGAGAGCGACCAAATGTCTCTTTTATGAAAAAAGAGGCCAGAAGTGCCGCCAGGGCGGAAATGAACAGAAAGAAAAGCAGCGCCGAATACCCTTCCTGCGAATGTCCACCTGTTGCATTCTTGGGATATGCATCCAGGATTTTCCCCAAAAGAGGCATGAAAACCGCTCCTCCCAGAAATGGAAACAGATTGACGGCACCGACAGATGTGCCGGCAATTTCAACTGGAAACAGTTCTTTGGCCGATGTGAAACCAATCGCCACAATGGCGGAAGAACTCACGGAAAACAGAAAAAATACACAATAAAGAGAGATTCTCGACAATCCATCCGGGAAAAAGAAAAGCAAAGCGAACAGCAGGCTCGATACGGATGAGCAAAGGATAAACAATTTTTTCCGACTTTTCAGGATACGGTCGGAAAGTGCCCCAAGCAAAGGACTTCCAAAGATCATTCCCCAGGCAATCATGCTCAATATGGATCCTGCTTCCGCACGAGACATTCCAATCACATGCATGAGATAGGGACCGCTCCATAAGCCGCCGAAACCGAAAAGAATACCACAGTTAAGAAAAAACCAGATCGCCAGCGGCCAGAAATTCCGCTCCGAGATAACCTGCCATGCTCCGCCCAGCAGTGAACTCTTTTCAAAGGAGGGAGATAAATCTTCTGCCGGATCTATGGCTGAATCCATACCCTTCTTTTGGATATCCCGGGGTTGATCCCGTACCAGCAGCCATGCGAAAATCGCGATGAAAAAGGTCAAGATACCGATAATCTCAAAGGATAATCGCCATCCCAGACTTGCGGACATGGACGCCAGAACCCAGGTAGCCATCAGAACCCCAGCTCCGCCGACTGCATTCAATATCCCGGCCATTTGGGCGAATTCATCTTTCCGATACCATTGGGACAATATTTTCATCGTCGGTATAAACACCATGGAAGTGCCAAAACCGACCATCACCCGACCCAAAAAAGCGACTCCGATTGTCGGAGCCAGGCCAAACAACAGGCTCCCGATCGCTGCAATGACCAGAAAAAAAGTGACGGTTTTCCGGGGACCGATGGAATCGGACAGAAGACCGGCAGGCAACTGCATGGCAGCATAGCAATAAAAATAAACAGAGCCCAGCATCCCCAAGATGCTTGCGGTTGTCTTAAATTCCGCTATCAGATCATCCGCCACAACCGACAAAGAGAGCCGGTGAAAATATACAAACAGGTACGCCATGGCAAGGATTGCAAAAATTATCCAGCGGTAGCCTGACCTTGTTTCCAACGGTTGATCGGGATGTATTTTTTGCACTGCATATCTCCTTATATTGAAAATGATATATAATACGTACCGGATAAAAAACAAAAGAAAAAAATCCGTTTTTTGACATTCTAACAATCCGGATAATCCAAAAGAGCACCATCCCATTTTCTTTCCCTTGACAGTCAGAACCAAACAGAATAAAAAATGAATAGCATATAATAAACTATACGAAAAAAAGCTGACGAATCAAATAGTCAACTGTTGAAAATAAAAAAAATCATTCTGTTTTACAGGGAAATGTTCACATCAAAAAAGGAGCAATAGAAAAAAATGGCCCAATTATTAGCAGATCGTCGTGATATTGATTTTGTCATCTGGGAGCAGTTCAACGGGGAAAAACTGCTGAATCATGAATTGTTTTCCGAATACAGCCGCAAAACCTGTGAACTGATGCTTACCGAAGCCCGTAAGCTTGCAATCAATGAAGTCCTTCCTACCATGGTGGATGGTGATAGACAGGGTGTGCATCTGGAAAATGGCATTGTCAAGGTTCCCGAATCTTACCATCGCGTCTATCAATTAATGAAAGAAGGTGAATGGGGAAACCTCATGGTTTCCGAAGAGATGGGCGGACAAGGCGCTCCTCCCCATGCGGGTCTTGCCACCATTGAATACTTTATGGCTGCGAACTGGTCTCTCTACTCCTACCTCTCCATGGGAAACGGTGCGGCAGAAATGATTCAACTGTATGGCACAGAAGAGCAGAAAACAAAATACATCAAAAAAATGACCGCAGGGTCTTGGGGCGGAACCATGCTTCTGACCGAATCCAGTGCCGGAAGTGACGTGGGCGCATTGACCACATCTGCTGTAAAAAATAGTGACGGCACCTATCTTCTGACCGGTGAAAAAATCTTCATCACCAACGGAGATCATGATCTGGCTGAGAATATTATCCATCCGGTTCTGGCCCGAATCGAAGGAGCGCCGGCCGGAACCAAAGGAATTTCCATCTTTATTGTTCCCAAATTTCTGGTCAATGATGACGGAACGCTCGGGGATCGAAATGATATTATATGTTCCGGCGTGGAAGAGAAGATGGGGATACACGGGTCTGCGACCTGCACCATGACCCTAGGAGCAAAGGGAAAGTGCGTGGGTTATCTTCTGGGTGAAGAAAACAAGGGAATAAGAGTCATGTTTCATATGATGAATCATGCAAGGATGGCTACCGGTCTTCAAGGTCTGGCATATGCTTCGGCAGCCTACATGCTGGCCGTGAATTATGCCCGTGAGCGGATTCAGGGTCGGGATCTGGCCGACTTTTCGAATCACAGCGCCCCATCCGTTCCCATTATCAAGCATCCTGACGTTCGAAGAAATCTTCTAAAAATGAAGTCCTATGTGGACGGCATGCGCAGTTTTTTCTACTACGCCACCACCATCGGCATGAAGGAAAAACTGGGTGAAACAGAGGAGGATCGGTCTTTTAACGGCGATCTTTTTGGTCTGTTTACCCCGATCATCAAGGACTATCTTTCCGTCAAGGGTCACGAGGTCTGTATCCAGGCCATTCAGGTTTACGGCGGAGCGGGCTATACACAGGATTACCCGGTGGAGCAATATGCCCGTGACTGCAAGATCGCTTCCATCTATGAGGGTACCAGCGGGATTCAGGCAATGGATTTTCTGGCCCGTAAAATCGGCATGCGGAAAGGAAAAATCTTTGGACACTTTATCAATGAAATCCAGAAAACCGTTTCCGAAGCTAAAAAGGCAGAAGGTCTTTCTAAAATCGCCGGTAAAGTGGAAATCGCGGCCAACCGTTTTGTGGAGGTCGCCATGCATATCGGGAAAACCGCCATGTCCCTGGAATACAAAACCGCTTTTGCAAATTCTGTTCCGTTCCTGGAAACCGCTGGTGACGTCATTATGGCCTGGATGCTGTTATGGCGGGCAGTTATTGCAAACCAGCAGCTTTCCGGTGATGTGAAAAAAAAGGATGCTCCTTTTTACAAAGGCCAGATCAAAACCGCTGAATTTTTCATCCAGACCCTCCTCCCTGCAACCATAGGCAATATGGAGGCGATCATGAATAGCTGTTCGGCTTCGATTGATATAGAAGATGAAGGTTTTGGGGGGGTATAACCTGGACTCCGGTTTTCACCGGAGTGACGGAATTCGGTTTTTTTATGAATTCGTCAAATGCAAATATGAAAAAGGAGGAATAATGGGTTACGCATACCAGAAAGAAGATACACAATCCGGTTTGTTCTTTTCCCAGTCAGAACGATTTGGAAACGACGTTTTTATGCGGGCAAAACTGAACAATGGCGAACCATGTGATGAATGGGTGGATATCACCTGGAAAGAGGCTGCAAAGGAAGTAAATCTAATGGGGGCCGGCCTGATCGAAATGGGGATTCAAAAAAAGGACTGTATCGGTATTTTCGCCCATAACCGTCCTAGATGGATCATAACGGATCAGGCCATCCAGGGAGCCGGAGGTGTCGCCGTCCCGATCTATCCGACCAGTACAGACAAACAGCTCGTTTTTATCCTGAACGATTGCGGAGCGAAAGCCATTATTACCGGAGATATCAAACTTGCAGAACAGGCCCTTCGCGTGAAACCAGAGGTTCCCTCTCTTCAATTTATCGCCTGCATGGCTGCCGGTCAGGGGGTTTCCGATAAGCATTTTATCGGCTATGACCAACTGATTCAAAAAGGCAGACAGTCTCAGGATTCACAGGAGCAGTTTGAACAAAGAAGGAAAAGCCTGGTACTGGAAGACTATGCCTTGATCATCTACACCTCCGGCACAACCGGAAATCCAAAAGGCGTGGTATTGAACCAGAGCAATCTGAAGGCTCAGACAGATGTTTTAATGAGCACGCCGATTTTGCAGAAAATACTGGAAAGAGAAATCCGTCTGGAAAGTCTCTGTTTCCTTCCCCTCTGTCATGTCATGGGGCGAACCAATGACTACCACTTGCAGATGGCCCTTGGAAATAAAATTGCCTTTGCGGAAAGCATCCAGAAAGTGCAGGAAAATCTTCTTGAAATCAGACCGCAGGTTCTGTTTTCAGTCCCCAGGTTGTACGAAAAAATTTTTGAGGCTGTCAAACTGCATGGAGAGTCATTGACGGGTTTCAAGAAAAAAGTCTTTGACTGGGCGATGAAGGCAGGAGATGTCGCCTCTGACTACCTGATTGAAGGAAAACCAATGCCGCCTCCTGTTTCCATCAAATTCGCTCTTTCCAACCTGCTGGTGTATGATAAAATCAGAAAAGTCATGGGTTTCGACCGTCTTGTCGTGGCCGGAAGCGGTGGCGGTGCACTACCCGGAGAGATCACGAAATTTTTCCGGAGCATGAATGTCACCATAACCGAAGGATATGGTCTGACGGAAACCACATCTGCGGTATCCTCTAATGCCCCGGTATTTGTTGAACCGCTGCCGGACAAGTGGATCTACCGGAAGGCCATGGACTGGCTGGTGGACGTGCAGTTTCTGTTACAGGGAAACGGCATATGCCCATTCAAATCATGGAAGGGAGCTCTCAAGGCGACCGTTGTATCCAAAACGATTCTTCCCAGATTTATCATAAAACCCGGATTTGTCGGACGCCCTTGCAAGGATACGGAAATCAAAATCGCACCAGACGGCGAGATTCTGGTAAAGGGGCCGCAGGTTTTCCGGCAGAGCAATGGATATTTCAATCAAAAGGAAAAAACCGAGGAGGTATTCACTCCCGACGGCTTTTTCATGACCGGAGATGTCGGTGAATTTGATTCCAATGGATTTTTGAAAATCACGGATCGGAAAAAAGAGCTGATCGTCACTTCCGGAGGCAAGAATATCGCACCCCATCCCATTGAGATGGCCCTGGTAATGGACATGTTTATTGACTATGCCTGTGTGATCGGAGAAGGGAAGAACTACATCACTGCACTGATCGTTCCCCAGTTTGAACTGCTGGAAGGTGTGGCAAGAGAAAAGAACATTACACATAAAAGCCATGAGGATCTGATCCAGCATCCTGAAATTATAAAATTCTTCGAAGAAAAAGTAAATGAGGTCAATCAGGGACTGGCGCGGTATGAACAGATCAAGAAGTTCCGCCTGATCCCCCATCCGTTCAGCGAAGAAACCGGTGAACTGACACCGACCCTGAAAATGAAACGAAGAGTGATCACCGAAAAATACAGTGGAGAAATTCAATCCCTTTACTCATGATCCGATATTCCCCATTGCCCCTGAACCGATGCTGACGGTTCAGGGCTGACATATGGTATCCGGGGAACATCAAGTTCCGGATAGTCTTTACCGGTATCGGACTGGACATCCTTATCCTTCAGTTTGAATTGTGATAAAAGCTCACGGACTTCCGCAGCCTGTGAAGACAATATTGCCGCGGCTGATGATGCCTGTTCTGCATTTGCTGCATTCTGCTGCGTCACACCATCGATCTGGGACAACCCCTGGTTGACTTGCGAAACCCCTTGTGCCTGCTCATTGGAAGCTGTAGCAATCTCGCTTACCAGATCCACGACTTTGGTTATGCTTTCTGAAATTTCAGCAAGCGCCTTTGATGTTTCTTCTGCAATATTGCTGCCCTCTGAGACTCTTTTGACCGATCCCTCGATCAGATCCGATGTTTCCCGGGCAGCTTTTGCACTACGTGAAGCTAGGGTTCGGACCTCCTGAGCAACAACAGCAAACCCCTTTCCATGCTTGCCTGCACGGGCAGCTTCCACCGCAGCATTCAGGGCCAGAAGATTGGTCTGGAATGCAATATCATCAATTGTCTTGATGATTTTCCCGATCTCCTTGCTGGATTCGCTAATGCCTGACATGGCAGACATCAGCGTTTTCATTTTCTCAACACCGTTTTTGCTGGCTGATTGTGTCGAAACTGCAAGGTTATTCGCCTGCGTGGCATTTTCCGCATTTGTTTTTGCCTGATTGTTGATCTCGACCATGCTGCTTGTAATCTCTTCCAGGGAAGATGCCTGTTCCGTTGCCCCCTGCGAAAGAGACTGGCTCGAATCTGAAACCTGTCCGGCACTGGTATTCACCTGTGATACGGAAAAAAGAATATTGCTGACAATACTGTTTAGATTCCCTACCATCTTGGTCAATGCATTACCAAGCACATCCTGTTGGGATGCTGATTTAACATTCTGCATTAAATCCCCTTCTGAAATTGCATCGGCAATGCTTGCCTTGATATTCAGATCTTCCACCACAGCATCCAAGGCCGCACCCATGCGACCAATTTCATCCATCTGGTTCATATTGAGCCTTGCCGAAAGATCCCCGAGACTTAACCGTTCCACAAAGCCCATAACATTTTGTATTGGTTTTAAAATAATGCTTCTCAAAAGGAAAAAAGTACCGGCAAACAGAAAAACCACACCGAAAATTATGATCACGATCACCGCTGTCACAGCTGTTTTTTTTGCATCATCTATGGATCGATTCAACTGTTCCAGAAAATCTCTGAATGTTGCAATGATCTCAGCCCCTGTGGCGTTTAACTGCTGGATCTTTTTTGTCTGTTGTTCTGTTAGTTCAAGGGATTTTTCAATAAATCCCTTGAACTCGTTGATAGCCCCTCCCACTTTAGATGCAGAGGTGATAAACTTTTTATCCTCCAGATTTCCGGCAAAGGCCACAACATTATCCACAGTGACCTTTACATCACTGGAAACCAGTTTATTAAAATCATCAACAAACTTTTTTTCACCTGTGGATATAAACTGCTGCTGGATATTCTGCATTTTTAAAAAAACGATACGGCATTCTCTTACAATATTGGTGAATTCCATCTCTACCGCTGTCAGTTCCCCACCCTCCATCTGTAAATCACTCTGCTTCTGGATAAAACTCTCAATGATGGAAGCGAGTAATCCATCTGCAAGGTTGAGAGGCTTGATCATTTCCTGCCGGAGCGTCTGCTGAAGGTTGTGATTTTTCTCAATACTTCCGTATTCCGCCTTGTATCTCTTCAGCAGGCTCCCTGCTTTTTCGATCAGATCCTGATATTGACCCATATCTTTCCCAATTTGCAGGTTTTGTATATCCGATTCAATCGAATCGACTTTTGCATCCAGTGAACTCTTCATCTCTGGTGAAAAAAACTGAAGCCATGTTTTCTCCGTCACCATGGTTTCAATGATATTCTTCTCGATTGCACCGATACTGTTTTTCAAAAAATTATCATGCTCAATCCGGAAATAAAAGTATGCTCCCGTACCGGTTATACCGGCAACAATCAAGACGGCAATCAAGGCGATGCAGAAAACCTTTATGTTCAGAGAAAGATCCTGTATCCTTTTCATTGTCCTCTTCTCCATATGCCGAATTATTTCAGAATTGTCTTCATCTCCGATTCACTCATATCATACACACCACACCCGAGAACAAGATCCTCCCCGTCAACAACACACTTTTTGATATAAGACACCTTATGAGATGGTTTTTTCTCTCCGGGTTTCGGCCACATGTAATCCACCCATCCTGAACCTTTTTCCTTTGCGACATTGTTCATCTCGACAAAAAACCGCTTGCCTGCAATATCTTTCAAACCAATCAGTTCGTTTCCCTCCATCTTGTGTTTTATGGGATGCATCTGCATTACGCCCTTCATGTCATGAATCCAGATATAGGTACCTGCAAAAATAAATTCACTGTCCTTGCCTTTAAATTTCATAAAAGCGGCCCGCCCCTCCTTGGAAAGAATTTCACATGCCTTGTCAACCTTTTCCATGATCATCTGTGGTGTAGCCTTAACTGAGGCACTGGCCGCTGCCGCGGCTTCACCTTCAGCAGAAAGAGCCTCAAGGTCTGTTGCCTGTGAACCTGTTGAAATAGCCATCAACATCAAAAATACCGAAATAGAAATCATCATTCTGTATGCTTTCATTTTGCCCCCTTTTTATGAAAAAAAATTAATTATAATGAGCTAATTTCAAAACTATTAAAAAGCGTCACACCGGCGAAAGTCGGTGCCCAGAAAAGAGCCGAAAATACTGGATAGCGCTACGGTTGCGCCTGGCGGCTTGGAAAACAGCACTGCGTGTCTAGTTTTCGCCGGAACTACAACAACAGACTTTTAAAATTGGCTCTAATGAATACAGCGAACTTGACATGAACAGACATCATTTAATGAATAATTGGAAACCATTGTTATTTGAACATACACGAGGTTTATGGTGCCAAAAATGCAAAAACAATATCCGGGAAGAATCTTTTAAAAAAATAATGATAATATGAGCTTATTTATGGGGAATAAAAAATGCTAAATGAATTTTTCTTGAAGCTAACAATATATCAATTTACAAAATTTGTCAATTTTCATTTTTTCCATTTTTTGATCCATGCGATAACAATTTGACTCTGCTCCCAGATTGAATTATTATTTGTGAAATCAATTCCAAAAAAGTCGTGGATTTCAAGTATTGCGATATGTACCACCTTGTTCAGGACGTTTTCAAAATCGCTCTGTCAAATGGGAAAGCAATGACCATCCGGAAAAAGCATCTGCTATTTTTTTTCTTCTTATTTCTTCCAGCATCTGTTGTTTGTAAAGAATATCGAGTGGCTGTTTTTGACTATGATATCCGGTCAACAGGAGAAATCACCATAGCAAAACATATCGAAAAACAATTGCGTAATAATACCGGTCTCCGCTTCCATGAAATCAATCATTTTAATGGTGAAGAAAATCAGAATAAAACAATGGATGTCCTAACTGGATTGGACTCCGAAAAGTATGATCTGATCATTACGATTTCCTCCGACGCGATGATACCGGCCCATCATACCATATCCAGGACGCCCTTATTGTTTACCAATATCAATAACCCCCGATTTTTTGGGATTCAAAATCCCAATCGCCCTGGCCGAAATATGAGTGGCGTCACATATTATGTTCCTGCTGCAAAACAGATTGCGCTTTTTCAAAAAATCATGGGGGAAAAGCTGTGCAAGCTCGGAATGATTTTCGATAAACATGCCAAAAGCAGGAGAGCGGAATTATGGGAGTTTCGTTCCGTTGCACGCAAGATGGAAATTACAAACAAAATTGTGCTTGTAGATGCACCCGAAAATCTTCCGGATGCCACAAAAAAGCTGCTTTCATGTCATGTGGATGCCATTGTTGTAACCTCCAGCGACAAGATATATGACCACTTTGAATCCATGATTGATATGTGTACAAATCAAAAAATTCCCATCTTTTCCGTAAATAAAAAAGGTGTGGAAAAAGGTGCCATTGCTGCCTTTGCAAGTGATTACAAGGCTATGGTTGATGAGTGCCTGATTCCAATGGCAATAGAAGTGCTGGACAAGGGCGTCAATCCAGGGGTAATGCCTGTCAGAAGCCTGAAAAATCCGTCTATTTATCTGAACCTGACCCAATCGAAAAAACTCGGCCTCATTATTCCGGATGAGGTTCTGAAAATCGCCTCAAAGATCTATTGACCCGTTTATTCGCATCATTGCATGCATGCCTCAAATCCTCGGGACAAACCAATCATAGATGCAATCCATCACTGGTCAATCCAATTTAACATATTGCATTGACACGCTAACAACCATTTCCTATAGTCGAAACTTAAAAAATAAAACCTTATCCTTTTTTTGCTTACCAAGTATCATTTATTCATACCTGCTTGCTGTCGTTTACGAGATGCCACGTGCAATGATGTCATCGGCATGACAATGACACTTAATGGGCAAGCATTCATACATGCCCAAAACAGGATGTCATTAGCTGTGCACCATGAACCAAGGAGTGATGCATGAGGGGGAAAAATCTGATTCAACTGATTAAAGCGCTCAGCCTGTTATCCCGGCCTCAGGGGTGTACCAAAAAAGAACTGGCCGATGTCCTGAATATCACAGACCGTTCCGTATCCCGATTGCTCCATGCCATTGAAGAATTGAATATCCCCATTTTCGATGAACAGGTTCCCCTGGAAAAACAGAAACGCTGGCATATCGAGTCTTCATACGTTGATCGTCTGCCCAATCTCAGCCTTCCCAAAATCGCCCTCTCCTTTTCGGAAATCATCTCATTGTGCATGATGGCTGGTGAGTCTGTGGTATTCAAAAGAACGGAAATCGACCGCCACATCCAGACAGCTCTTTCCAAACTGATGTATTTTATTCCGGAAGAAACCCGGATAGAACTCTCCGGTCTCAAGCGGATTTTCATATCCAAAACCATCGGTTCTAAAACCTACGCAGGCAAGGGGAAAATCATCGAAACCCTGACCGAATCCATCCTGAATTGCAGCGCCTGTAAAATCACCTATCATGTATTTTACAACGACAGCGTCAAGGATGAAACCATCGGCCCCCTGCATCTCTATGAAAACAACGGCGGATTATATCTGTTTGCCGTGAAGCTAACGGATAACCTGATCCGGAGCTATGCCGTGGAACGTATCCGGCAAATCACCGCCCTGCCCCAGGTCATTGACTACCCGGATAATTTTGATCCTGAGCAAACCCTGAATTCCGCCTTTGACATGATCCACGGCGAACCCGTCTTCGTAAAAATTCGCTTTTCTTCAAGCGAGGCCCGTTATATCAAAGAAAAACAGTGGGCCAAAACCCAGACCATCGAAGACAACAAAGACGGCTCCATCACCCTGACCATGACCACTTCCGGATACCGGGATGTGAAACGATGGGTCATGTCGTTTGGGAAGGAGGCGAGGTTACTGGAACCGGAGGAGATGAAACAGGAAATCAAGGATGAAATGGAAATAATTTTAAGCGGCCTTTAAATTTTTTCCGGAAGTAAGACCATTTTTGTCATGGTTGGGGTGTATTGCATGATAACGTAATTTCAAATGAAAATGATTATGAAAAAAAATATCATCACATGGGCCAAAACGACACCCGACGGAAATCCAGGCATATCCGTTCTTGATCATTGCCGAAATGTAGGATGGGTAACCTGCCTGTTATCACAATACAAAAATCTGTTATCTATTCATTCTTCCCTTGATCCCTTTGAAATAGCAGGAATTGCCGCACCACATGATGTTGGGAAAACAAGCAAAGGGTTTTCATGCAAATGCAGACCCTGGCTGGAAAAAGAAGGATTATACGATAAAGCCCGGAGTGAAAGATGGGAAGACCAAAACAGCAATCATGGCCAGATAAGTCAGTATTCAATTTATAAGGCTCTTAAAGAATCCGGTGTTAAAAAACCTTTTTGCAAGGAACTGCCGCTCATTGCCGGTTCACATCATGGTAAAATTTTCAAAATTCCAGATGCCAGAGAGATTGATGATTGGGAGACATCGCGGAATGACCTGATCAAAAAACTCTGGCAGGAGTTCGCCATACCGACGAATTTATCATTTGCAAAGGATTCACCCATTTTCCCTGTTCTTATGGGCCTCACATCTGTGTCGGACTGGATAGGGTCGGATGACAACTTTTTCCCCTCGGATAAAAGTTTGACAAGAGAAGAATGCATTGCCCAATCAAAAACAGCCTTACGATCTATCGGTCTTGCCCCCCCCGTTATTAATAAGGGTCTTTCATTTCATGAACTGTTTTCTTTTACCCCTAACGAGCTTCAGCAAAAAGCCATAGAGACCATCACAAAACCGGGTATCTATACTATTGAAGCTCCAATGGGACTTGGAAAAACAGAAGCGGCACTGGCATGTACATACAATCTTTTAGCCCAGGGAAAAGCCTCTGGTCTTTATTTCTCTCTGCCTACCCAGATAACAAGCAACCGGATTCATCGCCGTGTTCAGGATTTCATTAACCGGATAGCACCAAATTCACCAGACACTCAGCTTATTCATGGAAATTCTTGGCTTATACGAAACCTTTATCATCCTGATATCAAAGAGGAGAACGAACTTGATGAAAAACATTACAGTCAATCGTGGTTTGCATCTTCAAAGCGGGCACTGTTATCTCCCTTTGGTGTAGGGACAGTCGATCAGGCACTTCTTGGCATCGTTCCTGTGAAGCACTGGTTTGTCAGGCGATTTGCCCTTGCTGGAAAAGTCGTAATCATCGATGAAGTTCACAGTTATGATTGGTACACAGGAACATTGATCAAAGCATTATGTGATGAACTGGTTAACATCGGCTGCACTGTTATTCTCCTTTCCGCCACCCTGCTTCCGGATTTCAGAAACCGTTTTCTGAATTACAATGATCAAAACGGTATAAACGATTATCCCCTGATTACCGGCAAACCTTTTGGTGAAACAGTTATTTCATCCGTTTCTGTAAAAGCCGAAGAAAAACAGCCTGTTAAAGTTTATTTCAAATCATCAGAACAAATTATGGATGAGGCCATCTGTATTTCGTTGCAAGGAGCCAGAATCCTATGGGTTTGCAATACCGTTAATCAGGCCCAGACAGTTTATTCGCAGCTCAGACAAAAAATTCAGGGTAAAAGCATCGATCTCGGTCTTCTCCACTCCAGATTTCCCTACTTTCAGCGTGATCATTTAGAAGAAAAGTGGCTGGAGCGATTTGCGCATGAAACATCTGACAAGACAGGCTGCATTCTCGTATCAACCCAGGTAGTGGAACAGAGCGTTGATATTGACGCCGATCTGTTAATCAGTGAACTGGCCCCCATGGACATGCTTCTACAGCGCATCGGACGGCTTTGGAGGCATCTTCAAAAAAGGCCCCCATCAATACGCCCCATGAAGCACCCAGAAATTTGGATCATCGAAGAATCATTTGATTTACAGTATTTTCGCGAAGCAACCCCTGATCAAATTATAAAAGGGTTGGGAGGAAAGGCTTGGGTTTACTACCCATATGTGCTGTTAAGGACGTTAAACATGCTGAAAAGTTTAAAAAAATACAGCTATCTGATCAATCTTCCAGGAGATATTCGGATGCTCCTTGAAGAAACATACAGACCAGATGGCGACGATTCAGAATCATGGGTGAAATTATGCGATGAGGCTTTTGGAGAAGATAAAGCCAAAGAGCGTATAGCGGAAAATAATTCAAGAATATGGCAAAAGATTGAACTTCAGGATGAAGAAGGTAAGTCAACCCGGCTCGTAACCCTTGCAACACGAGCCCTTGTATTAATCCGGGATATGAATAAAGACTGTATCGTATTGTTGAACGGGGAAACCATTCCATCGGTATTCAAGCGTTTTTCCATAAATGATGCCCGCGCCATCCACCGAAATATTGTCAAAGTCCATGACTGGCCATTTGTCGGTCAACCTGCAGTAATACCCTTTGAAAATTATGTCCGTGAAACCCATCAATCCGCGCTTCTCCTAAACGACGGAACCTTGAAGCTGGATGGCCTGAAAGATGGTTTTTCATACAAATATGATGAGGATCTTGGCGTATACCTCAGTTCAGATAAAGGAGAAAATGATGAATCTTGTGACTGACCCATGGCTTCCTGTCTTAAACCATCTCGATGAGAAAACGCATATCAGTCTAAACCGGCTTTTTTCTGATAACGACATGTGGAAAGACTTGGCACTATACCCCCATGAGCGGGTCAGCATAATGCGATTTCTGATTTGCATTGTACAGGCAGCCATTCAAGGCCCTGAAGACATGGACGATTTCGAAGATGACCCAGAGGGGGTCAAACAACAAATTTTGAACTATCTTTCGGATTGGACACCATCATTCAATTTGTTTGATCAAGAAAAACCATTCTTACAGATTAATGACCTCGAACAGGTGGGAAGAGAACTGAATGCCGTAACTAAACTCAATTCAATGCTTTCAACCGGAAGCAACCCCACCTTGTTTGACCACGGTGCGAGTACACCGCAAAAAGAATCTCCCCACAGGCCCTTGGAGGATTGGCAAATTGCTATTTCCCTTCTCACATTTGAAAATTTTTCTCTTGGCGGTCTTTTCCCCCAGGTAAAATGGAAAGGCAAACAGTCCAGCAAATCCGGGGTCAACGATGCACCATGCGCTTCTCAATCCATGCTTCATGCCCTTATCCGACAAAACACCCTGATGAAAACCATCTTCACCAATACCCTGCCGAAAAGGGATGTCTTATCGAGTTATGGAAAAGACGGATGGGGGAAGCCGGTATGGGAATGGATGCCGTTCGACTTTTCCGATGAGAAGGCGATACTCAACGCCACACAGACCTATCTTGGCCGACTTGTCCCCTTAAGTCGTTTAATTAGAATACATGACGACCGGAAAAACATGTTATTGGGCGAAGGGTTCAAGTATCCCGTTGTTCCGTCGTTTCATCCGGAACCTACAGCCACCCAGGTTATTCGTAGAATTAATAATCAAGAAGAGCTTGTCCTTCTAAGTATCAAGTCAAAAGCACCTTTTCGGGAGCTGCATGCTATGACGGTCAAACGTAAAGCTAATGGGTCGGGTGGCCCAATGACGCTGAACTCTCTGCCTGAAAACGAACCTTTTGACTTAATTGTCGCTGCATTAAAGCGGGAACAGGCATCGGAATTGGATTCCGTTGAATCGGTTTTTCACATCCCTGCCCCTATGAACTGCGAAAAAGGCCGGGCTACTTATGAAAAAGAAATTACATTTGCGGAATCGACCGCCAAACGATTAAGCCGGGCATTGGAAAGATACCGGAAGACCATCGATACAGCATGGGAAGATGCTGCCAAAAAAAACAGGAGTCTGAAACAAAAACTCAACAATAGGGCATCCACCCTTTTCTGGACCCGTGTGGAAGGAGAACTTCCACTCTTATTCCGGTATGTGGAAAGTCTGGGAAAAGATATGCAGACGGTTGATGAATACCAGACTGCATGGAGAAAAACCGTAGGAGGCATTGCCCGTGAAAGTTATGATATCTTGTGTGGAAAAGAAAATTCAAGACAGCTCAAAGCATTTGTTGCAGGTTTAAACACCCTGTTTCCAAAAATTGAAAAGAAAACTGATTAACAACAATAAACGGGAGGAACTATGAATAATTTGATGGAATTCTTGCGCCAAAGAAAAGACGACCGGGGTGTCATGGCAACTCTCAGAAGAGGCTTGATACCCGGTCAGAACCAGCGCACATGGCCATTACTGGCTCGTTACAATGGAATTGGTGATAATTATAAAGAAAGTGTTGTTCAAATCATTTCCTGGCTATACGCCATACACCCAATTGAATGCGCTTCAGATAGCTTCGGTGCTTCGTGCAGGGCCCTCATGAGTGACGAAGAAATTAAAAAAATCGCAAACGGCGAGGAAGGGCCTTTATCCAGAAGGTTCCACCATCTTCTTGCGGCGGACGGGAATGAGATTCTTGATCGAGTTATTCGTTTCGTTATGCGGATAAAAAGCCATCAGGAAAAAGTGATCCCCATCAACTACAAAAAGCTGCATGAAGACCTTTTAAATTGGCAAGTACAATACAAAAAGGACAGAATCAGAACAGAGTGGGCCAAGGAATTCTGGGCCACCCCGGCTGAAAATAAGGAGAATGAAGAATGAGCTGGCTTACATCCCTTAAACTTGACTATGAAAGCGTTTCCCATGCACGATTATCCGACAGTTACAGTTGGCATCAGGCTGCATGGAAAGCTTTTCCAGGAATTGAAAAAGAATCAGCAAAAAACCCTCAAAAAAGGACTCTTTTTCTTTCACGGGTGAACCAGCATCCCCATGAAGTGGAACTGCTGATACTATCGTTGATCAAACCGGAACGCCCCTCATGGTGCGCAGAAAGAGGTTTCCGCTTGACGGAAATTAAGCCTGAATTTCTGTCAAAACGCCACTATCTTTTTGATCTGTATGCCAACCCGACCCGAAAAGTAAAAAAACAGAATTCCGATGGCGGGTTCACCAAGCATGGCGGCCGTCTGGCCATTCTGGAAAAGCCGAAGCAACTGGAATGGCTGAGCAGAAAAGCGGCAGAAGGCGGGTTCGTTATTTCACCACGATTGACTCCTGAAGTCATACCCAGCAACAGGCACTCTTTTGTTAAGGATGGGAAAAAAGGACTTCATATCGGGGTGCAGTTCAAGGGACTCCTGGAAGTCCATGATAAGGAGCGTTTTACCAAAGCGTTCTACCAGGGAATCGGAACCGCCAAAGGATTTGGATTCGGCATGCTGATTATAAAACCCATAACAATATAATATGCTACATATAAAGGAGAAAACGATGAAACATTT
>CAYTGW010000020.1:28139-29003 GCA_964437395.1 uncultured Desulfocicer sp.
CGGTATCCTGTTTAAACAGGGATGATATGAATTCACCCAAAACAGCTTTCTTTGGCGGTGTGCAACGGGCACGGGTTTCCAGCCAGTCATGGAAACGGGCAATCAGAGAGCTTTCCAAGGAACAGAGCTCTCTTTTTTCCGGACAGCGCTCACGGTTGATTGTTGATCCTCTCAAAGAAGAGTTGATGAAACAGGGTTTGCCTGAAAATGAAGCCATCGATGGTGCAAAAAACATAGCGGGTGCCCTTGCAAAAATGGATACTGATGCAGAGAAAAAAAAAGGAACACTTCAAGTAAAAACCCTTTATTTTACAAGTCCTGGAGAAATCAAAGCTCTTTCTGAAGCTTATGTTAAAGAAAAGGATGCGAAAAAAGCGCTGAAAGCAGTCACCCCTGAAATTTTGAAGGATGCTGCCGATATTTCCATTTTCGGCAGAATGGTGGCAAGTGATCATTCCCTGACTCTGGAAGGTGCTTCCATGTTCAGCCACGCTCTTTCAACCCATAAGGTTGATAATGAGATCGATTTTTTCTCGGCAGTCGATGACCTTCAAAGCGCTGAGGAGTCCGGAGCCGGAATGACCGGTACGCTGGAATTCAACTCCGCAACCTACTACCGTTTTGCGGCACTTAATCTTGATCTGCTTTATGGAAAGAGCCACCTTGCTGCATTGACCACTGAAGAGAAAACCGAGGTATTGAATGTGTTTATCCGGTCTGTCTTGGAAGCCGTGCCAGGTGCACGGAAAAACTCTATGAACGGTTACACAAGGCCCGGCTATGTCATCGGCCTCATTAGGTCTAAAAGCCATCCCGTTCAGTTGGTCAATGCGTTTGAAAAACCAGTTTGGCCATGGAAGGGGA
>CAYTGW010000020.1:29013-30074 GCA_964437395.1 uncultured Desulfocicer sp.
TTGAGAAGGAAGCAGAAAACCTTAACACCACCTGGAAAATGAATGAAAATGAAATGTGCAGGGTAAAAATGCCTGCCAAAAATGTTGATGACTTTATCAAGGAGCTTGCAAAATATGCCATCTGATAACTGTATTCTTGTGCTTCAACTGGCTGGTCCCATGCAGTCATGGGGATTTGACAGCCGTTACTCCAACCGAAATACCAGCCTGTTCCCGACGAAAAGCGCAGTTTCAGGAATATTCTGTGCGGCCTTGGGGTATCCGCGAGGAAGTGATCAGGAAAAGGAATTTCTTGACCAGCTACGACTATGCCCTTTTACGTCTGTTGTTTTACCCAAATATAGCCAAGGTGAAAATAAGCAATGGAGAATTCCCACAAGACGAATCGAGGATTTTCACACCGTCATGGGCACAAAAAGCGCTGATGGGAAGTATAAAAAAGACGCTGTGTTGACCCAAAGGCAATACCTTTGCGATGCAGAATTCATAACTTTGCTGTACGGTCCCTATGATTTCATTAAAAAAATTGGAGAATCCCTAAAGGATCCCGAGTGGGGAATCTGGCTGGGAAGAAAATCATGCATACCTTCAAAGCCGGTTTTTGGAGGATTTTTTGAAAGCCAGAAACAAATAGAGGAAACCTATTTCCCCGGACTTTCTCTTGATGAATTTACTCAAGTAAAAGAAGTTAACGAATTCCATGAAGGAAAAGACTTTATTCCCGACATTGCGGTTTCTTTCGATATTCTCAAACGAAACTATATTTCAAGGCGGGTCAAGTACCATAAAGGCAAATAACCGAACGGATGAGTTACAAATGGCGATTTTAATCCTCTCAATTTATTGGAATGAAAATGGAAACAAAACTGGCTGTATTCAGAAACAAAACAATCAGGCGGATATTATACAATGATGCGTGGTGGTTTTCAGTGATCGATGTTATTGGAGCGCTTACGGATAGCGCAAATCCTCGTGATTACTGGTTTAAGATGAAAATCAGAGTGAAAGAAGAGGATGGATTTGAACCGTCGACAATTTGTCGACAGTTCAAATTACCTGCT
>CAYTGW010000021.1:0-30018 GCA_964437395.1 uncultured Desulfocicer sp.
CCAATTTCAAAAGTCTGTTGTTGTAGTTCCGGCGAAAACTAGAATCCAGTATTTTTGGCTCTTTTCCGGGCACCGACTTCGCCGGTGTGACGCTTTTTAATAGTTTTGAAATTAGCTCTGTAAACAGCCAAAGGCAAGGGGGTGTTTCTCAACAGGACGATTCATGGTTCAGAAAATTTCCAGACAGATCTTTCATAGCCTTACATCCGCATTTTTCCCGAATCGATGTCTTGCATGCAACCGGTTGTATCATCTGCCATTTTCTTTTTCAGAACAGAACAGCAATGTTCATCCCCAGGACATGAACGCAGCCTTTTTGCACTTTACAAACAAATTTGTCTGCGGTTCATGTGTCCCGAATTTTTCCATCGTTGAATCACCGGTCTGTACCATGTGCGGAATGATGTTTGTCAGCCGTGAAGGTGGCGATCATCTTTGCGGCAAGTGTCAAAAGGACCCGAAATATTTTACAACAGCAAGAGCTGCCGTTGTCTATGATAACCTGATGACGAACGCAATTCTCAAGCTCAAATACCAGGGTAGGATAAGGTTGGCCAGACCATTAGGAAGAGTTCTTCTGTTCGCCTTTTTGCATTATTTTTCCGAGCAGGATCTGGATATCATTATCCCGGTTCCCCTTTATCCCGGGAAACTCAAACAACGGGGTTTCAATCAGGTGTTCCTCATGATTCAGGATTGGGAAAAACAGTTACCGGAAAATGGATATGGATTCCCATTTAAAATTCATAAAAACATTTTACAAAAAAATAAAAATACCAGCGCACAAACCGGTTTAAATAAAGACCAAAGAATTAAAAATGTTAAAAATTCATTTCATATTGAAAATCAATCTGATATTTCCGGGAACAATGTTCTTCTGGTGGATGATGTTTATACAACCGGATCAACCGTCAATGAATGCGCAAGAATTTTAAAAAAAGGAGGTGCCAGTCGTGTTGATGTACTGACACTTGCACGTACAATCTGATTTATTTTCATTTTGGAAGAAAGGATACACTCCATGGAAGATATTACGGGAAATCTGATAAAAATAATTCAAAAAATGCCGAAGAAAGACCGATATAAACTATATCAGGTGCTGAAAAAAAGATATCCTCTTGAAAAGCGGAAGAACAACAGGGTCAAATTGAATACACATGCCGGATATACAAGCCTTGAATGCTTTGGAAAGGATACGATTCAGGATATCAGCGTCGGAGGTGTTTTTTTAAAGACCATGGCGCCTCTTACTGTTGGGCGACCCATCACCGTAACCATCCCATCGGCAGATGGCAGCCACACGATCAGGGTTCACGGAGAGGTTGTACGTGTGACAGATGACGGTGTTGGAATCAAATTTACCAGAAAAGCATAAACTGGCATCGCCTGAGCGAAAAAAAAGTAACAATCATATCTTTAAAAAAACCGAAATGCCATAAGATCAACCGGTGAAGAGATTAACTCAGGCAGTCAGGATGACTCTTTTTAAACAAAAAATTAACTTCTCTCTATTTGTAACCGGTCTCTTTATCCTGTTGTTCGGTGCGCTTGTGTACATTGTGGACCGCCCCCCGGAACAAACCCATTTTGTCGATAACGGCATCCTGAAAATAAGCCTTTATCAAACGCTCCCTAACCTTTTCGGAACTCTCGGCAACAGCCTTCCTGACTTTGCCCATGTGTTTGCTTTTATCATGATTACCGCAGGCCTTATTTCGTGCAGAACCAAGGGCTACATCCTGATCTCCACTTTATGGTTCATCACGGATTCCCTGTTTGAAATCGGCCAGAAATTCAGCGCAACCGTTACGGGAATGATCCCCGGCTGGTTTCATTCCATCCCATTTTTAAAAAACACTCCCTTTTTTTTTCAGACCGGAACATTTGATTGGCTTGACTTGGCCGCGATTCTGACCGGTTCTGTTTCTGCCTGTCTCACAATGCATATCATGGCTCAAAAAGAAAAACTGCTGGAATAGATCTTTTAAATTTTTGGCATGTTTTCAAATTTTTCTTTTCACCTGTCATGAAAATATTGTATAATTTATTGACAAATCAGTACGATGTAAGTAAAAGTTCAAAATATTATTCATACAGTAAAGACAAACAATCTTTTTTCAATATGATACGGGAGATCATTCATTCATGGCGCTAACGAAAAATCACATTATTGATTCAATTCAGAATTCACTTGGTTATCCCAGAAATAAATCCGTTGATCTGACAGAAACCCTTCTGGAAATCATTAAAAAGAGTCTGGAAAACGGCGAGGATATCATGATCAGCGGCTTTGGCAAATTCTGTGTAAAAGGAAAAAAACAACGCCGCGGCCGGAATCCTGCGACAGGAGAAGATATGATGCTTGATCCGAGAAAAGTTGTCACCTTTACCTGTTCCGGAAAGCTCAGAGAAAAAATTAACAAGTAACGATCTATTGAAGATCCATAAAAGTTAAAAACCGCCCATAAAACCGTTAACCCGTCGGTATCAATTGTCCATTGATATCGACGAGTTCTTTTTAAAGGAGATTTTGAATATTCATAGGATCCAACAGACCCCTTTAACGCCGGCTGAACTCAGCCAATGAACGCTATTGCCATCATTATTCTGATCACAATTCTATCCGGATATTTGCTCAACTTTCTTGCTGACTGTCTCAACCTTCGTATGCTTCAGCCCAATCTGCCGGCGGAGTTTCAAGGACTTTATGATGCAGATCAGTATCAGAAATCCCAGGAATACCTTACAGTAAATACGCGGTTTGAGTGGGTCACATCTACCCTTGGCCTGGCGATTACACTTGTATTCTGGTTCGGGAAAGGGTTTCCATTCCTGGATACCTGGGTTCGAGGATTTTCATCAAATCCGATCTGGGGGGGAATCCTGTATATGGGAATCCTGATCCTGTGCAAGGCAATTCTATCCCTGCCATTTACGATCTATTCCACTTTTGTGATCGAAGAACGGTTTGGATTCAATAAAACAACCTTTTCCACATTTTTATCGGATCTGGCAAAAGGTGCTTTGCTTGCTCTTTTACTGGGTACACCTGTTCTTGCAGGCATTCTGGCCTTCTTTGAATATGCCGGAGAATTGGCATGGCTGTATTGCTGGATCTCCGTTACACTTTTCATGCTGATCGTTCAATTCATTGCCCCGACATGGATCATGCCCCTGTTCAATAAGTTCAAACCCATTGAAGAAGGTGACCTGAAGAAAGGCATCCTGTCTTATGCAGACTCTATTCACTTTCCCCTGGATAATGTTTATGTGATGGATGGCTCCAAGCGTTCAAACAAGGCAAACGCTTTTTTCACTGGATTCGGTAGTCACAGGCGTATCGTACTCTACGATACGCTGATTCAACAGCATACGGTTCCGGAACTGATTACAATTCTGGCACATGAAATGGGACATTACAAAAAAAAGCATATCCAGAAGACATTGGTACTGGGGATTGCACAGATGGGATTCGTGTTTTACCTGCTTTCCCTGTTCATCCACAACCAGACTCTTTTTGATGCTTTTTACATGAAAAACCAGTCAGTATATGCCGGCTTGATCTTTTTCAGCATGCTGTATGCACCCATTGATTTTTTCATGGGGTTTTTCATGCAGTTTTATTCCCGGAAAAATGAATATGAGGCAGACCGGTTTGCGGTTGAAACAACCGGCAATGCAAGCGCCCTAATCAGCTCATTGAAAAAGCTGTCCATGGGAAATCTCTCTAACCTTACGCCCCATTCGTTTTACGTTTTTTTACACTACTCTCATCCTCCGGTACTGAAACGGATAGAAACAATGAAATCTTTAGAAGTAGAGAGGAAAATATAAGGAGCCTATGGAAAATTCGGACAAATTAGCAGTACTGATCGATGCGGATAATGCTCAGCCAAGTATAGTGGATGGTCTGCTGTCAGAGATAGCCAATTACGGAACAGCCAGCGTCAAGAGAATCTATGGTGACTGGACAAATCCTGGTTTAAAAGGATGGAAGGAGATTCTGCTGCATCATTCCATTCAGCCAATGCAGCAATTTGCATACACAAAAGGAAAAAACGCCACCGACAGTGCTATGATTATTGACGCAATGGACTTGCTATACACCGGTAACTTCAATGGATTCTGTATTGTATCGAGCGACAGCGATTTTACAAAACTGGCTTCAAGAATCAGAGAATCCGGATTGCTGGTATACGGCTTTGGAGAACAAAAAACACCACCTGCTTTTGTTTCCGCTTGTGATAAATTTATCTATACCGAAGTGCTCCGCGCGAAAGCAGGTGAACACGAAGCAATTCATAAAAAATCCAGCAGCGATTTAAAGCAGGATACAAAATTAGTCAGTTTACTGCGAAATGCAGTCGAAGCATCATCCGACGAAAGCGGATGGGCTCACCTTGCGCCTGTTGGCAGCAATATTGCCAAACAGGCACCTGATTTTGATCCACGTAATTACGGATATACGAAACTGGGGGAACTGGTATCTGCAACAAAGCTTTTTGACCTGGAAGAAAGACAGATAGGCAGCTCCAATTCAAAAGCACTTTATGTTCGAGACAGGCGGAAGAAATAAACACAAGTGGAGGTAAAAAACCGTCAATGGAAGAGGTGAAATTCCAGATTAAATGGAAACGGATGTAGGGGCAACCCTTGTGGTTACCCGCATAATGACAATATACGACAACAGATGAAAAACCATCACAAAAATCGGGCGACCACAAGGGTCACCCCTACGAAGATCCGATAGAAAAAGATTGATCATGCAGAAGACCCAAACCGGGATATCTTCTCTTCCTTTTTGCGGAAACCGGTCCTCGGGTATTTCAGATAAGGGATGATGGAATCATTTTTCATTCCACCCGTTCCATCATAAGTAATAGACACGATGGGAACACCCGTCTTCTGCTCAATCGCCTTTGCCATGGCTTCGGTTACAAGCGATGGACAGCAGAATGCCGGACTTGTCTGGACATACAGAGAGATATCCGGATAATGCTTCTGGGTGTAAAAAATTTTCAGCACATTTTCAATCGACTCCCCGGTATTTTCAATCCGCATTCCGTATTCGGACAATATTTTCTGGGGGGAATCATCATATTCAGGCTCCGGTTCAGTCCGTATCCGATCAAAATATTTCAGGTATATTTTTTCAAGCTGTTTGACCGCAGCAATCAGCGTTTTGTAGGAAAGAACATTGAAATACAGTTTTTCCCGGAACCATTTCTGGAGATAAGGTTTTTCAACCATTTTTACATAGGAACTGAAGGGTGTTACCACAACCTCACCGCCATTTTCCTCAATAAAATGGATCAGGTTTTGATTCATGACTTCATTATCCCGGGCATAAAGATCGCCGAAAATGGCCACCTTGGGACGATTCATGGAATGGCTGTTCTGCTCGATATGCTCAAAATGGGTGATCACATCATCTAATGCATCCTCTTTGGATCGATTCCCCAGAAATGCATCCACCAGAAGATGGATATTCTGTTCGATGACCCGGTCGGTTTCGCCTTTGTTTTTTTCATACGGTCTGATTTTGCAGCCGATTTTCCGGATCAATCCGCCAAACATATAGCAAAAGTACACATTGACCGGAAGCTTAATGGACAGATCCATAAATGAGATTTCACCGGCAAACACACCGATCTTTTCCATGCCATTTCCATGTTTCCGGAAAATCGTCTTGATATGGTGTGGGAAAAGGGCCAGGTTGCAAGCCATGGAAGAATTCAGATTCCAAAGAACCGTATTTGCCGGATCCAAATTATTTGACTTCACATAGTCGATAGCTTCCTGTGCAATGATATTAAGAGGTATACACTGGCCGGTATTGCATCGAAGGCTTTTCTGAATAGTTGTTTCATTCTCCTCAAGCAACCGTGCATCAATCCCCTCTTTTTGAAATGCGGCCACGACAAACCGCAGGGAAATGTTGTCCCAGTTGGGAATGAGAAGCGTTCGGTTGCCGAGTCTTTTTTCCCGGCTTGGCAAGAGAGCCGGGGCATTTGCTATATCCATTCCGGTGATGTTTGCCCTATAATGATTTTTAAAGGAACGGATGGCCGCCTCAATCCGTGTCTCATAACCAATACTGGAATCATGATCGTCCAGTTGCAATATCAGATAAGGTTTCCTGTATGATTCCATGATCTGCTTGAAGTATTCCATAACAAATGCGTCAGGCGTGCATTTGAAGGAAGTAATAAAAACCGGATAAGCTCCTTTTCGTTGAGCCGTGACGCATGCCGCCTCCAGTATCTTTGCCGCATAGTTCCAGTGTACTTCCTCCAGCAGGGTATCCATGGATTGAACATCCTTTTTGGAATAAGTAAGCATATCCTGATAAAAAGTTTTCACGCCCTGAGTATTGAAGATTTCGGGAATTTTTTTATTCATGGAAGAGGAAAGCACTGTATACGGACGTCCCAGCATGACAACATGGAATTCATCAGAAAAAATATTCTTCTGATAAAGTGTTTTCAAACCCTGTCTATAATTATTTTTAAATACAGAAGCAGAATCATAGGCCGCCGAAACCGCAAAAAATCCTTGTTTGCCGGGTAAAATATCCTTCAGCATCTGATACAATTGAACCTTGTCATAAAAACTGCTGTACAGGTAGTTTTCAAGAGGCATCAATAATTTCTTCCGGTTTTCCGGTTTGATTGCCGTATATATAAGACTTGGAGAGAACTGGGTATAGTAGCAGAATTGACGACGCGCATCTTTTCTTTCTGTTTTTTTCTCCAGATAAAACGGAAGGAAAACAAAATCAACTATATCCATCAGATAATCCACATGCCCGTAAAGGGCAGACACCGGAGTGCAAAACTCAGCTCCGGCAATCTTTTTCCCAATCTTGACTGCATCCCGGAATTTCAGACTGGTAGTAGTTTTTATGGAAAGTTCATTGAAAAAATACTGCCAGAACGGCAGATCTTCATAGATGTGAAGGCTTGCCGGCAGTCCGATTGTTAGATCTTCATCAATCCCCTGCCTCTTTTCAAATGAAAATAATTTTTTTCTGGCCTCCGACAGATCAAAACCGGATCGATTGTTGTCTACATATTTATCGCTCTCATAATCCCTGCCGCAAAGAAAGCCATATGCCACTTTCTCCTGGTCGACTTGTGCTGTCGTGATCTTACAATGATTCACACACAACTCACAAACCTCTGAAGCAATGGGAATATTTTTTTGATACAGGGAGATACCCCTGAATGCGGATTCTGCCGTTTTCTGATCCATCATGGAAAGCGCTGTACCCAAGGCACCTGTGAGATGGCAATAACGGGAAACATGGATCGGCTTTTGAAGGCGATGTTCAAAAGCCGCAACCAGTGAACGGTTCTTGGCTGTTGCTCCTTGGAAAAAAATTGTTTCACCGATGTTGCCTTCTATGGCAACCTTTGTCAGATAATTTTCCACAATGGAATGAAGTACTGATCCAAGAACCTCATCCCGATCATACCCTTCTGAAAGATAATGATTGATATCCCTTTCCATAAACACCGTGCACCGATCACTGGCCATTGGGGCTTTCCGGTTTTCCGTTCTTCCGGAGTATTCCGTGAGCGGGCAACCCAGTTTCCATGCCTGCTCTTCCACAAAACTCCCGGTACCGGCAGCACAGACGGTATTCATGATCGAAAAAGTGACCATACCGTTTTTTAAGGTAGTAAATTTTGAGTCTTGTCCGCCGATTTCAATGATCGTATCCACTTTTGGATCAATTTCAACAGCAGCCCGGGCATGGGCTGTAATCTCATCGATCACAAGATCCGCATGGATAATCTTTCCGACAAACTTTCTTCCGGAACCGGTTGTCCCGGCTCCAAGAATACGAAGGTCGATCGATTTTTGAATCCGGACATGATCGATGGCGGCCAATATCAGCTTCATAGCATCTACCGGCCTTCCTGCAGTCCGGGTATAAAAACCGGCCAGAACAGTCTTATCTCTGCGAATCAATACAGCCTTGGTGCTTGTTGAACCGATATCCATTCCAAGATAGGCCTCCTGATGGGTATTATGCAGGTTCTTATAAAGATCGATTTCAACCTTGCTGTTGGATTTTGACTGGATATCGGAAGGTGTATACTCAAAGGATTCAATGCCGGAAAAATCAGGATATATTGTATCCTGGAATTTTAATGGCGGATAAAACCACTTTTTCCCGAATTTTTTCGAAATCAGAACATCTGCAACAGAAAATAATCGCATCCTGTCTTTCAGTAGTAATTCATCCAGAAGATGCAAGGCTGCCCCGGCTGCACCATAAAAGGATTCTCCAACAATGATTTCCTGATCAATCAAAGAGGAGATATGTCGAACCACAGAACGATTCTTTGCAACCCCTCCGATAAAGACTATTTTTCCCTGGAAAGGTTCTCCGGCAAATAATGTATCCACAATATTTTTCGCAAGCCCTCTGCACAATCCATCACAAATCTGTGATAAAGCATACCCCTCCTGTTGGGCATGAACTAGATCTGTTTTGGCAAACACCGCGCACCGGGAGGCAATCTGGGGAACAGATCCGGTATTGGTTAACGCCAATTCGCTTAACTCTTCCATGGTTTTCAGTCCCAGCCGTCCCGCTTGCTGATCCAGAAAACTCCCAGTGCCCGCGGCACAGGAAGTGTTGGCCTTGAAATCTCTGTAATTCCCCTTGTCATCGAAACGAATCAGACCAAACTTTTCTCCACCCACAATCAAAATTGCCTGAACCGGGCCGTGAAAATGATCGCAGGCTTTCATGACGGCAATACGGTTATCATACTGCTGATTCACTTTAACGATTAATGGTGTGGACGATGTAGCGGCAATTCCGCATATCCCGGTTACATCATATTTATCCAGCATATAGCTCAGCGTTTCCTTGATCATTCCATGATGGAATTCATAACTTGTTTTCCATATTTGTTTATCGGATGTTATTTCTGCAAGAGAGATGGATACCGATCCGATATCCACGCCTAATATGTTCGAATTTTTTATCATGAAGTCACCATATAAAATGGTATGGATAAAAAAAGAAAAAAAAATGCCTAAAAATAAGTTTTATTTAATATTTACAAAACTTTTACATTTTATACAAAACTTTTACAAACATTTTTAAAAAATTGCAACATGGATTTCCGCCTGTCTGAGCTTGACACTCATATGTCGTTGCTTTTCAAAGAAAAAAAGAGGCCTGATATGCCAAAAAACAAATCCGAGACATCTCAATATATCATGAAAGTGTTCATGTATTTGGAATGAGAAAAATAGGAGAGTTTTTTCTTTGCGGTCCAGGATATCCGAGTTTATTCAATATCCGAATCTGGTATATGTTTTGGAGCTGCCTTATGAGAGGATGTGGCCAGAACATTCTCGCCTATCTTAGCAGGATGGCACATTGGTCCTGTTTCATTCAGTTTTTTAATTAATTCATTGTGATCCGGATGATGTCGAATCCACTTATCCACTTGATTCTTTGCGTCCACCAACTGTTTTTTCTGTAATAAGGATCGGAGAGTATTCTGAAGGATCTTCCTTTCGTCATCTGAATATTCATATTTATAGTATTCAGCCAGTTTATACCACATATAGGAGGCAGTGTTATTGTTCATCTTCATTTGGAGGATGCTTAGATTACACATTGCATCGACGCTTCCCTTTTCAGCAGCCTTTTCATACCATACTCTTGCCTGAACCAGGTTTTTATCAATACCAACCCCGGATTCATACATAAACCCGATAAAATTGATTGAATCCGGGTCACCCAGTACTGCGGCATTTTGAAACCAGTTAAATGCTTTTTTTTGATCTTCTAAAACACCGATGCCTTTATAATACATCATCGCCAGCAACCACATGGCGTCAACGCATTTTTCGTTTGCCAATTTCAAAAAAATTTCATGCGCTTTTTTTAAATCTTGAACCTTGACAGCCTGGATACCTTCTTCGATATCATAAGCACAGGAGGAAGATACAGGAGGAGCGAAAAGTACAAAGGCCGTGATCAAAAGAATCCATATTATCTTGTATCTCATTTCATACCTCTTCGGATAGATCTCTTTCATGAATTTCCGGTATGCGATATAATCTATCCTGAACCCGTATCAGACAGACACCTTCTTTTTCTTCCAAGATAGCAGAAATTTTCACCATTGATCGATCCGTAAACTTGACACGTTCCCCGTCGTCAAGGCTCAGGTAGAGGTTATCATTCTCTATCCACAAATTTTCCGGATTCAGTATAATTTCTTTACCTGTATTCAAACGTAAACAAACAGATTCGCCCAATATGACATGAAACACAAAAAGTGCCGTATCTTCGTGATGGAAATATGCTTTTTCGAATACACCATCCTTTTCCTGCTGCACAAAATACCCATTTTCGTCCCGATCAATAGACGCATGAAAATAATCAATAATTTTTTTCTTCTCAAATTTTCCGAATTCGTTACGCCAGCATCCATTCCCATCCATCCAGAAAATTGTTTTTTCTTTTGGTATCACGATTATATCCGGTCTGTCCACTTGCAGCCTGCCCTCCACCTATCAATATCAGAATTATTTTTCCCTCGACCTGCCAATCCAATTCATCGAGTTTAACGCTCATACCTGTAAGTGTACTATTACAAATTGAATGAATAAAAATCAAATCAGTTATTGCAGACACCGCACTGATCGCAAGATTTCATCGGGCAAGGTGCTGAGGTCTCTTCTCTCTGCGCACGATTGTATTCTTTGACTAGAAATGATTTCCGGATTCCATGATCGATGAAATCCCAGGGTAGAAACTCATCAACTGACCGTTCCCGGTTTGCAAAAAAACCGATATCCAGACCGGTTTCTTTAAAAGTTTTCGACCAGTTCCCATGATTCTTTACCGCAAGCAAAAGAAGATCTGCAATTCTCCGGTCGCCCCTGGATAAGAGTCCCTGAACAATTGCCCGGCGGGGAGATTCCGCCTGGATACGAACATTGGCAACCTTCTTAAGGCCATCCCGGATGATTTCTATTTTTTGGTTCAACTGTTTGACATTATCCATGGGTGCCCATTGAAACGGAGTGAATGGTTTTGGAACAAATGGATTAACGCTGACGGTAATGGTGCCGATCCGTTTCTTTTCCCGACTTTCCAACAGAAACTGTTCTTTAATTGTTTTGCTGAGTATTACAATGGCATCAATATCTTGCTTTGTCTCCCATGGCAACCCAATCATAAAATAGAGTTTCAAATTTGGAATCCCGCTCTGAACAATTATTTTTACGGTTTCTAAAATCTCTTTTTCTGTTATACCCTTGTTGATAATACAACGCATTCGCTCTGAGCCTGCCTCCGGAGCAATGGTGACTGTCTTGATATCGCTTTTTTTCAATGCAGATATCAATTCCGGTGTCAAAGCATTTGCCCTAAGAGAGCTGAAAGAAACACTGAAACCTTTATCCATGGCGTACTGACAAAGGCCTCCGATTTCCGGATAATCAGAGACTGCTGCGCCCATAAACCCGATTTTCCGACTCTTCTCTTCTGCCATGTCGATATTCTGTTTTAGGAATGAAAACGACCGGAATCGGGGAGGCCGGTAAACATATCCGGCGCTGCAGAACCTGCATCCATGAGGACATCCACGGCTGACTTCAACCAGGAAGGTGTTTTTAAATACGGTGTTTGGTGTAACAATAGAGGTACAAGAAAAACTTTTGGATATTTCCTTTTCAAATATCCTTCTGACTGTTTTCGGTATCCCTGTCCTGTTCGGGATCAAATCCATGCAGGTCATATCGGAGTTATAGTAAGGTGTATAAAACTCAGGGACATAAACACCCGGAAGAGTGCAAGCCACTTGATACAAAAAATTCTGTCTGCCGGCAGAAAAATCAAGGGCAGCAATAAATTGGGGAAGCAATTGTTCCGCTTCCCCAATTAAAAAACAGTCAACAAAGGGAGCAACTGGTTCTGGATTTAAGAAACAGGCTACTCCCCCTGCAATCACGAGGGGGTGGGGATCACCTCGGGCAGCAGATTGCAGGGGAAGACCCGCTTTCTCAACGACGGCTATCAGGTTGAGGAAATCAGATTCAAATGATACGGAAAAGGCGATCACATCAAATTCCGCTATAGATCGATTGGTTTCAACGGTTCGAACTTTGCTGTCGGCCTTTTCATCAAAATCAGGTAAAAAAGCACGTTCGCAAGAGACTTCATCCATTTCATTCAAAAGTCGATAAACCGTCTGAAACCCGAGATTGGACATACCAACGGAGTATGTATTGGGATAAACCAATACAACATCGATTTTCCCCTTTTGCTTTTGAAAGACATCACCAATCTCAGAATCGATATAACGTTGTCTTATATTACCGCTTTTCCGTGTCATAGGATAACAATCTTACTATTAATCCGCCTTTCTTCTTAAAAATGTCGGAATATCCAGATCATCCTTGTCAAGAACAATTCCTTTAAAGCCTCGATAAGAAGCTCCGGACTCCTCACCCACTGCTTTTTGATGACGAATAAAAGTAGGCTCTTCAAAGGCGGAAGCATGTTTCAAATCTTCCGGAGTAATATCCCTCACTTTTCCTCTTAACTGTTCCTTTACCCGGCTTTCAGATTTCCTGGAATAGTTTTCTGCATCAATGCCTGTCGCAATTACAGTGACCCTCATTTCATCACCAAGACTCTCGTCAATTGCCTGTCCCCAGATAATTTCCGCTTCATCGCCTACTTCTTCATAAATGCGATCCGATGCTTCAGTCATTTCATCAAGAGTCATATCGCTAGTACAGGTTATATTCATTAAAACCCCTCTTGCACCGGATATGGATATATCTTCCAGGAGCGGATGAGAAATGGCTCTTTCAGCCGCTTCTCTCGCCCTATTCTCGCCGGAGGCTACTCCGATTCCCATGAGTGCCATTCCTGCCTTAGACATTGGTGTTCTGACATCTTCAAAATCAAGATTAACAAGTCCGGGAACCATGATTAAATCCGTTATGCCTTTTACTGAATGATGTAAAATTTCATCCGCTTTTTTAAACATCTCTAACATCTTCGCATTCTTCGGTGCAATGCCACGAAGCCTGTCATTGGGTATTGTAATAACCGTATCTGCTACATCTTTTAAAATACTGATCCCTTCTTCTGCCTGTTTTGCTCTCTTTTTTCCTTCAAATGAAAATGGTCTTGTAACAACTGCA
The DNA here is from genome assembly GCA_964437395.1 of uncultured Desulfocicer sp. Classification (GTDB taxonomy): domain Bacteria; phylum Desulfobacterota; class Desulfobacteria; order Desulfobacterales; family SURF-7; genus QZKS01. The sequence goes on from CAYTGW010000021.1 coordinate 13,201, forward strand.
ACGGTAAGCGCTCCGATTTCCTTACAAATTTCAGCAATTATCGGAGTTGCTCCGGTACCTGTGCCTCCGCCAAAACCAGCCGTTAAAAACACCATATGGCTTCCTTCCAGAACCCTGCGGATCGCATCTGCATTTTCCATAGCCGCATCCCTTCCAACAGATGGATTTGCTCCTGCACCAAGTCCTTCTGTCAGCTTTCCTCCAATCTGAATTTTGATAGCTGCTTTCGAAATGTCAAGGGCTTGTGCATCGGTATTGGCAGCGATAAAATCCACGCCCAAAAGATTTGACGCAACCATATTATTGATTGCATTTCCACCCGCTCCGCCAATACCGATAACTTTAATTTTTGCTGTTTTTTCACGTTCCACATAAGTAAAGTTATTCATACTCCCCACCTCCGCTAAGTAAAAATTAATTTATCTTGACTCCCTTAACCACCCTTTTGCTGCAAAGGGCATGTTAAAACCAATAAACATAAAATCTCATATTATTTCCTGAAACCATTTTTTCATCCGAGTCGTAACCCGATTGAAAATATTGGCATCACGAATCCTGAATTTACTCTGAGTTCGATTTTTTGCACCAAAAAGAACGAGTCCAACAGCAGTTGCATACATTGGGTTGTTCACTACGTCCACAAGCCCCCCGATTCCTTGAGGCCTTCCCAAACGAGCGGGTACATTCAGAACCGACTCAGCAACATCAATAACACCATCCAATAGTGCCGTGCCCCCTGTGACGACAATTCCCGAATTGATCATACTTTCCATTTCTGCTCGGACAATTTCTCTTTTAATCAAGGTAAACATCTCTTCCATACGGGGTTCCAGAATTTCTCCCAAAATCTGTCTAGGTAGTTTTCTTGACTTCCTTCCACCCATTCCAGGAACTTCAATCGTATCATCTGCTGCAATCTGGCTCGATAAGCATGTCCCGAATTTTTTCTTTATTTTCTCAGCTTCGGCAGTTGGAGCCCTTAAACCGATAGAAATATCATTGGTAAGATTATTACCGCCAAGAGCCAAAACAAATGTATGCCGGATATTATTTTTTGAAAATATGGCAAGATCAGATGTCCCGCCTCCGAGATCTAAAAGGGCAACACCCTGCTCTTTTTCTTCTTTTGTGAGAACCGATTCTCCGGAGGCAAGAGACTCCAGTACAATATCGCACACATCGAGACCCGCCTTGTTGGTGCACTTGACAATATTATGAGCAGAGGCCACTGCTCCTGTTACAATATGTATTTTTGTTTCAAGCCTCACACCAGTCATGCCCACAGGATTTTGGATTCCGGATTCATCATCAACAATAAATTCCTGCGGAAGTACATGAATCACTTCCCGATCCATTGGAATAGCAACAGCTCTGGCAGCCTCAATCACCCTATCTACATCGCTTTGAGTAATTTCATTTCCCTTCACTGCGATGATGCCATGGCTGTTGAATCCGGTAATATGCCCACCGGCTATACCCGCATAAACCGATGAGATTTCACACCCGGCCATTAGTTCTGCTTCCTCGACCGCCTTTTGAATTGATTCAACAGTGGCTTCAATGTTAACAACAACTCCTTTTCGGAGACCAACTGAGGGATGCGTTCCGATTCCGATGATATTAATTCCATCTCCTGAGACCTCACCCACAACTGCACAAATTTTTGTTGTGCCTATATCAAGGCCAACAATTAATTCCGGTCCCTGCACGTTAATACCTCCTTTTCTATAATGGCAGTTGATAGCATCATCCTACAGGCCTGAGGATAATACGATCCGGGTTCATCAGGTTGATCGATTGAATTTCAATTAATTGAGATCTGTCTTTCAGAAAATCGACAATTTTTCTCAGCCTGTTTATTTTCTGATGATAATTATTATATCCAAGACAAATCGACCTGTCGCCATCCGATAGTAGAAGTGTCAAGCCAATCTCCCTGTCTACTTTTATCTCTTTCACATCAATTTCCGGTAAAACACGATTCATTCTGGAACTTATGAGAAGCCATTCAACTACTGCTGCCAAAGGGGAATTCTTCTGTTCATTGATAGGCCCCAAATCTGAATAATCTAACCCACTTATAACAGGGAGATTTTCCGGGTCCGACAATTCGTTTTCCTTGAATATCTCCCCACTAAAATTGATGAGAAATTTTCTCCCCATACTCAAAACTGCAAGGGCCTTATGTTCCTTGATCTGAATTAAAATTCCCTTGGGTAACTCACGACTTATATCTGCATCTGCAATCCAGGGATGGGATAGAAGCTGTTTTCGAGCTAACGGCAAATTGAGCGCCAGTATATTTTCATCTTTTTGTATACCGGCGTACTTAAGAATTTCATCGTCCGAAAGCCTCTTGGCCCCGGATATCACGATATTTTTAGCTCTGAAATAATCACATTGCGTTATAAAATCATGAATAAAAATCAGACAAAGACTCATCAGAGATAATGCACCGGCTCCAAATATTATTTTAAGGCAAAACGCCAATCGAGACATAATATGAAGCCGGCTTCCGAATGAGGCTTTTTTCTTTTGTTTCTTGAATCTGTTTTTTCGAATCTGATGATTACCCGACAATTCTAACCTCCGGTTCAAGGTTAATCTGAAACATCTGAAAAACCTTTTCTTGAATCACCTGGGACAGAGTCAATACATCTTCTGCCGTCGCATTCCCTGAATTGACGATATAATTTGCATGTTTTTCGGAAACAACTGCACCACCGATCCGGTATCCTTTTAATCCAGCAAGATCAATCAGTTTTCCTGCTGATTCTTGCGGGGAGGGGTTTTTAAAAAAACACCCTGCACTACCAAGCCCTTTTGGCTGTGTTTCTGCTCTCCTGTCTAAAATAAGCTTTGCTTCTTTCTCAATTGCTTCTGGATTTCCTGAGCGTAATTGAATTACAGCTTCAACAATTATTGGAGCATTTACGGATCGAAAATCACTTCCCCCTTTTATTGCAAAACTTCGATACGAATATAAAAACTTTTCCTTCTGTGCTTTTGAAAAAGATCCGTTTCTGTCAACATATTCAACCGCAAAAAGAACATCCTGCATTGCACCTGCGGCAGTACCGGCATTCATGATAATGGCCCCTCCAAGCGTTCCCGGAATACCTGATGCAAAGCTCATCCCTTCCAGGCAATTGTCAAAAGCAAACCGGCATAAAGCGCTCAACTTTGTTCCTGCGGTAGCCCGAATATGTGTAACTTCTTCATTGGTTGTCTCTTTTTTAATAACCGGTTTTTGTTTTTTTGTTGCGATAACAATACCCCGAATACCGTGATCTTTGATGAGAAGATTTGTTCCTCCGCCAACAACCACCCATGAAACATCCGCTTCAATCGCCGTTTTAATCAGAACAACCAACTCTTGTCTGGTTTCTGGAAACACAAGTGCATCCGCGGGTCCGCCGATTCGAAAAGAGGTATGCTTTGACATTGGTTCATCAAATCGAACTCGTTCTCCAAATATATTTTCAAGCCACTTTTTCAAATCATTTGAAATAGACATTGACCTTCATCCTGATCCGGAAATATCCGCTAATACTTTTTCTCCAACCTTCCATACATCTCCTGCGCCTAACGTCAGAAGAATATCGCCTTTTTTCAAAACTTCTTTTACGGAAGAAACCGCTTCCTCATGGGTGTCCACACAGATTACACTCTTATGTCCATGTGCCCGGATACCATCACATACGGAGCGGGAATCTACTCCACCAATTTTTTTTTCACCTGCATAATAAATCGGCATGACAACCAGTATATCGGACTGGTAAAATGAACGGGTGAATTCCGAAAAAAGAGCTTTTGTCCTGGAGTAGCGATGTGGTTGAAAAACAACAACCAGTCTTTTATCTGTCCAGCTTTCCCGAACCGCTGCGAGTGTTGTTTTAATTTCAGTTGGATGATGCCCATAATCATCCATCACCTGAATACCTTGTTCGATGCCCTTTACTTGAAGTCGCCGTTGGACTCCCTGATGCGTTTCCAATGCCTTCTTTATGACCTGAAACGGTATCCCAAGCTCAAGCCCTACTGCAATACCGGCAAGAGAGTTGTTCACATTGTGGATACCCGGAAGATTCAGGGAGATATCTCCCAATTTTTCATCCTGACGGTACACAAAGAAACGGCTGGTCGGCCCTTTAAAAATAATATGACGTGCCTGATAATCAGCCTGTTTATTTAATCCGTAAGTCGTAAAACGTTTTTTAATAGATGGAATAATATCCTGAATCGCTTCATTGTCCAGGCATAAAACTGCAAGTCCATAAAAGGGTATTCGGTCAATAAAGCTGAGAAATACCTGTTTGATTTCATCCAGGTCCTTGTAAAAATCGAGATGCTCCTTATCAATGTTGGTCACGACAGCAATTGTTGGAGAAAATTTTAAAAAAGATCCATCGCTTTCATCTGCCTCCGCGACAATGAATTCTCCCCTTCCTAAAACTGCATTTGTCCCGACACTGTTCAGCTTCCCTCCGATTACCACTGTTGGATCAAGGTTCCCTTCTCCAAGAATCGAAGCAACAATCGAAGTTGTTGACGTTTTCCCGTGTGCTCCGGCAACAGCGATGCTATATTTTAATCGCATCAGCTCCGCCAGCATTTCTGCTCTCGGAATTACAGGTATGGACGCCCGGTAAGCAGCTTCCACTTCAGGGTTATCTTTTTGAATTGCGGAAGAAGTCACAACCACATCGGCGCCTTCAATCTGGTCGGCCAAGTGTCCTTCGTAAATTCTTCCACCCAGACTTTCAAGACGCTTTGTTATTCCGGAAGACTGAATATCGGAACCGGAAACCTGATATCCCAGATTCAGAAGGAGTTCAGCGATTCCACTCATTCCGATTCCCCCGATTCCAACAAAATAAATATGATACTTTTTTCGATACATTTTCCTGCCATTCAAAAGGTGCAGTTTCCGTCACTCACCTTTTATCAGATTATAAATATCCTTTATAATTTCTTCAGCCGCTTCCGGATGACCAAACTTTTTTGAATTTCTTTTCATCTCATCCATTCTCTCCGGATCATTTGCCAGGGCATTGATTCTTTCCGCAAGCTTTTTTCCCGAAAGAATATCTTCCGTAATCATTTCCGCTGCACCCTCATCTACGAGTGCCTTTGCGTTTAGCACCTGATGGTCATCAGCCGCAAATGGATATGGAATAAAAATCACACTCTTCCCAATCGATGTTACTTCAGCAACCGTTGTAGCCCCTGCTCTACAAATCAGCAAATCAGTCTGACCATATAACGCTGCCATATCATGAAAAAACGACTGCACAACTCCTGGAATCGACCATCTCTTATATGCTTCTTTAACAACCGCTTCATCTTTTGCTCCGGTCTGATGTATAAAAGAATAATTACATCCTGAAGTCAGATAGGGCAGAGCCTCTATAACAGCCATGTTGATGCTGTGAGCTCCCTGACTTCCGCCCAGAACGGCAATTGTCATTTTATTTTCACTATCCTTTTCATGTTCACCCGATGACTCTATTGACTTCAAAATCTCCTTGCGTATCGGATTTCCAACGATGCGCAGCTTTTCAGGGTTTGAAATCATTTTCGTTCCATGAAAAGAAACATATATCCGATCGGCAATACGGCATAACAGGCGATTTGTGATTCCAGGCCGGAGATTCTGCTCATGAAGCACAATTCGAATTCCCATTACCCGTGCTGCAAGTGCGACCGGTCCGGAAGAGTAGCTCCCCATTCCAATGACGATACCGGGCTGAAACTCTTTCAGAATTGCAATTGATGCCATGAATGCTTTCGGGATCTTGAATAAAGATTTCAGTATTGCCATTACTCCACGGCCTTTGATTCCCTCCACGTTAATGGCCTTCAGAGAAAATCCTTTTTCAGACAAGATCGCTTTTTCGAAGGCATTTCCGGTACTCACAAAAAGTATTCTGGTGTTTTTATCTTTTTCAATTAAGGATTCCGCAATGGCAATACCGGGAAAAAGATGTCCCCCGGTTCCTCCTCCTGCAATAATAACCGATGGAGGAAATGATTCTTCTTTTAATCCAAATATAGATCGCAGAAATCGCAAAATAAATTTTTTCCTTTTTTTCTCCAGGCCTGTTTTACTTTCATCCACATGCTGACGAAAAAAATTATCTATTTTAGCATCACAAAAAGAAAATCCGTAATTCATCTGGTCTGAGATGCTCCTATATTCATTAAAATACCGATACATGCCATATTCACCAGCAACGACGTTCCTCCATAACTTAAAAAGGGAAGCGCCAATCCTTTCGGCGGCAATAAACCCATTGCAACGCCCATATTAATGCAGACCTGAAGCCCTAAAGCAGCTGTCAGTCCAATGGCAACAAAAGACCCGAATAGATCTTTGCTCTTCTTTGCAATACTTATCCCACGCCACATGATAACAGAGTACAATCCCACAATGACAAGCACACCCAAAAGTCCTAACTCTTCACCAATTACGGCAAAAATAAAATCCGTATGCGGCTCCGGAAGATAAAAAAGCTTCTGGTAGCCTTGACCGATGCCGGACCCGAAAATTCCACCTGATCCAAACGCCATCAGAGAATGTACTACCTGATAGCCTGAATCTGACGAGTGCTTCCAAGGATCTAAAAAGCTTAAAATTCTTTTGATCCTGTAATCTGCTGTCTGCAACAAATAAATGGCAGGTGGAATAATAACAATCAGTCCGGAAAGCAGATGTGTGATTCTTACGCCTCCGGCAAACAGCATAATCCAGGTCACAGCACAAAGGATCATAACTGAACCGAAATCAGGCTGGATCATGATCAATCCGGTAAACAGAATCAGGACAGCGACGTGTGGGATAAATCCAATCGACAGCACCTCTATTTTTTCCTGTTTCTTACTCATGGAGTAAGCCAGATAAATGATCATGGCGAACCTGGCAAACTCGGAAGGCTGGAAAGAAATTCCGGAAAATCGAATCCACCGTTCAGCACCTCCGGCAGAATATCCGATACCGGGTATCTTGACTGAGATCAATAAAAGCAACGCGAACAATAAAATTAAATATGTAAGCGGCCGAAACAACTTATAGGATATATGCCGGAACACGACGAGTGCGACAATCCCTGAGAGTGCAAATAAGGACTGTTTTTTCAGAAAATAGCTATCTGCACCGAACTTGTTCATTGCCATGGCAGAACTTGCGCTGTATACCATCACAATCCCAATTCCCACCAGCATCAGTACAGGAAAAAGCAGCTTGATATCATATTGAATCGTATCTGATGTTATACCCGGAATTTTCACAAATACTTCTCCTGGATTTTCTTTACTGCCTTGCAAAAAACATCACCACGGTGTGCATAGCTGTCAAACATATCAAAGCTTGAACAAGCAGGCGAAAGAAGAACTGTGTCTCCCGGAACCGACCTTTCATGTGCCATGTCAACCGCCTCCGCCATTGATGAAGCTTCTGTGATCTCAGTGTAGCTGCCTAATGATTTCTGAATTATCTTGCGCGCTTCACCAATCACCAGAATCAGACGAACCTTTTCGAGAAGCTGATCTTTTAAGACTCCATATTCACCACCTTTATCCAATCCGCCCATGATCAGTATTATCTTACCATCAAAGACCTCAAGTGCACGAAGAACTGCATCGACATTGGTGGCTTTTGAATCATCAAAGTATCGCACCTGCCCTATCGTTGTAACATACTCAAGCCGGTGAGGAAGTCCTTTAAAACTTTTTAATGCTGAATTTATTCCTTCTATATTCCCTCCTGCAGCAAGTGTTGCAAGCGATGCGGCAGCAATATTTTCCTGGTTATGCTTGCCGACAAGTATTGTTCCAGACAGATTGATGAAATGTTGCTTTTCACTCAGATGCCTGGGAAGATAAATCTTTTCCCGATTTATAATTGCTGTATTCTCCTGCTCTCCCGTGCTATCGAAAAACAGATTTGTTGCCTTGCTACTTGCAGCCAAACGCCGAATAAACTTGTCTGCACGATTTAAAACCGCGAAATCCGATTTTTCCTGATTCTGAAAAATTTTTGTCTTGGATTTTGCATATGATTCAAAACTATCATATCGATCAAGATGGTCCTCTGTAATATTTAATAATACGCTGACACTGGGTCTGAACTGCTGAATTGTATCCAATTGAAAACTGCTCACTTCCACGACAACCCAATCGACTTTTTCAGACCCGCTAACATACTCGATAAGGGGTGTGCCAATATTTCCTCCGGTAAATACCGAAAAACCACTTGCTTCCATCATTGCACTGATTAATTTTGTTGTCGTGGTTTTACCGTTTGTGCCTGTAATTGCAATCATGGGTTCATGGATAAATCTTGCTGCCAGCTCAATCTCACCAATCACCGGAATTCCTTTTTTATAAGCAATCCGGAGCGGCTCTATGGTATGCGGAACACCAGGACTGATCACGATCATATCCGAGCCTTCCACTGTCTCGATACTGTGCCCGCCTATCTCTAGATGAATTCCCTTTTCCCGAAGCATTTTACTGAATGGCAGCAGTTTTTCCTCCTCTGCCTTATCGGTTACAGTGACAATTGCACCCATCCCGGCAAGAAAGCATGCGCTAGCATACCCGGAACGGCCCAACCCTATCACCAGAATGTTTTTATTCTTGAAATCATTCATTTGCTTTAAACAACTCCAGCTCCTTTTTAACGCAGTTTAAGCGTACTCATGGATAGTAAGGCAAGTGCAATTGAAATGATCCAGAACCTTACGATGACTTTAGGTTCAGGCCATCCCTTTAATTCAAAATGATGGTGAAGCGGTGCCATTCTGAATATCCTGCGCCCGTGTGTCATTTTAAAATAACCAACCTGGAAAATGACCGATAATGCTTCAATCACAAAAAGGCCGCCGACAATCACCAATAAAATCTCCTGTTTTGTAATCACCGCAACTGTTCCCAGCAATGCACCAAGGGGCAAAGAACCGACATCTCCCATAAAAATCTGAGCAGGATATGTGTTAAACCAGAGAAATCCAAGCGTCGCTCCCGCCAGTGCACCACAAAAAATGGTAATCTCGCCGCCTCCGATTACATGGGTAATCTGCAGATAGGTAGAAATCTTGGCATGCCCAGCCACATATGCAAAAACCATATAGGTTACGGAAGCGATTAAAACCGGACCTGCGGCAAGGCCATCCAGGCCATCTGTCAAGTTGACTGCATTTGATGTCCCGACAATGACAAACGCGGCAAATAGAATATAGAAAATGCCGAGATCCGGGGAAATCTCTTTAAAAAACGGTATGGTCACCTGAGTATTGAACTCCGGGCTCATATACAATAACAGACCGGTTATCAATCCTATCAGTACCTGGAATGTTAATTTTGCATTTCCACTTAGCCCTTTATTACGTTTCTTGATCTGCATGAGAAAGTCATCGGTGAAACCGATCAGAGTAAAACCTACAGCCACAAAAAGTAATACCCATACATAATGATTGGTCAAGTCCGCCCAAAGAAGTGTGGAAAGACAGATAGAAAACATGATGAGAATTCCGCCCATTGTCGGTGTCCCTGCTTTATCAAAATGAGATGCCGGACCCTCTTTTCGGATATACTGTCCGATCTGCAGTTCCGCCAGTTTCCGGATGACCCAGGGTCCCAGGAAAAAGCAGATGAAAAAAGCAGTCAGGCTGACATAAATCGTCCTGAAAGTAATATACCGGAATACATTAAAGACCGATATTTCAGTATGAAGTGGGTATAGCAAATGATAAATCATTGTTCTATTTTAACCGATCCTTTTATTTTGGTGATGGTATCCTTGAGTCCTTCAATGATTCGTTCCATTTTCATTGCCCTTGAACCCTTTACCAGCAACCAATCCCCTGAAATCAGATTTCTTTTCAACTGCAAAATGATGTCATCTATCCCGCCGATAAAAATCTGCTTTTCGTTCATTTTTTTTCCCTTTGCCCCCTTAGCAACGGTTTCAGCATGGTTACCGGCAACATATAGACTTGTGATTCCAGATTCCGCTGCAATTTCGCCAATCTCCTGATGCAGTTTTTGAGAATGTTCACCCAGTTCAAACATATCTCCGAAGACAAAAATCCCTCTGTTTTTTCCCCTAAGAGATCGAAAAGCAGCAATTGCGCATTTCACTGAATCCGGATTTGCATTATAGGTATCATCAACAATCATTATACCACTCTGGGTTGATACGATATTCATTCTACCTTTAATGGGCTGGAATGCCTCAATTCCTAACCGTATTTCTTCACTGCTTATTCCAAGGGAATATCCGACAGTGGCGGCACAAAGCGCGTTCAAAACATTAAAGTCACCACAGGTATTCAGCGCAACATCGATTTCCGACTCCGGAAGGCAAATCGAAAACACCGTTTTGTTTCCAGATATACGAGGTGCCATTCCCCGGATATTCGCTTTTTCTGAAAATCCATAAAAAAGGATGCGTTCTTTTCTCCTTTCCGATAATTTCAGGATACGTGGATCATCTGCATTTAAAATCGCAGTGCCACCCGGCTGAATTTCTGATAAAAGCTCTCCCTTTGCATTCATTACACCTTCTATGGAACCAACACCTTCAAGATGTGCATGCCCGATATTGGTAATCACCCCGATGTCAGGCTGACAGATTTTTGCAAGCCTTGTTATTTCACCGGCATGGCTCATACCAATCTCAACAACCGCCTGTTCGTGGTCCTTCCCGAGCCTTAAAAGGGTCAGTGGAAGGCCAATCTCGTTATTGTAATTTCCAATGGTTGATAATGCCGAATATTTTTGTTCAACTACCCGAGATATCATGTTCCGTGTTGTTGTCTTGCCACTGGATCCGGTTATTGCTGTAAGCGTCACACCAGATCGTTTTCGTTGAAACAAAGCCAGATCGCCGAGTGCTTTTGTGGTATCCTCCACGGCAATACATGAAACATTCCCATTCAGCCTGCCGGAAGAAAGAATTTCTTTTTTATGGTCGTTATCCACAATCAAGCCATTCACACACTTGCTCAAAACTTCCGGAACAAAAGAATGCCCATCATGAGAACCGCCTATGATTGCAACAAATAAATCCCCCTTCTGGATATTTCTGGAATCGATTGAAACGCCGGAAAATACATCATCCCGATTACCGCACAGCCATTCTCCGTCTGTTGCTGCAAGAAGATCATGAACTGAAAAAGGAATCGGTTGTATCATAAAATTTCCACTCTCTTCAGTATGTATTCCGCTTCAATTCGATCATCAAAGGGAGTTTTTTTCTTTCCGATAATCTGGTATGTTTCATGTCCTTTTCCGGCAATCAGGATCGTGTCACCTGGAAGGGAAGCATCAATCCCTTTTTGAATAGCCGTTTTCCGATCCGGTTCAACCATATATCCATTAAAAGGAGTTTCGGCATCATCCTTCACCTTGGTTTTCACCAGACGTATGCCTTCCAGAATATCCTGGATGATGGCCATTTTATCTTCTGTTCTGGGATTATCAGATGTAATGATGCACAGATCCGATTGTTTTCCGGCAATACTACCCATTATCGGACGTTTGGATCGATCGCGATCACCGCCGCATCCAAAAATGCAAATCAATCTGCCTGTTGTTAAAACTCGTAACGCGGACAGAACTTTTTCCAGAGCATCCGGTGTATGGGCATAATCCACAAATACATACCGTCCGGATCGATTGATAACAGGTTCGAGCCTTCCCGGAACACTAGCGAATGTCTCAATTCCTTTTTTCATATCGGAAATGGACAAGCCAAGACCGCAGCCGGATCCGATTGCACATAAAATATTTTCGAGATTGAACTGGCCGACAAGGGGTGAACGAAATTCCATATTTCCCATGGGAGTCTTGATTGAAGCTGTGATTCCGGAAAGAGTGATATGGGATTTCTCTATCTGGATATCATGATCTGTCGTAAGTCCGATTGTAATTATTCTTGGCCTGGTTTCCTTGGTTTCAAGAAGTGATCTGAGTTCTTCTCCTTTCTCATGGAGACAATTAATCACTGCAATCGCTGAAGCTTTTCTTTGTCTTGTATCCAGACTTTCCATAAAAAACCGCTTTTTACATGCCCAGTAAGAATCCATATCGCCATGGTAATCCAGATGATCCTGACTCAAATTGGTAAAGATTCCTACGCGGAATAAGATGTCGCTGATCCGATTCAAATCGATTGCATGGGAAGATGTTTCCATAACCACGTGGCTGATATGATCATCGACCATTTCCGAAAGAATTCTGTGAAGATCCATTGATTCCGGTGTGGTCATTGGATTATCAAAGCTTTTGTCTCCATATCGATAGTTGACCGTTCCGATGACACCGCACGAGATAGCCGAAGCCTTCAGCATACTCTCAATAATATAAGAAGTTGTTGTTTTTCCATTTGTTCCGGTGATCCCGATCATGGTCAACTTTTCAGAAGGATGGGAATAAAATCTTGCCGCCAAAGCAGACAAGGCTTTCCGGGAATCTTCTACCTGTATAAAAACCCCTTCCTTCTGAACGGCTTTCTGAACAATTACCGCGGATGCACCGCGGTCCAGCGCCTGATCGATAAAGTCATGCCCATCTGCTGATAAACCGGGGATAGCCACGAATAATCCTCCCGGCAATACAGTGTCGGCACGGTAATGCATGGAAACGATTTCCGGATCAACTGTTTTCCAGATTTCATTTTCCAGCTTAATATGAACGGCTTTCAGGAGTTCAGACAATTTCATCCGTTTGCTCCTTTATCCCGAGAAGTCGCTACCTTTTCTGAGCTTACGACAGACTTAACCTGACGCGGGGGAACATTCAGATAATTCAGTGTCTCATATGCAATTCGTTTGAAGGATGGAGCGGCTACGATCCCACCATAATGTTGTTCCTGGGGTTCATCCACAATCACCAGAATCGCCAATTTTGGATCTTCGGCTGGTGCAAATCCTATAAAAGAAGCAACATAACCACTCCCTGCATATCCGCCGGATTTACCAACTTTCTGTGCTGTGCCGGTCTTCCCGCAAACGGAATATCCTTCCAGGGCAGCTCCTGTTCCTGTGCCGCCTTCAGTTGTAACATCCTGCATGATTTTCTTGACAGTTCTTGCAGTTTCAAGTGAGATCACATTCCGTATTTTTTGGGGCCGGAAATTCTCTACTAAACGCCCATTTCCATCAATGATTGCCTTTACGATGTATGGTTTCATCAGGACACCATCATTGGCTATCGCCGAAACCGCTGTGATCAACTGAATTGCGGAGACCGACATACCCTGACCAAAAGAAATCGTTCCAAAATCGATTTTCGACCACCTGGAGTATGGAGTCAATAAACCAGTGGTTTCACCGGGACAGTCGATCCCGGTTTTCTCACCAAAACCAAAATTTTTCAGCATACTATACAATTGTTCTTTTCCGATTCTTTCCCCTACTTTCACTGAACCGATATTGCTTGAAACCTTAACGATTTCCTGAAGTGAAAGCCAGCCATAGGGGTGTGTGTCATGAATGGTATTTCGACCCACCTTATAACGTCCCTCTTCACAATAAAAAATGGTGTTGGGCGTGCAATAACCACTTTCAAGAGCTGCAGAGGCTAAAAAAATTTTCATCGTAGACCCGGGTTCGAACGGGTCGGTTATCGCTCTGTTTCTCCACCGACCCCGGTTGGACTCCTGATAGGTGTTGGGATTAAATCGGGGAGAATGAGCAAGAGCCAGTATGGCCCCGGTAGAAGGTTCCATCACTACGGCAATCCCAGACTTCCCGGAAAAATTCTGTACAGCTTCATCCAGGGAATATTCGGTGATATACTGAATGGCCTTGTCAATCGTCAGAATGAGATTATTGCCGTTATATTCAGCAAGAATTTTCTTTTCCTCCCTGAAACGGCGTCCAAGGGCATCCTGAATCACTGTCTGTTTCGCTATGGCACCTTTTAAATATTGGTTATAGTAAAACTCAAGACCTTCAAGACCTTGACCATCAATTCCGGAAAACCCTATTACCTGCGATCCAAGAGAACGGTTGGGATAAACACGGCTGTTCTCTGAAAGAAATCCGATCCCTTCCAGATTGGCTGCTTTTATCAATTGAACTTCTTTCGGTGTGGCATAACGCTTCACCCAGACAAACGGACTTTTTGATGATAATTTTTTTCTAAGCTGTTTAGGATTGATTCCAAGAATGGAGCCAAGGGCTTTGGCTGTTTTAGATGGTTTTTGAATAATCCTCGGAAATCCGGCGATGGATGTGACATCAATACTGACTGCCATCTCCCGATGCTTTGCATCAAAAATCGTTCCGCGCCTTCCGGTATCCGTTAATGATCTTTTATACTGTCCCTCAGCCTTTTCAGATAACCAGGAGCCTTTAAAAACATGGAGATGAACAGCCCTTACAATGATAGAAGAAAATAACAAGCAGAAAAATATACCGATAACAAGGATGCGTGTTTGAATATTTTTCTTTTCGTTTTTTTTCATGGAATGACAATTATTTGTTTTGGCTCCGGAATGATCAGCCCGAGCCGTTCTCTTGCAATTCTCCCAATCCGGTCCGGTGATTTCAGACCGGCCAGTTCAACCTGTAAATTTTTCTGAAGATTTATCAATTCTCTGTTTCTTTTTTTTTCTTCTGTAATTTTGTATCCGGTACGAATACATTGAACCCGACACCAGGTATAAAAAAGCATCTCCCCCATCAGGATCAAAAGAAGAAGTACTCCGATTCCGACAGGAATGGGGGGGCGGAATCTTTTTTTACTTTTTTTCATAGGACTCTTTCCATATTGAAAATGGTTGTCATGTTATATTCTTTCAACTGCCCGAAGCCTGGTGCTACGGGACATCGGATTTACCATCTTTTCAAGCTCAGAAGGTTTTTGCGCCTTCCGGGTCAGGATATTTACCTTTTTCTTTTTACCACATACACATTGCGGAAAATCCGATGGGCAGACACACTCCTTATCCATGCTTCGAAATGTATGTTTAACAATTCGATCCTCAAGTGAGTGAAAGGAAAGTATGCAAAGACGCCCTTTTGGATTCAGCAAGTCAACTGCTGTCTCCAGAAAACCTTCCAGAACGTCAAGCTCATGATTCACTTCGATCCGCAATGCCATAAACACTTTTGTTGCAGGATGAATCCGCTTCTTATCCTGTTTTTTCTTAGGGGGAACCACCTCGCATATCGTATCCGCCAGTTGTTTGCTTGTTCGGATTCTCTCCTTCTTTCTTTTTAAAACGATTTTTTTTGCAATTGATCGCGCATACCGCTCATCTCCTTTTTCCCAGAAAAGAGATGCCAGAGATTTCTCTTCATACCTGTTTACAATATCTTCAGCAGTAATTTTTGATTTTACATTCATTCGCATATCCAACGGCTCATCCCTCATGAAACTGAAACCCCTCCCGCTGTTTTCCAGTTGATTGAGAGAAAGTCCCAGGTCTAACAGGATTCCATCCACGGCATTGATTTTGAGTTGAAAAAGAATATCCTTCAAATTGATATAATTATCATGGAATAAATCGACTTGCTTTTTTTCATGGTTCAAGACCTGAATTGCATTCTGAATCGCGTCCATATCCTGATCGATTCCGATAAGCCTTCCACCAGGATGAATTTTTTCAAGAATCAAGACTGCATGACCTGCCCCGCCCAACGTTCCATCAACATATATTTTCCCCGGTCGGCAGTTGAGCATATTAATAACCTCATTGGGCATAACCGATATATGGTGATAGGGCATAAGATTATAATCCTAGCTTTGCAATCTCGTTTCGAACACCCTCCTCCATAATATTTTCTTCCATCTTCAGGTTTTCCGCTTCCCAGTTTTCTCGATCCCAAATTTCAAAATGATCCAGGACTCCGACCAACACGACTTCCTTTTTGACCCCTGCATACTGCCTTAGTGTTGGAGGTATCAGAATGCGGCCCTGCTTGTCACAACCGAGTTCAAAGGCTCCGCCGATAAAAACCCTTCTAAAACGCCGCATGGCTTCACTTTTCTCAGCCAGCGAAAGAATTTTATCCTCAATTTTTTTCCATTCTTCAAAGGTATAGGCGAAAAGGCTTGAATCCATCCGTGACAGCATGACTCCATCACCACCGCCTGCTTGCAGGACCTCACGGAACCTGGCCGGAATAATCAGCCGCCCTTTTGGATCAATTGTATGGAAAGAACTTCCTCGAAACATGTTTCACCATTCAAATCCACTTTAAACCACAATGTTTGTCATATCTACATTATTTATAAAAAGTGTCAAGAAAAAAATTCAAAAAGTAAACATTTTTTAAATAATTAACAGAAGTTAAATGAAGATGCAATATGTGGATTAAAGTGGATGAAAATTTAAAAATCATTCCATATTTGACCGGATAAAAAAAAATAAAACAGTAATAACTTATTGAATTTTAATTAAATATTTAAAAATACCCCCCAAATGGCAGATGGCTTTGAAAAAACACAAAGCCATCCCCGGCCATTCGAGATAAAATGTAAATATAATTATTTCAAAATGTTATTAATCGTCCTATATACTGAAAAGGTTCGGCCAAAGAAGCTTCTGTCTTGATCCAAATTCGACATAGATGACGGGGAAAAGGGGTGGTCAGAAATGGGGAATGTCCGTCAAAAAAATAACCGGACAAAATGAAATTTATCATGAAACAGTGAGGGTATTTTTTCAAAACAAGGGAATATACTAATACACTTTCAATTCGATAAAGTGCTACTTTCTGTTGTTCTTTTAATCCTGTTGCGGCTCAAGATGGATCGTAAATGGAATAACATGCAACGCCGGGGAAACCTCCGAAGTCACAC
>CAYTGW010000022.1:0-7645 GCA_964437395.1 uncultured Desulfocicer sp.
AATCCGATCCATGGGCGGATGGTCTGCTGTAAAAGCCATGAGAAAGAGCGGAATCCAGGAGGAGAGCGACGACAGAATACTCGGCAGCGGGGATTTTGTATCTAAAGTGATAAACCAGGCGGAAGAAAAGATAAAATACCAGATGTCTGCCGAAAATCTAAAAAAGCGCATCAGGGAAGAAATAGAAAACCATTGCCTTAAGGAAAAGATATCCCCTGACCTGCTTCGGTCCGGCAGCCGTGTAGGCCGGCTGCCTAAAATAAGAAAAGAGATTGCATTAATCCTTATTAATAATTATGGCATATCGCTGGCTGAAACTGCACGGCAACTGGGTATATCCACATCCGGTGTCGCACAAATCATAAGACGTGGCACTTGAGTTTGTGTAATTTGTCAACAACGTCCCCTTAAACTTGCTTAAACTCTGAAGTGTCAATACGTTAGTTCCTGCCGGCTTTTCGGAAAGATTGTATTTTAATTTCAAATCCTGTAATATGCGTTCTGTAATCCGAAGTTATCATAATATTAATTTCCTTTTGAAAAGAATCATAACCTGTTCTCAATGCTGTTCAATCTACAGGAAATGATCTGCTGCTGCATCGTGATGCAGATACAATATATTGAACCATAACTGTCCATCAAAAACTGAGGCATGTTATCAATATGAATTCAAATGGATTAAAAACCAGCAAAAGAATTGGGGAATACCTTTCCTGTGATCCAAAACAGATCCGTCAAGCCCTGAAAGACCAGGAAAAAATATCCGATGCCGATGTCAAACCTCTTCTGGGTGAAATACTGGTTCAGGAAGGAACCATAACCCAGGATGCCTTGCAAAAGGCGATTCTTCAGCAGCGAATGGATCGACTTCAGCAATGTGAAATTTTTTCAAACCTCAATGGCAATGACTTGCTGGCGCTTCGCGAATGCGCCCGTGAAATTTCCCTTGAGCCCCATCAGGAGTTTATCACCCAGGATCAGCCCGGAGATTGCTTTTATGTCCTGATTGAAGGCTTGGCCGAGGTGTTCCGAAAAGATGAGTATGGGGAAGAGGTTCTTCTGGGCAGGATTGAATCCGCTGACTGTATTGGTGAAATGGGTTATTTCAGCGATGGGAAAAGAATTGCCTCTGTAAGAACCCTTCAGAAATCCTATCTTCTGAAAATCAAATACAATGATTTTAAAAAACTTTTACCGATTTCCCCGACACTTGCCCTGAATTTTCTGGAGCTGGTCACCCACCGTTTGAGGCAGGCCAATTATCGGTACCAGCAGTCTGTGATCAAAAAAAGAAAAGCAGAGATTTCATTACAGTATATCTGTGAATTCATGGATATGAATGAAATTATCAGCCTTCGAATCAGCATGGAACAACAGATCGAACGGATTATTACAACCGCCAGCAAAGTCATGAACGCAGAGCGTGCAACCCTGTTTTTGGTGGATAAATTTTCCGGCGATTTATGGGCAATGTTTGCAGAAGGAGTGAAACAAAAAGAGATACGCGTTCCGATCGGCAAGGGGGTTGCCGGATGGGTGGCAAAACATGAAAAGATTTTGAATATCGCAGATGCATATTCAGACAGCCGATTTGACACCTCCATTGATCAACAGATCGGTTTTCGAACCCGCAATATTCTTTGTGGGCCTTTGAAAAATTTAAAGGGAGAGCTTCTTGGTGTCATTCAGGTTTTGAATAAAAAAGGAGGGAAGTTTCAAAAAACAGATGAAACCTTATTCAAGGCATTCAGTTATCAGAGTGCCATTTCTGTTGAAAATCATCACCTGTATCGAAAATTACTGGAAGACCATGAAAAGATGGCGATTCTTTTTGATATCTCCCTGTCAATTGCCCACACTCTGGATCTGGATACACTTTTTGTAAAAATTGTCGATAAAATTTCAGAGATTCTGAACGCGGAAAGAAGCTCTCTTTTCCTCATTGATCCGAAAACCAATGAGCTGTGGTCCAAGGTTGCCCAGCAATCTGAATTAACGGAAATCCGGTTTCCAGCAGGAAAGGGTCTGGCCGGATATGTCACACAGACCGGTCAGACCGTAAACATCGAAAATGCCTATCAGGACCCGCGGTTTCTTCCCATAGTGGATAATCAGACCGGTTTTTATACCCGAACCGTACTTTGTGTCCCCATCATAAACCGGAATGGGGAGATCATCGGCGTGGCGGAAGCCATGAACAAGAAGGGAGGTACATTTGTTCAAGAGGATGAAACGCTGCTGAAGACAATTGTTTCTCAGGTATCGGTGGCTCTGGAAAACGCCCAGCTTTATGGACGAACACTGGAGATGAAAAATTACCTTACCAGCGTTCAAAACAGCATCACCAACAGTATCATCACCATCAACAATCAATGGCAGATTGTTACCGTCAATCAGCGTGCGGAATCACTTTTTCATAAAACGCAGAATCAGATGATCCATCAGGATATCCGACAGATTATCCGCACCGGTAATGAAAGCCTTGTTGCAACTATTCATCAGGCCATGGCAAGCCATATGGCGATTGTAGAATATGATATCCCTCTCTCTCTCCTCTCCTGTGAAGAACAAACGATCAATCTGAATTTTTTCCCTCTCCTGAATCACCAGAAGGAGCGTCAGGGAACCGTGCTGATCTTTGAAAATATCACCTCTGAAAAACGGATGAAAAATACCCTCATTCGCTATATGGCCAAGGACATTGTTGAAACCATCCTGGATGATCCTGTCCAGCAGCGGCTGGGCGGCACTCGAAGCAAAGCGACCATAATGTTTTCCGATATTCGGGGATTCACCGGTATTACCGAAAACCTGACCGCGGAACAGACAGTCGCGTTTCTGAATGAATACTTCCGGCTGATGGTGGATGTGATTTTCGAAAACAAAGGCGTTCTGGATAAATTCATCGGAGATGGAATCATGTCGGTTTTTGGTGTCCCCTATACAAAAGAGGATGATACCATCCGTGCAGTCCGGACTGCACTGCAGATGAGGCAAAATCTGAATGCTTTCAATGCTGCCAAAAAAAAACAGGGGGGAAAACCGATCCATATCGGTATTGGAATCTGTACCGGAGAGGTAATCTCCGGCAATATCGGATCTGAAAGGCGCATGGACTTCACCGTAATCGGTGATGGCGTGAATGTCGCATCCCGCATTGAAAACCTGACAAAATACTATGGTGCGAGCATCCTGATCACCGGTTCCACCCATGAAGAGATCAAGGATCACTTTACCACAAGATTGATCGATCACGTCCGGGTAAAAGGGAAAACCAAGCCCATCCAGATTTTTGAAGTGATCGGAGAAGGCCACCTCCCATTATCCATAGCCGAAAGCTATTTCTGCCAGGGAAGGGAGTTATACGATCAAAAAAAATTCAGTCCGGCTGCTGAATTTTTTCGAAAGGGGATTATTGATGATCCTCCATGCCAGATTTTTCTGGAAAGATGTAAACAATTCATTCAATCCCCTCCTCCTTCAAACTGGAACGGAATCTGGATATTACACGGAAAATAATTGTTGATTATTGAAGATCGGCTTTTTGTTTGTTCAAGTCATAATCTAAAACTGAGTAATGTGCTTCATCTCTTTCAAACGATGGCTGATCTCCAGATAGCAGGAAAATGCCTTGCCTGCCTCTTCAAAAGGATCCCGGAAATAGGAGCGTATTTTTGTAAGCGGGAACCAGCCTTTTTTCACTGCATAATAGAGTTTGTTGCCCAGCATATACCCGAGCTGGGTGCTGAACACCAACGGCAGAATCGATCGATTTCGATACTGGAATTCAAATTTCCGGTAAAATTCCTCCGGATTCACGGTCTGCCGCTGAAGCGCATAGTGTTGCAGAATGAATCTTGCCACCTGTGGAATCATAGAATCAGCCTTTTGATATTCATCCCGTTTCATCTGGCCCAGCAATCTTCTAAGAGAGTTTTCCGAATGGGCTTTTCGCTTTTCATTGATAAACTTGCTTCCGAAAAAACCCAGACATTCCGTGATCACATTCCAGTAAAACCGGTCAAACAAGCTGAGGCCTGCTGTCAGACGGCCGCGGCAGACGGCATTCACAAAATGGGTTGCCTCCTCGGCCGCCATATTTAAATTTGAATTGGGCAGATAAATTAAATACGCTTCCTTTCCTTCCTGCTCATATTCCAGAAGAAACCCTTCGCCGCTTTTCATCTTCTCCTTGATCAACCGGATCTTCCCTTTAACCTCAGGCATATCATGAATCAAATCCATAAAATCAAGGTTATTGGCATAATACACATTCAATTGTTCCAAGGCCTGGGGATACAGATCCAGTTTCAGAATGGATGCAAGATCGGATGCAATATCCTGGACAGACAGCCCTCTCCCTTCAGAACTGTCTTCACCCCACTCCCCGTGGACCGGATAATATGCATCTTCGGAGTATTCCAGCCAATTCAGATAAGACTGAACTTTGTTGGCAGGCATTGTGTTCATGACACAAAAGCTGTTTTCACTGATCCGGATGACATCGGATTCCTCGATTCCCTGTTCGCACATTTTCCAGAAAAGGTTTTCCGCATTCTGATAGATGATAAAACTCCGGATCTGAATATCCAGGAGAACCAGCAGTTGTTCCACCTCATTCGGAAGATGGTTGGGAGAGACATGAAAATCACCATCCACCACGTAAATCAGCTTTCCCGGATTTTTCAGCAATGTTTTTGCAATCACTTTTGCCGCATACCGGTCCCGGTCTCTTATTCCACTAATTCCTTCCCCGGGATCGGAATTGATCCCGATGATCGGAATCCCATGATCCTGACAAAAATAAATAATCGGACTCCAGTTCTGCCAGCTGAAAGGCCATTTTTTCCGATAATCGATTTTCCGGATAAAAACTCCTTCAGACAGCTCACCATCCATGAAGGCGTTGATATATCTCTGATCCATGCCGTAAAACATCTCCAGGCAGAGAATCACCTCCCGTTTTCCCTGGATTTCCCGAAGAATACGCAAGACGCACCTCTGTGACTGTCGAAGCGTATGGTAATCCCCATGAAATACCAGGTCCGCACCAGATACCTTTTTAATTAAATCTGTTTTGGTTGAAATACCCTGATAATCCTTCAGAAAATCAAAATATTCCTTTTCATAGGTTTCAACTGCAAGATTATACTCCAGGCTATCCCGAACCAGCCTGACATTTTTCCAATAGTTCTTTTTTTGAATCTGAATGAGTTCTTGCCGTAATCTGGACATCAGAGGGGTGTCCTTTTATCCAATGGATGCGAATAAAACAACCATACATTTGCATCAAACAAATGATATAAGATTATTTTTCTATGCTATACGGATATGTTACTATCCAGGAAAATGTTTTTCAACCTGAAAAAAATTCCGGAAACAGATCTTTCAATCCGGATATTTTTTTGATATAATATTTTGTAATTGAATGGTTCTGATATCACTCTACAATTGCATTGCAGCCATTTACCTCAAACATTTTTCTGAACCAATCCAGAACAAACAGCCCAGGGCTTTCAATACAGGAGATTTCTCTTTGGATGCCAATATGATTAACACATTTCTCAAGGCAACTCTGGAAATCATTCGTGATGTGGCCCACCTTCGCTATAAAGTCCAAAAAATATACAGAAAAAATGATGAGAAAGGCAGAGGTGATGTGACGGGAATCATTGGTTTGAAAGGCTCCGGGAAAGGCACGGTTGCGGTTACCTTTGATCAGAGTACCATTTTGTATATTGTCTCAAAAATATTAGACATGGACGCCAAGGATATTGGTGAAGATATCGTGATCGATACGGTTGCTGAGCTGGCTAATATGATCACCGGCCGGGCGGTACGTATTCTGGCGGAAAAAGGATTTGATCTGGTTCTCACCGTCCCGAAAGTTGTCCATGGCCCTGATCACATGGTTGTTCATCAAACCAGCGGCCCCATCATCGCGATCCCCTATTCATCTGAGCAGGGAAATTTTACAGTCGAGTTCTCGTTTAACCCGGATATGAAACCAGAGGTGCCTCAGCCAGATACAAAAAAAACCAATATCAAACCCGAAATAGGTAACCCGGATCATTTTTCAAAAACCGGAACCCCCTCTTCCATAAACAAACCTTCCGAATCCAAGGACCTCGAAAATAAAGTTCCTGCCGACTGGGGAATGCTGGAAACCGAATAACTGCCCTGACAACTTCCATATCATGTGTTTACATATTTATTGACGCGCAACTGCTCTTTTCCTATACTCGGGGTTATAAAAATGAAATATCGATTGAAAAATACAGCTACCCTGTTTGAAACCATCATGGTCATCTATAAAGGTATTTCAAAACAAAAGGCCAAACAGATGATCCGATATTCAGAGTTCCGGGTGAATGGAGAAAAAATCGGAAGGCATCCTAAACAGATTATCGAAACAGGCAGTGAGCTGGAAATTGTTCCCATCGAAAAAAACCAAAATAAAGACCAGGCTCCTACAGGAAGAAACCCTGTGGTCATCCATTTCGAGGATTCTTACCTGATTGTCGCTCTTAAACCTGCTGGAATTTTATCGTGTGGGAACAAGGAACTGGTGATCAATAATTCATACCATAAACTTCTGGAGGCATTTCTTCTGAAACGAGATGGGGAAAAAACCAGGCTCTGGGTTATTCATCGACTTGACAGGGAAGTAGAAGGATTGCTGATGTTTGCAAAGTCTGAGAAACTTCAGAAGCAGATAAAAGATGAATGGCAAAAGGTTACAAAAAAATATATTGCACTTACCGAGAACAGGCCAGACCCCTCTGCGGGGATCATTGAAAACTGGCTGAGGGATACTTCTGCCCAAAAGGTTATCACCTGTCCAAAGGAAACCCCTGGCAGCAAGTATGCCAAAACAGAATACGCTTTTATCAGAAATGAAAAACCTTATCATCTGGTGGAAATTAAATTACATACCGGGAGGAAGAACCAGATCCGTGTACATCTGGCGGGAATTCACTGCCCTGTTGTCGGTGACCGGAAATATGGTGCGGATTCAACCTTTGTCCGGCAAATCCGCCTGGCGGCCTTTTTTCTCGAATTTCAACATCCTGTGACAAAAAAATTGGTGTCGGTTCAGTACACGCCCTCTCAACGCTTTTTTAAACCTTCAACAGCTTCTGACGAGAAATATAAGATAATTGGTTAAGCGGTTCATTTCACATCCCCTCAATCAGTTTGGAATATTCCTTGAGGGTGCGAATGGATTCCATTGTCATCTGGAAAAAAAACCAGGAAAGAACAAGTATCCCGACGGTAAGCCCGATCTTCCATACCAGCGTTGTTTGCGGCCGCAACCAGATCAGGGGTAATGCCAGGGGCCCCACACAACAGACAGCAATGACAATAAAAGATTTTCGAAAATACCATGGAATCTTTTCCTCTGTGAAGCGTGACGGGTTGGCGACATTTAGAAACTCATTGCAGTGTTTACACTTTATCGCTTCATCTTGAATTTCTTCAGCGCAGAAAGGACATTTTTTCATTATCATCTCTCCTGGTTAGCGGATTATTCTTACCTTTGATAAACAAGAGATCATATGGGTTACCCATTGTTCCGTTGCAGGAATGTAAGAATGTTATCCATCATCCGGTTTATTGTCTGGTAATTCTCAGGTCTTGCTGA
>CAYTGW010000022.1:7655-11756 GCA_964437395.1 uncultured Desulfocicer sp.
GGCCTGATCGGCGAGTGTGGTCATAAGCTCCACGTCTTGCTGACTGAATTTCTTCCTCAGTTTGGACATATTGAGAGGGTATTAATTCATCGCGGCAGTGTAAAACCATTTCCCCTGCTGACTCTGGTGTGGTTTCAAGATGAAACTGCAATCCAATGACCGATTTGCCGATTTGAAACGCCTGGTTTTCACATCCTTTGCTTCCGGCAAGACGGATTGCTCCGGCCGGCAGATCAAAAGTCTCACCATGCCAGTGAAACACTTCTATAGATGCCGGAAAGCTGAAAACTGAACGGTCAACCAATGAAACCCCACTTATTGGATACCAACCGATCTCCTTTACGGAATTCCGGTATACTTTTGCGCCCATTGCGCTCGCAATGAGTTGTGCACCCAGGCAGATACCCAGAACCGGTTTTCCAGACCCGATCATGTCGCAAATGAACTGCTTCTCCAAGACAAGCCAGGGGAACAGTTCCTCATCATTGACACTCATGGGCCCGCCCATCACAACCAGAAGATCAATCGCGTTAGGATCCGGCAGGTCTGCGGACTCAAAGAACTTTGTGTTTGTTATCCGGTATCCGGCCTTTCCAAGCCAAGGCTCAATGCTGCCAAGACCTTCGAATGGAACATGTTGGAAATAATGTGCATGCATTTGTCCTCCGATTCATTGCTACCACTTGCAATAACCAAAAAATAAACCCCTCATTAAAAAAATCCCGCATTTATATTGTAAACCGCCACGCGCAATACCACGCATCCGGATGTTTATCTGGTGGGCATCCCACACATTCTGTTTGAATCCGGCTGTCGATTGTCCTGGCAAACGTGGTGTATTCAACCACACCGCCGGACTTGCAGGGGTAATCATCCAGATTTTTCCGTTTTCTTGCGGATTGCACGCGGCATTCGTTCATCTGAAAAAGAAAGCTGTTTGGACTTTCCTCCACAATGGATTGGATATTGATGCAGGCATACAATCGAAAATTCAATGCTTTTTTTAAACCATCAAGCCCTGGATTTTCCGGAAGACCCAGCAAACCCTTAATTGCCGTGGCTTCAAAAGGTGAAAAATACTGCCAGCATGCATCATTACAGGCCTTTGCATCTTTCATGTTGCTTGAAAATTCGACAGCCTGAAACCAGACGCCATCGTTCGCCAGCCAGTTGATGGCTGTATTTTTCATAAGATCATTCATTTGATCTTCATTCATTTCCAGCAAAAATGCAGGAATGCCATCCTGCGGATTTCCACCAAAAGCGGTTACAAACCGTTTCAGTTGAATGGAAAAACTCTTTCGGGTCGCTTCATTCAGAATGGTCATGGCTTTTTCCGTTCCCATGCGATTCCGAACCTCGGAAAACCACAAGGCGTAGTGAACCATAATCCGCTGAAACATATCCAGAAGATGCTCTGTTTTTTGCGGCTGATGCAAATCATCCATAGTATCTGGAACCTTGTTCATAAATTATATCTCCATAGTTACCCTGTTTAATCTGTAGCCGATTCACCCCACATAAGCTCCGGCCTTTGAAGAGAATTCAGATCGGATGGAAATTTTCAACCATTTGGTTAAACCTTGTGGTTGATTTTTTTACTATCAAAAAATCAACCCTGTCAAGGAGATTTCTCTTTTAAAAATATGCTTTCTGACATAACCTGCACCATATCAATACGGTCAAGACAGACAAAAAAAAGAGAATTCGCGACCCATGAAGACAATTGATTTAAGCCATACAATCTCCATTGAAACACCGGTTTACCCTGGAACAGAACCCCCTGTTTTTTCTACTCCCTGTACAATTGAAAATCAGGGTTTCACGGAGAAAAGGATTACCCTGTTTTCCCATACCGGTACCCACATGGATGCTCCATCCCATATCCTTTTGGAAGGGAAGTCCCTTGACCTGTTTCCAACAGAAAAATTTATGGGCAAAGCGGCTGTAATCAACCTCACTCATATTGACCGGGCGGAAATAAAACACCATGATCTTCTTCAATATGAACCACTTATCTTGAAAATCGATTTTCTTCTGTTACATACTGGATGGTACAAGAAGTGGGGAAAGGCTGAATATTTCAAGGAATACCCTGTTTTAACAGCAGAGGCAGCCAGATGGCTGGCTGGATTTCCGTTAAAGGGAATCGGTGTGGATATGATTTCCGTTGACCGGACAGATACCTATCCGATACATCGGGTCTTTTTACAAAATGAAATCCTCATTGTTGAAAATCTGACAGCCCTTTCGGAACTCCCGGACAAGATTTTTTCTTTTTTCTGCTTTCCACTCAAAATTAAGGATGCGGATGGATCCCCGGTAAGGGCAACAGCCTTGATATCAGAATAATTTTTCACAAATGAAGCATGATCAGATGCCCAGATCGATAATCCGGTTAATGCGATTGGTTTTCCTTTTAAAATATTGTAGAATTCGCGTAAAATTTACCTGAATCCTTCAATACTTTTTCTTGCAATCATAAGCTGCTTCATTTAATGATGCATTCCATAAACCCATCAACCATTTTGATGATCTGCATCCTGTCATGGAAAAAAGCGTTATGATCCGATTATCCAATCTCTCCTTTTCCTACTCCAATGGAAAACAACTATTTGACAACATCTCCATTGATTTTCAAAAAGGGGTTTTTTATCTGATTCAGGGTGTGTCCGGATCTGGAAAATCAACCCTTCTAAGATTGATCAACCGGTTGGAGGAACCCACTGGTGGAGAAATTTCATATGATGGAAAACCCCTGGATGACTACCATGCACCTTTTTTACGGAAAAAAATTTTATATATTCAACAAACACCTACTGCCATCCGTGGAACCGTAAAAGAAAACCTGCTGCTTCCCTTTCTTTTTAAAATCAATCATGATCAGAATCGACCGGATGATGAAAAACTACTTCAACTGCTTCAAACATTTCATTTGCAGGGAGTCGGTTTGCATCAACCAATCGAAAATCTGTCTGTTGGACAGCTTCAACGAATATGTCTGATCCGGGGTATACAGCTCTTTCCGGAAGTGATCCTTCTGGATGAACCTACCAGTGCACTGGATGAGGAGAGTGCAGGAATTGTGGAGTCAAAAGCAGAAGAATTTTGTAAGAATCATCGGGCAACTGTTCTCATGGTGAGTCATCGACCGTTAACGCCAACCCATATCACACCCATACGGATTCAGATTAAGGAAGGTAAAATACAGGAGATCAAATGACATCCGGAGTAATTGATATCGGGCCATGGCAACTGGGATTCGGCCTTCTTTTTATTCTGATTGCCGGGGCAGCATCCTTCTACCATTCTCTGCACCTGGAAAAAGATCTTTTCATCGGTACAGTAAGAACCTTTGCACAACTGTTTTTGCTTGGGTATGTGTTGGAACTCCTTTTTGCCATTGATGATTACCGGCTTGTCATATCCGTCTTTCTCTTTATGATCCTGTTTGCCGCCTTCACCATTTACGGACGAATCAAGGAAAAACAGATCACCTTTTTTATACCGGTCTGCCTGTCCATGATGATCAGTTTTTTTTTGATTACTTTCCTTGTAACCGCGATTGTGGTTGATGTGAAACCCTGGTGGAAGCCCCAGTACTTTATCCCTATCGGAGGAATGGTGATCGGAAATTCCATGAATGCCATTGCCATTGCTCTGGAAAGGCTTCTGAATGATATGAGATCAAAACGCCAGGAGATTGAAATGAAATTATGCCTTGGAGCAGACTATAAAGAGGCAAGCATTGATATTGTGAGAAATGCAATGAAGGCAGGAATGATTCCTTCGATCAATTCCATGATGGCGGTTGGGATCGTATTTATCCCCGGCATGATGACTGGTCAGATTCTGGCAGGTGCCAATCCCATTACCGCGATCAAATATCAGATCGTGGTCATGATCATGATTGTCGGCGCAACCACACTGGGAACCCTTCTGGTTGTTCTGATCATCCGAAAGCAGTGTTTCAGCGCCGGGCATCAAATCCTGTTGAAGTCCGGATTATAATTCATCAGAAGTTGTTTGCAACATTCTGCATGACTGCTTTCACCTCTTCACCAACCGTATGCAGAAGTTCCGGCCTGATATTCAAAAGAG
>CAYTGW010000022.1:11766-29889 GCA_964437395.1 uncultured Desulfocicer sp.
GTTTCCAATGCCATATCCGATATTGTCCGCCAGGTGATTGGCTACTTGAAGGTTCGGTAAATAATTACATCTCCGGGTTTCCGGGAAAAACACAGTTACGCCCCTGTTTTTTTGCCTGATACAGGGCATTGTCCGCTTCCTTGATAAGGTCTTCTGGCAATGAATCCAGAAACGAAATTCTGCTGGCAACACCCAGACTCAAGGTAACATGCCTGTCCGCCTTTGAATATCCATGCGGTATCTTGAGCTCAGCAATAATTTTTCTTGTCTTTTCAGCAATATATATTGCGCCGGGCATGTCCGTATCCGGCAGAATCAGGGCAAACTCTTCTCCTCCATACCGTGCAGCCAAATCAGAAGATCGTTTTACCACCTGATGAATAGCCCGGGCAACGGCCTGAAGGCAGCCATCCCCTTCCTGATGCCCATAGTTATCATTGTAAAACTTGAAAAAATCGATATCACATAATATCAATGATACTGGTTTCCGGTCCCGCTTCATCCGGTTCCACTCATTGGCAAGATGCTCATCAAACCGTCTTCGATTGGGTATCTGAGTCAATCCATCCATAATGGCCAGACGCTGCAGTTCCTTGTTGGCTTCCTGCAGGGCATCTTCCGCATGTTTCCTTTCACTGTCATCAAAAATGGAACCATCCAACCACAATGGCTGACCAAGCTCACTGAAAATGGCCTGACCTTTTTCAATAAACCAGCGAATCTGATTGTTCGCATCGATAATCCGGTATTCAACATGGATGGACTTCATGGGATCCAGTCCTGCCTGAATCGCTCTGTCCACTTTTTCAAGGTCATCCGGATGAATGATACTGCGGTAGGATCGCACCCGGTTCCGGATGAAAAAGGATGGAGGGAATCCCGTAATCTCCTCTATCATTTCAGAAATATATTCCAGGGTCCATTCACTATCGATTCGAAAACGATATACGGCCCCGGGAAGATTTGCCACAAGAGAGCGGAACTGTTCTTCGCTTTCATGAAGGGCCTCGGACATCATTTGCCGCTCTTACAACTGAACATTCAACTGATCGATTGTTTCCTGAAGCTCCTTTGTCTGTTCAGAGACCTGTTCTTTCAGTCTTTCGTGTATGGCCTTTAATTCTTCTTCTGCTTTTTTCCGTTCGGTGATCTCCACCTCCAGTTTTGCAACTGTTTCTTTCAGCTTTTCCGTTCTCTGTTTTACTTTTTCTTCCAGATTTTCATTGGCATCCCTCAAGGCCAATTCAACCTTTTTTCGTTCCAAAGAATAACAAATGGATCTTTCCAGGAGATCAACATCAATCCTGCCCTTTAAAAAACAATCCTGTGCGCCCTCCCTCAAGACCAGGTTAGCCAGTTCCTGGTTTTCCATTCCGGTTAAAACAATAACCGGCAGCTCCGGAGCCTGCTCCCGTAGGATCAAATACGTATCGAGGTTTTTGCTGTCCGGCAGATTAAGATCTAGCAAAACAATATGAAAATCCATCGTTTTAATATGAGTTAACCCGCTGGATAAGGAATTTGCCACATGAACATCATAAATCGGACGGCCTTCTTTTCCGAGCATTTTTTGTATCAACATCGCATCCGATGGATTATCTTCAATCAACAATAATTTTATCGGTTCTATTTCCATAACAATATAAGAATATTATAAACTTACAGGAGATCCAAAGCCCATATGTGAAATCATATTCCAACTTTTTCAGATTTGGATTTAAAACGATTTTAAGGAAGATTCTGAATGATGTTTTAGGATACTACGTTATCCGGTATTATGCAATCTTTTTAGAATGTAATAATCTCAAACCCCCTGTCCCTGTATCCAACGATGGAAGGATGGTTGCAGAAAACAAAAAGGGGTCACAGTCTCAAACTGCAACCCCTTGTATTTTTTGGTAGGCGCGATTGGATTTGAACCAACGACTTCTACCGTGTCGAGGTAGCGCTCTACCCACTGAGCTACGCGCCTGTGCTTTTTTACTCGATCTTTGAACCAAAAACCGTGAGCTAAACTATATAGTTTTAAACATCAAGTCAAGTATTTTCCATGATCAACGCTTGCTGTGTTCACTCCAGAATCCGGCAATCAGAAAAAACAGCATCTATATGACTCGGATGCAATGACAATCATCTCTTTGAAACAGGGGGCAGGTTGCGCTGTTAGCAGGTTGCTCTTTCCGAAAATTTCAGATTGTGTTACCCTGTTTCATATTGCGGGGTTTCTGAAAACTCTCTATTTTTTCATGATGAATAAAACATTTTATGCGGGATAAAAATGGCTGAAATTGATTACTATATGGTTTTAGGTGTCCATCAAGATGCAGATTCAAAGCAGTTGAAAAATGCTTTCCGGGAGCTGGCGTTTCAATATCATCCGGACCGGAATAAAGACAACCCGGAAGCTGCCGAAAAAATGAAACAGATCAATGAGGCATATGCAGTCCTATCTGATCCGAAGAAGAGACAGTCGTATGATTCACTCAAATCCAAATTCGGTGAATCTGCATATGGAAAATTCAGGAATGGATATTCGGACCAGGATATTTTTTCCGGATCCGATATCAACCACATCTTTGATGAAATGGCAAAAGCATTCGGGTTCAGAAGTGTGGATGAGGTGTTCGATGATGTTTATGGCAAAGGATATAAAACCTTTGAATTCAAACAACCTGGTTTTTTTGCCGCCGGGTTTGTTTTCTCCAATCTATTCGGCAAAAAGCAAACCAATTCCAGAAAATCAACCTTTCAAAATATAACGAACAGGGTTGTCAGGCATGCGATTGAAAAACTGAGCGGTATGGAATTACCAAACCATGGGAACGACATCACAGAAACCATTCATTTGACTCCCTCCCAGGCAGCACAAGGGGGGCCCTATGCATATTTTCTGAAGAAAAAAGCAAAAAAACTGGTTATCAAAATCCCAAAGGGTATAAAAGAAGGACAACGGATCAGACTCACCGGTATGGGAAAATCCGGATCCGCCGGCGGCCCCCCTGGCGATCTCTATCTAAAGATTGTATTCTGGAAATCCTGGTCCCAAAAATTACAGAAGCTTACAAACCGTCTGATCGGAAACTGATTCTGTTCAGCTCGGACAGATCACCATAAAGAAAGAGAAACGATGACTGAAAAAGGAATCCATATTCACCACCTCCCGGACCTGGAACATCCCCTCATGATTATCGGCTTTGACGGGTGGGGAAATGCCATGAATATTTCAAAAGGCATGGTTGTATACCTGACCCAAAAACTCAATGGGCAGAAATTCGCAGAAATCGACCCAGATCTTTTTTATCGCTATGATGCAGCCAGACCCTTTGTGCAAATAGAACTTGGAAGGCTGCATAAACTCACAATGCCGAGCGGAATATTTTATGCTGTAAAAACCCCTCCGGGCGAACGCGACCTGGTTATTCTGGAAGCGGATGAACCCAATCTCCGGTGGAAATTTTTCAGGGAAGAGCTTTTATCTCTTTGCGAAGCGCTGAGGATTGATATGATTATCAGCCTCGGAAGTATGTTCGACAATGTGCTTCACACGGACACGGTTGTATCGGGCATCTTGTCTGATAAGAAACTGATCGCCAAATTTGCCGAAAAAGGAATCAACCTTATATACTATCAAGGCCCCACTGCAATTCATGCTGTCCTGCAAGAAAACATCTCTGACAGGGGAATCAAGGGAATCAGCTTATGGTGTCACTGCCCCTACTATCTCCAGGAAACCGTTCATTTTGGACTGCTGGCTCACCTGGGGAAACTCCTCTCTTTTTTAGGAGAATTTACTCTTAAAACCGATGAGTTGGAGGATTCATGGAATCATTTGAATCAAAAAATTGAAACCATGATCAAAAACAAATCCGAAATCCAGGATGTTGTGAATGACCTGAAAAAAGCAAAAGCAAGAGGGGTCTGGGAAAAAAAACAGGCATCTCTCCGGAAAGATGAAAAAATTATTCATCTGAAAGATTTCAAAGATCTGGAATAAAAAAGCAGTATATGTCATCCAGGCCGATAGCTTTCCGAATGAAGCTACCGATATTCGATTTTGTGATTTATGTAGACTACTGTCATAATGAAAGTATTTCTTTTCACAGACTGAGCAACAAATGTAACAGCATTCGAAAACTGCTTCCTTCCTATCCTTACAACTAACGATGATCAAAGGATTTAATAAATTCTTCTGCTACCCTCCTTCTGGCACACATACTGCTTTACTAATAAAGCGAAACAGTGCTACCACGGCTGATAATAAAAAATGATTCGAGCCAAGCGATGGTGAGCCCTCCTTCGGTTTGATTCTAAAAGTCAATGGTAGCTAAAAAACAGGTTTCTCGGGTGTGCGTGCATCTTTCAATAACGGCACTATTGGAAACTTGTCAAAAAAGGGCAATGCTTGGGGTTGCATTGCCCCTTTTTTTTCCCCATAGATAGTAAGGATGCCTGATTTTAGTCAAAGGGATGTTCCATGGATCGATAGATCAAATTATTCAAAATAAATAGTCTTATACCATTAAACCGGAAACTTCCGGATTCATCCTTTTGCTTATTGACGGATACTGCAATTTTATCTACTCTATGACAACCTGATAATCTGATCTTTTTTACGATTCTCAGGTATTGAATTATTTGCTTGTCTCATCATCCATTTGGGAACTATTTCAATCAATAAGCCTATAAAGAGAACTGCAATGAATTACTACCATAAATGGACTAATGGACAACCTGTTGGACTTCCCGTGGGAAAAGCAGTTTGTGTGGGACGAAATTATGCAGATCATGCTGCAGAACTTAACAATCCTATCCCTGTAAAACCTCTTCTCTTTATAAAACCGGAAACATCCATCGTTTCCCTTCATGAACCGGTTGCCATTCCAAAATCAAAAGGAGAAGTTCACTATGAGGCCGAAATAGCCGTATTAATCGGGAAACACTTAAAAACGGCCACTCAGGATCAGACGATTGATGGTATCATCGGCATCGGAGTTGCCCTGGATTTAACCTTACGCGATCTTCAAGCTCAGCTCAAAAAACAAGGTCACCCCTGGGAAAAAGCCAAGGCGTTTGACGGTAGTTGCCCTTTGTCGTGCTTTGAACCTGTAAGTTCATTCAACTCTTTGGATAATATAGAAATTGAGTTTATGATATCCGATAGTATCAGACAAAAAGGCTCCAGTTCTCAAATGCTGTTTGATATTACATCTCTGGTTGAATATATTTCCACCCATTTTACCCTAAAGCCAGGAGATGTTGTTCTCACCGGAACCCCCAAGGGTGTCGGCCCGCTTCATCCGGGTGATATAATTCAGATCAAATTACGCAACCACATTGCGATTCAAACTATGATTATTGAGGAATCCGCATAAAGATGATAGACTTATTCTGGGAAATAAATAACAATCCAGATATGGAAACACATAAAGAACCGGATCTTAAAAACCCTTTGAAAAAAGGAGGCTGTTATGGCAATCCTGACCATCTCACGCCAGGTCGGCAGCCTGGGTGATGAAATTGCTGAAATCTCTGCAGAACGCCTGGGATATACCTTGATTGACAAAGACATGATTCACGATCGCATCATTGCATTACCGGATGATTTTTCCCTTGAAATGAATTCATTAGAAAAGGAAAGCCAGCCCGGATTTTTTCAAAGAATCTTCCACAACCAGGCGATCTACGTAAATCTGATCTCGACAATTGTTTATGATGCACTCAGTAAAGACAATATTATTCTTAAAGGTCGTGGTGGACAATTCCTCCTTACGGACCGTGAGAATGTGCTAAATGCCCGAATTATTGCTCCCCTT
This sequence comes from uncultured Desulfocicer sp., assembly GCA_964437395.1. GTDB lineage: Bacteria > Desulfobacterota > Desulfobacteria > Desulfobacterales > SURF-7 > QZKS01. Next base: position 17,580 of record CAYTGW010000022.1, read on the forward strand.
GATTTTCGGGTTTCCACATTCAAGACCCAACAAAATATGGAGGCTAACGTTGCTGAAGAACTGATCATACAGTTGGATCGTGACCGAAACCGCTTTATTCGATATCTTTTTGAAAAAGATGCAACAGAGCCGGATTGGTATGATATTATTATCAACACCAAAAAATTCAATATAGAATCCGCTGTAGATATTTTGGTCAGAAGAACTGAATTTATTTCCAAGAATTTTCCCCTTTCACCTGAATTGAAAGATCACTATCGGGCACTGGCGCTCAAATCCCTGGTAGAGGTGATCCTTCAAAAACGGATGCCGGATTCCAGTTTTTTAAAAGTTGATTCCACTCCGGACGGTGTTGTTACCCTTTCAGGTTACATTGCAACACATCCTGAAAAAGAGGCTGCTTGTGCTCTTGCGGAAACTGTAACCGGTGTAACATCGGTTGTAAATAATATCCATGTTGCACACTTTCCGGTAACGACCTGGCCGTAATGAGTTCTATCTTGAAAATTCTTGAACTCACATTTGATGAACTCCTGAAACTACTTCACACCCGATATGGAAAAGGGATCTATCATGCACGTGTTATCTATCGTGAAGTATTTCAAAACGGAATCCTTGACCTGAAAAATATCCATGATTTTTCAAATTCCCAAAATTTTGCCCGTGCCATCACATCTGATCTTGAAATCAATACAGGAGAACTGATTGAGATAAAAAAAGAAAATGGGACAACCAAATTTATTACCCGTTTACAAGATGGTCACGAGATCGAATCGGTTGTCATACCCATGGCCACCCATAATACTATCTGTGTTTCTTCCCAGGTCGGGTGCAGATTCGGCTGTAAATTCTGTCAGACCGGCCAATTGGGTTTTGCCCGAAACCTCACAACAGAAGAAATTATCGGACAGGTATATTCTGCAAAATTCAAGCTGAACCTCATCGCTCGAAATATTGTCTTTATGGGCATGGGAGAACCGTTTGACAACTTTGACAATGTGATTCAGGCTGTCCGTGTGTTGAATGACCAGAGGGGATTGAATGTGGCCCTCCAGTATATCACGATTTCAACTGTCGGGGAAAAAACAGCTATCCAAAAACTGGCAGCCCTGGGAATGAAAGGGCTCAGACTGTCGATATCGTTGAATGCCTCAAATGACCGGGTTCGTACCCAAATCATGCCGTCTCGTAAAATATCCTCCATGAAAACACTTCGTCATACACTCATTCATTACCCTTTTTCAAAAAAAGAAACCATTTTTATCACCTATGTTCTGATTCAAAATATAAATGACACATATGAAGATGCGCTTGAACTAGCTGAATATGTAAAACCAATACCGTCAAAAATCAATGTAATTCCCTATAACCCCCGTTCTGCATCACCCTTTGAATCCCCTTCAGAAGAGAAGGTACTGCAATTCTGCAACTGGCTTGCCGAAAGCGGAGTTTTTATTCGCAAACGCAGTCCAAAGGGCCAGGATGTGATGGCAGCATGTGGTCAACTCGGTAAAATCAAGGAATCTTGACAATCGGTTTATAATGCACATAGTGATGAATTAAAACTGTCCGGACTGTTTTTCATGGAGGATAAAAAGTATGCCGATTTTTGAATTTAAATGTTCGAAATGTGAAGAATTTTTTGAACTGCTTGTGATGGGAGATGATGAAAAAAGCAAACCGCAGTGCCCCAAATGCGGTTCTGAGGACTTTGAGCGGGTACTCAGCACGACAAATTACAGCATGCCCGGTGGGGGAGGAAGTTCACCGGATAAAAGCTCACATGCTCAAACAAGAACTTGCTCGGGCGGCTCATGCACGACCTATAACATACCTGGGCCCAAATAGATCCGATTTCGGAGATCAGGTATATGGATTTGTTCTTTGTTCATGTAAAATCGTAGATCTTGATGAAGAGCCATAATCATGTCCCGGCCACATGATGGTATCGCCCGGCAGGGAATAGATATTCTTCCGGATCGAACTGACCAGTTGACGATGCGATCCTCCGGGAAGATCTGTCCTTCCTACAGCCCCCACAAAAAGTGTATCCCCTGTTAAAATATGCCCGGGTGAATACAGGCAGATTGACCCGGGCGTATGTCCTGGAGTGTGAATTACCGTGAGAGTGGTGCTTCCGATTTCCACCACATCTCCCTGTTCAAGCAATCTGTCTGGAGGTGGTGATCCTTTGCCCCCTAGCATCCTTGAAAAAGCCTTATGCAGCACTTTCGTCAATCTTACAGAATCCAATTTATGGATGAGCAGATCCGCGCGAGTGTGATGAATGATATCTGCATTCCCGGAAGTGTGATCAGAATGGCCATGGGTATTGATTACATGGGTTACCTGATATCCCTCTTTCTCTGCCTTCATCAAAACTTTTTCGGTTTCAAATGCTGGATCAACCAGGGCACAGGTTTTGGAATCCTCATCCCCGATCAGGTAACAAAACACAGCCATCTTCCCTACCTTGATCTGATGAACAACCATACCTTTTCCGCTTCCTGTTCGCTTGATCTGCTAAAATCGTCCTATCGGACAAAGGTTTACAATCCAGGCTAAAATGTCACCCCGGCTTCCAGAAAAGGTCCGCTGAAAGATACATCCACCGCACCTCTTCATCAATATCAATGGCATCATACCGGTATCCGCCGGCAACAAAAGCCGGCCCGAAAACTTTTGCCTTTGCCCGGCCAACAATGCTGAATATTTTATTATCCCCAACTGAAAGCCCTCGTGCCTCTGCTTCAAGCGCAAGGATCTCAACCGGTTTAAACTGAACTGCCAGATAAACCATAGGGACAGGAACGGTAATGCTTTTCTCCGCAGAAACAGCATCTGCACCTCCCGCAGACTGCCCGGTAATCTCGGCCTTGATTTGCATGATCCTGGCATTCACACCCAAATCAACCCCCAGTTTGTCACTGGTGGCTGTTTTTAAAAAGGGAATTCCATAATTCAGGCCCACATCATACTGATTCAGTGTCAACCTGGATGATATTGTCGTACCGGCAGTAAAAGTTTCATTGCCAAATGTAAAACTAGTATCCACAGTTTTCGAGCCATCAAACTCCATGGGAGCAGCAACAAGATATATATTCGGAACAACAGGAAGATCAATTTTGACACGCCCGATAATCCGGGTCTGATCATCAAACCCCAGATCGGTTTCAAGATCCAGTGTATCATCGATCCCCGGAACACCTGTTACATAGGACAGATCACCGGATGGGGTTTGGGCCCATCCTCCAACAGCCACCTCCACATCAATCCCGGGCAGTGCAAACGTAGATACAGGTAATATCAGAAAAAAACCAAACAAAATTAGAAGTAAAAACTTTTTCATAGCAACTCCTTTTCAATATTCACTTTGCATATTTATTCAATCAACAGAAAGCAACCAAGACAAGGTCTTGGTTATTATACGCTTCTAAGCAGACCCCTGAACGGGTGGATTCAGGTGATGAAAGATAACCTCTTTTTTTAAAAACTCAAAAACCTCGACTCCTTCCATATCTGCTTTTTCCTGCCCCAGTGCAACCAGCCTGATCGATTCAATTTTCTCTTTTTCATGGGATTCTATTCGATCATTCACAAGAGAAATGTGATTCTCCTGAAGGTTGTAAATCAGAATGGGTCCAAAAACAATAGAACGATTCTGATTTGTTGTTACACCAACCCGGACAGTATATCCACCCAGCCGAAACCATCCGGGTGCATCCTGATAGCCCAATATTTCTGAGAAAAGATCAATACCCTGCTTGATTCCCTTGGCGTCTCCTTTTACCAACGCTGACCTGCCTGCTGATTCAATTTCCTCAATATCCTGCTGTGAAAAGGAAAGATCCAGAAAAGAAATTGCTTCTTTTTCAACATCCTGAACCGAGATTTCCTTTTTACTGACCACCACATCCTTGTCATTGAGTATTTTGATTGCATTTCGAATGCTGATCATCTCCTTCACGGTTGGATTTTTTCGCAACAGCACATCCTCCAGTGTGGTGTGGTAAATGTTCAGATCATTGTCCAGCACCAATATCCGATCCTGGCCATTTTCCATTTTTTTTGAAAACAAAAGAAGCTGACGCTTCTCCTGTTCTGTGTACCGGGCCAGCACAAGCAGGTTGCTCATTGCGGCCTTGTCCACTTTCAGCAAACCGCCTACCGGTCCAACAGTCGAAAGCACCTTCCGGGCAATTATATTGATTTCGATTTTTTTACATAAATTTTCGGCAAAGGACATTCTGCAACCTCCTTTTCATTCAATGAAGCGGGGTACCCTGTTTATGAACTTTTCAGAGATACCTGTATTTTCGAGTCTTATCATAGATTTTGATACCTTGTAAACCTGAAGAGGCATGAAATAACAGACGCATATTTTTCATTTTTTCAGCCAGATCTTGACCAATAAAAAATGTTTATGTATGTTTACATTCTTTTTCAGATTTTTTTGGACAAACGGATAATAAAGATATGATTCAGATCTGCTTTTCGACCTATCATTATCCGCAAAAAAAAACAAACAATGTTTGTTCCTTTTAAGAAGATTAATATTTTAATGAGGGTAAACAATGAATGAAACAGCTACAATAATTCTAGACGGGAAAAAATATGAATTACCGGTGATCATTGGAACAGAGGGAGAAAAAGCGATTGATATCCGAAAACTGAGGCAGGAAACCGGATACATAACCTATGACCCTGGTTTTGGAAGTACCGGAAGCTGTAAAAGCGCCATCACTTTCATGGATGGGGAAAAAGGGATATTGCGATATCGAGGCATACCCATTGAGCAGCTTGCTGAAAATTCAACCTTTGTGGAAACTGCCTATCTGCTGATGAACGGAGAACTTCCAAACTGGACGGAGCTGAACCAGATACGGGTACAATTGAATGATTATTCCGTGGTTCACGAAGATATGCAGGATTTCTTTAAAAGCTATCCAAGGGCATCCCACCCCATGGGGATTCTTTCTGCCATGGTCAATACGCTGCGAAGCTTTTATCCGGAACTCACAAACACCGAAGAATCTATCAACAAAACTTTTTTGAGACTTGTCTCAAAGGTTAGGACCATGGCAGCCATGTCCTATAAGATATCCCGGGGTCACAAGGTTGTATATCCAAGACAGGATTACACCTATTGTGCAAATTTTTTAAACATGATGTTTGACAGTCCGGTTCGTTCCTATGAAGTTGACGAGGAACTGGTCAAGGCATTAAACATCTTCTGGATACTCCATGCAGATCATGAGCAGAACTGTTCAACCGCGACTGTTCGGGTAGTTGGAAGCGGACAGGTAAATTTATATGCTGCCATTTCCGCAGGGATCGCAGCACTCTGGGGGCCGCTCCACGGTGGTGCAAACCAGGCGGTTATTGCCATGCTGGAAGAGATTAAAAACAATGGCGGAGATCACAGCAAGGCGGTCAAAAAAGCAAAAGATAAAAACGATCCGTTCCGATTGATGGGTTTCGGACATCGGGTATATAAAACATATGACCCCAGAGCAAAAATCATGAAAGAGATTTGTGATATCGTTCTCTCCAGGCTGACCACGTCTGACCCGCTCCTGGATATCGCCAGAAAACTGGAAGAAGTTGCGTTGAAAGATAAGTACTTTATCGATCATCACCTGTATCCCAATGTGGATTTTTATAGCGGCATTGTTCTTCGCGCCATGGGAATACCAACAAACATGTTTACTGTTATGTTTGCGATCGGAAGGCTTCCGGGGTGGATCTCCCAATGGAAAGAAAGCCTGGATGATCCGGACTGGAAAATCAGCCGGCCGCGCCAGGTCTATATCGGCAAGACCAGAACAGACTATGCCCCGATCGAAAAAAGAAAATAACCCGATTTGCCAGACATAAAACCGGATGTCCCATAATGGACATCCAGCACGGGGAAACTGTTACAACCTGAAGTCCGGATTATCAAACAGACAGATACCCTGTTCATTATTCTGTAAAACAAAAGGATTTACAAATGCTTGTTGTTCCGATCACCGGTAAAATAAGCTGGAAAAATCCACCGGTTGTCACCATTGCTTTAATTGTCATCAACTGTATGATCTTTCTTCTCTTTCAACTGGATGACAACAGCAAGTACCTTCTGGCGCATGAACAGTACTACAAATCCGGCCTTGCTGATATTGAAGTATCTGCATATGTGGAATACAAAACTTCCGAGATACTCCCGGCAGATCAAATTCAGAATAATTTCAGTGATGAAACACGGGTTCGTTATTATGAGGCAATGGCAAAGGATTCAGACTTTCAGAAAAAGCTTGATGCAGAACAGATCATCACCCGAACTGATCCAATTTTTGAAAAATGGAAGAAATTAAAATTAAAAAATCAAAAACTTCTGGCTGACGTTACTTTCTTCAATTACGGTTTCAAACCCGCACAGGCAGATATTACAACAGCCTTTACGTATATGTTTCTTCATGGCGGGTTTGCTCATCTGTTCGGAAACATGATTTTTCTGTGGCTTGTGGGATGCATGCTGGAAATGGGGTGCGGCCGTCTTTTCTGCCTTGCCGCCTATCTTATCACCGGTCTCTTTTCTGTCCTGCTGTTCTGGGTTGTTTACATGGACAGCATGGTTCCACTTGTTGGAGCCTCAGGGGCCATTGCCGGATTCATGGGTGCATTCACGACCGTTTACGGCAGAAAAAAAATCAAGGTATTCTACTCACTTGGTTTTTACTTTAATTATCTCAAATTTCCTGCAATCATTCTATTTCCCATCTGGATTGGGAACGAATTTTTCCAGCTCTTTTCCATTGAACAGAGCAATGTTGCCTATGTTGCTCATATTGGAGGTCTTTTAAGCGGAGCATTGATGGGTTATCTTGACCTGAAATTTTTTAAGCTCCATGATGCAGAGGCATTCACAGAGGAGCCAAAAGATGAAATCTCTCCTCTGCTTGAACATGCGCTTCAATGTATTGGAAAACTGGAAATTAAAGAAGCTCGTTCCTGTCTGATGAAAATATTGACAAAAGAGCCTGAAAATAAAGCTGCGCTTATCCATCTTTTTAACGTTGAAAAACTTACACCTCAAACTCAAGCATTTCATCACACAGCGAGCCGGCTGCTTTCTTGTTATTGCCGTCAACGCGAGGATCACAAAAAGGCATATGATGTCTATAGAGAATACAGCGGCCTGACAGCGTCACCCAGGCTTGCACCCGATCTGTATACCCGTCTGGGTTCAGCATTCTCAGGAATTGGAGAAACCGGACTTTCTGAAAAAATTTTTCAGATGCTTGTACAGAAAAAACCCTTACAACCAGGGATTCCGGAAGGACTTCTGAAACTGGCCAATGCGGAAAAAAATAAAGGGAACCTTGCCAAGTGGAAAAAATGCCTGACACTTGTCTGTACACAGTATCCGGAATCAGCAGAAGCCAGAATTGCAAAACAACTGCTTCTGGCCCAGTAAATTGTAATCTGTTCGGGTGTCCGCTTCTACTCTGTTATCAATAAAAACTCAACCCCATTCGGGCTTGGAGTAACAACCGGTTTGATAACTTTGTCCGAAAGCAAATCACACACGATCCTGAGTTTTCTCTCATGTCTCCAGATCCTGATTTTTGAGACCAGATCACTGCTGACTGTTTTCAATTGAAAAGAAGGCTTCTGCCATTTTCCAGGCAGGTCAATCACAAGTCTGGGGGGTGTGCTGAGAACAAAATACTTTTGTTTCGGAATTGTTCTGTTGGCCCAGACTTCCAACAATTTTCCTTTCATGTTCTCAGACAGCCGGATATCCTGTAAAATCAATTCCTGATGATCGGTATCTGAAAATACCAGCTTGGGGATGGTTGTATCTTCCTTCTTCTGATTTGCTATGGGCTGAAGGCTCTTCTTTGCTTCAAAATCTGTTTGCTGTACCGGAACATCCTTTTCAGGCTCTCTGGTTGGTGCAGACTGTTCTGCCACGATCTGCTCCTGCGGGACAACAGGAAGATTTTCTTCACGATAACCCGCTGTCTTGGTTTGAATCACCTTTCCATCTTTTTCAAGGATAGGATCCTCTCCGATTGCATTTTTAGATGAATCCGATTCGGCGGTGACGCCTCCCTCTTCAGATTTTCCTTCCACCTCGCTGACTGTCACGGGAGAATCGATTGCCATTCCTGCATCACCTGGGGGCTCAGACTGTATTTTAGACTTCTCTTCCACGGATATGGAATAATCCGGTGAGGGGATTTCAGATTTGGGTATTTTTATGGCAACCGTTTCAAGGGTCTCGGGTTCCGTAAGCTTTTGTTTCCCATTGATCCACAACACTCCAATAATGAAAATAAAAACGACAACTGCACCTATTCCAAATTTACCGGCCTTGCTTTTCAGTATGTAATGAGCCATAGTGGTACCTGTTTGATAGAATCGATTCGTTGTTTTTTTCGCCCCAAAAGTATCTGACTAAATTCCTGATTGATCTCCTGTTGACAAACCCTGATTTCTCACAGTTGTTTTATCTTTCATCCATGTAAAAATCTGTTTGAATTTCCCATTCAATAATTTTCGGTATTCTATAACACTTATGCCTTTTCCTTTGGCACGCATGGTGATAATTTTTTCAGATGACGCTATTCCCGACCATAATTTTCCTTGAAAAATCTCAACAAAATAATTGTCATATGTAAAGCCGAATTCAGTTATGGCCGGTATCGGTTCTTCATATTTATTACGGATCTCAAAAAAGTCAAAAGGGAATCCATGTGACAGATCAAGATGATGACCAATCAACCGGTCATATGGATTAACAGATGCCAGCCCATGCGGGACGCAATTGTTCTGTGATATTTTATATTTCACTCGAAGCCAATCTGTCAATTCCTTTCCGGATATTAGTTGAGCCTCGTTTATGGAAGATCGCTCCATCGGAACAATTGCCGGCTGGTTTTCATGTCGCACAGAGGCATCGGTAGGCTTAATGGCCTCAAAATCCTTGCCTTCAAAACAGATTCCGATAAATGCATGGTTCAGATCAAGATATAAAAATTCATCATCTGCCCAAATAGAATTTCCACTATGAAATGCCGCATGATCTTCCGGGATAAGCCGATAGATTTTTCCAAAACGGTCAATAAAATAGTGATAGGCTTTTTTCTTATTCAGATACCGGATTAACAGTCGACTGTATTCCTTTATGGATTGTGTCATTTCAGGACGGTAGGCAAAAATATCACTTTCCGATGCGTGATAGAGAATACCTTTTATCTGGTTTGTAAAAACTCCCGGCTGTAAGAGTTTTCCATCTCCTTTTTGAAACAGATAATAACCCCTTGGAATATTTTCTATGGTCTGTGTTGTATTGATTTTTAATCGATTGCTGTAATACTCTGAATCATCCGATTTCTCGACCATCCAGATCAACTTGTCCAAGTATTTTGGAATTTCCCGAGACAGATCCTTTTTTTCAACAGGTGGAAATGATTCTGCTTCCTTCACCTGCATGAATGCCGGATAGTGAACCGCATGGGATACCTGGGGCTCTTTTATGTGTTGAAAGTACTCCTTCTGATGATTGTTGTACGCTCCCTTGAAGGGAAATACCAGCATCCCGCCACCGAATAAGAAAATCAGGAATAACCCCAGACCCATAAAATAGACGGAACCCCGGAATCTTCCGATACTCGTTTCCGGAACCTTGTGGACTGTTTTCAAGTACTTTACTGCATTCTCTCCACGATACTCATCCTTCTTCTGTCTCTCTGAGAAATTGTTTGATGTATCAGATGATAGTTCTTCTCTTTCAGACCCGCTTTCCTCCGGATATTCATCAATGGCTCGTTTTAAAAATCGGAGTTTCTGAACCGGGTCTGAAATTGAACAAGCCACTGCCTCAATTTTTTTTCGATAGCTTTCAGGTGGCAGCTCTTTGGGCTCAGAAGACTGCATGACATCAAATTCAATCAACCTTGATACATTGCCGCGATAAGGGCACCATTGGCTGTTGCATTCAATGGATCCTTGGCCATTCTGATTTCACTGATCTCAACAGGGAATTCAACCTGACTGAGGAATTTTTCAAACCGCTCTTTAAACCCTTTCGGTTTCGCGGTTCCTCCGCTTAACACAATGGGAAGCGGTGAACTTAACCTGGGAATTCTGGAGGTTTCTTCGATACTTTTTTTCATGGCCATAACCAGTTCACGAATTAAGTCATCATAATAAATATGAAGCGCATCCTCTATCTCATTTTCCGGCGTATTCAAGAGATTCAACTTGTTTTCCTTGATGGATCGAACCCGGGTGCTGACTTCCCGTGTAACAGAAGATACTGCCTCATCAATATAATCACCCCCTTTGCTGATGCTGAAGGAGATGTGCGGTATGGAAAGAAAGGACAGGCAGACATTGCACATACCGCCACCAGCACTGATGCCAAATCCGGTAAAGTTTTCTTTTTCAAGCTCTGAAAAAACTACTGCCATGCCCTCATTGATACTTTTTGATTTAAAACCTTTGTCATCCAACAATCGTTTTATAATGGCTTCATGGTAAATGATATCACTCTCTGCTTTTTTGGGTGCCGCAGGAATAGAAAAACAAAGCGGAGCATTTTTTTCTTCCGGATCCGGGACCAGATCATCCAGAATCCCTTTAATAATCTCAACGGCATTTACTTCGTTGGCGTTCAGAAGACCATTTTTCAACGGACGCCTTGTCTCTTTATTTAGTGTATTGGCAAAAATTTCTGCGCCATCCCCATAAACAACGATTGAATCCTTGAGTCGATAATGACAGATATCATTCTGCTGCAATATCTTTTCCGTAAATTTTGAGTATTCGACCTCAATGAACGCATTACGCTGAGAAAAATAATCTTTGCCGCCATTTCCATTCCCATTTTTTGCGAAAACCGTTTTTGAGGTTCCGATATCCACACCAAGTGCTGACCGACATATGTCTTTTTCATCATCTGATTCATTCACGGCATCTTCAAATATCTGGGAGATCTTTTTTTTGTTTTCAAAATGACCCTTCCGAACCTTTACCATTTTCAGCCTCCTTGTTTCATGAACTTTTGTTTACCTGCTTTTTTCTGTAAGGAAAGTCTCTTTGCCGGTCCAAGAAATGAATGCAGTCATACAAGACCACCATCTTTACAAGGGCGTTACCGGCAATTATACGCTTTTTTCTTATGGAACTTTTTGGGGTTTTTTATAAATATTGTTAGGGATGCAACCACCATAGAAATATTGCACCAATCATGCCAAGCACTTAAAGGCAATCGATGCCAAATTATTTCAATATAATAGCATACGAAACTCCCGTGTACCATCTGTCAAATATTCAACAGCCTGCCGGTTCTTTGGCAATGTAAAATTTATCATTGTCATGGAAGGATTGTATTGAATTTAAGATACTGACAAAGCCAGGGTATGGGTTTTCAGGAATATAATGCCATGGGAGGAACCCGTCTGATCCATAATAGACATCCGGATAGAACATTGACTTTTCCTTCAACAATGATAAAGCAGTCAGAATTCCCTTCAGACCTCAGGCCCAGAACCTGGCAAGGAGCATATATCTTAACTTTCCCTGTGCATAGACGAAACATTTTTCTGTTATTCATTATTTTTTTTTTACCGGGTATTGCCTGGGGCTACCCATCCAATCAATGGCAACATACGGAAACCGAACATTTTTTAATCTCAACCAATGAAAAAACACACCACCTTCTATCTGAAGTGAAGGTGATTGCGGAACAGATCGCAACAACATTTGCAGACTATTTTGATGAAGAAATTGTCAAAACCAGGATAGCAATTGTTCTTCAGGATCACCATGATGATTCGCAGGGAGAATCCTATCGCGATATACCCTTGGTCATCATTGACTGCCGGAAAACCGATCAATTGTGGCGGGGAGATTCTGGATGGCTTAAAAATGTCCTGGCTCATGAGCTCGGCCATGCATATTCGCTCCGGATAATGCAATTGCCGATCCTATTCTCTCTTGGACTGGGCCTGAACTCCGATGGAAAGGGGCAGGAAGGGGAATTCAATATCCATTACCGACATAACCGCCTTCCATCATGGTTTACGGAGGGCATTGCACAGATGGCCTCACATCAAATGAAATCCGATTCTTTTGACCTGTATCGGGAGATGCTTCTGCAGGATGCATTTCTGAATGGAAAATTGCTGACCCTGGATCAGATGGAGCGCTTCGAAGGCACCTCCAGAGAAAATGAACTGGTATACAACCAGGGCTTTCATCTGATGTTGCACCTGAAAAAAAACTACCCTGACCGATCCATTAAAACATTATGCCGGCA
>CAYTGW010000023.1:0-22330 GCA_964437395.1 uncultured Desulfocicer sp.
TAAGATTGCAGAAGATTGAAGACTGCATTTAATAGCAGCATTGATAATTTCATGGATTTATCTCTTGACTTATTTGTGGCGTTGTTAAACCGTATCGTGAAAAAATGGATGCTGTTTTATGAGCACTGAGGATAATTTTTTTTGATATGGGAATCCATGGAATGGACATTGATCAAAAAATAATTGAAGCTGTGCAGGTAAATGTTCCCTTCAGAATGTTGCATGAAACCTATTCTGATCTTTTTATTAAAATTGGATTGAATCCGGAAATCGGTCTTGATGCCGATGCATTGGAAAATTTTTCCATTTCGGAGATAAAGGAGATTGTCCTTCCATTTCACCGGAACAAACGGTCCATAACAGTTCATGGCCCATTTCTGGATTTGTCTCCTGGTTCGCCTGATCCAGGGATACGGGGAATCACCCGTCATCGTTTTGAACAGGTCTTGAAGCTTGTTCCGATACTCAAACCAAAATCAGTGGTCTGTCATTTGGGATATGAGGAAGATCGATATGGGTATCTCAAGGAGTCCTGGTTTGAGCAAAGTATGGAAATGTGGAAATGGTTTGGTGAAGCGCTCCAGAAGGCCGGTTCTATACTCATGCTTGAGAATGTTTACGAGCAATTGCCAGATGAAATGTTGCCTTTTTTTGAAAGGTTGAAACAATATCGGGTTGGTTTTTGTCTGGATATGGGCCATCAGGCTGTTTTTAGCAGGACCCCGTTTTCATCCTGGGTGAATGTTCTCGGACCCTATGTGGGCCAGCTTCATTTACATGACAATCATGGTGAAAGAGATGAACATCTTCCAATGGGAAAGGGAGGGATTGATTTTTCTCCGTTAACGGTTTTTTTAAGAAAAAGAAAAACACTACCAATCATTACATTGGAGCCCCACGAGGAGAAGGATCTTTGGCTTAGCCTTGCTTACCTGAAAGATATTTTCAGCTGCTTGGAAACAAAATAAAAAACCGGCACATTAAAAATTTTTCAATTACAATTTAGGCACATTGTAAAAGTATCGTTCCCGGATGCTGATTTGATCATACTCTTCCAGTATTTTATCCATCTCTACCGGAGAAAGCTGAATGCATTCCGGATGATCTTCCATATCCTCGATGATGTGATTCAAGACCCTGAGTTCGTCTGCAGTGACCATGTTGCACCTCATTGATGATTATTTTGATAGAGGCGATATCACAATATATTGTTTCATGTCAATTATTTTTATCAATATATAGTATTTGAAACATTTATGGTATATATCAAAATTGAGGCGTTTTTTTTACAGATGTTTTAATGTAGAATAAAGAAGTTCAATTTATCGGGCAATCTTTCAATCGTGCATGCATAACGGCAGGTTTATTTTGAGAAAATTGGTGAAAACCATATTGGTTGGCTGTATCCTGTCGGGGAGTTTATTATTCTTTTCTCTTTTTGCGGCTTATTATTTTTTTCATACAGATTATGCCGGACAAATGATTCAGTCTGAAATTAATAAGGGGATTCCAGGTACTGTAATATGGAAAAAACATAAGATTTCCATTTTTTCAGGAACGATCGAAATGGAGAATTTACGGTTGAAGGATATGGATGGGATAGATGTTATTTTGTTGCCGCATCTTTTCTTGAAGATATCCTGGACAGATATTCTAATTGGAGTTCTGAATTTTGAGACAGTTGTATTCAATAATCTAAAAGTACAACTGCATGAAGATGAGACCGGCAAACTGAACCTGATCAAGAGTTTGGTTAAAAATGAAGAATCCTCTAAAGGAACGTCAGTACCGGGCTTTCCTCTGAATGTGAAAATTGAGAACGCCGTACTGCAAGGAGGAGAACTGCAATACCACTCCAGTTCCAATACACGGATAATATTGCCGGAAATAGGGATAGAAGTAGAAAAAGCCGATCTGCTGAAACAAGAGGCTGTGCTTTCTATTGAACTTTCCGGAGGAGAGATCTTTTTGGAAAGCATTCGATCTCAGCTTGATTCGGTCCGCTTGAAAACCAGACTTTCTCACAATCAATTGTCACCGCTTTTAATAAACCTGATAACCAAAAATGGAAGCCACGTAAAAGCAAGTGGAAGTATTACAGAGCTTTTTCATCAATTCCAGCCTGAGCTGGAAATCGAGATCGATGGAGAAATCAATGACATTTTGAGATCTTTTTTATTATATGATGAAGTCCATGGAATCATTGCCGTGAAAGGCTCCATAAAGGGTTCCCTGGCAAATCCGGATATTGACATAGTGGCAAGATGTCTGGATGGAGATATAATGGGAACCCGGGTTGATCAGGCAGAACTCTTTTGTCATATGGATAATGGAACGGTTACGATTGAAAAGGCATCACTGATTTTGCCTTTTGGAAGTTTGAATGCAAATGGGGATATGAATGTACAAAAGGCATTTCCCAGAGGATTTTTAACCGATTTCGTTGATGTCGATGAAGTTGATTACCGCTTTGCAGGTTCATTTCATCCTGCCCGTACCAGGGCACAGTTGAGTTTTTTAAACGGGACATCAGGGATTTTTCGGTCCGGGTTTGAGATAACTGGCAAGGGCTTTTCATCAACAAGACGCTCCGGAACAATTTCACTGGAGTCTTTTATTGAAAATTTACGGAAGGAAAACATCCTTGAAATATCGGATACACTTCTTTCCGCAATCATAAAGTATAACAAGCATCATATTATCATTCCGGATTTTACAATCAGCAAGGGTGAGAATCAATTATCCGGAAATGGCAAAATCGATTTTTTTTCCGGAGAGGTGGAAGCGTCTCTCTCTTCTGCAATGAGTTTTCCGGTAAGTGGTTTTTTCATACAATCCATTGAAGACCTTGAGGGTGATTTGAATTTGGGCGCAACCCTGTCCGGAAAACTGGAAGATATGGTTGTGACAGGATTTTTAAAAGGAAAGGATCTCCAATACCAGGATGTTTGCATAGGGAACCTATCGCTGGATTATCTGTTTTTCAGGGGGATTCTTTCTATTGATGCGGCTCAACTCCAGAATTTTCAATCCGAACTGGATCTGTCCGGGGCTATCAAAATGCTGGAGTCCAATCGATTGTTGGAAGAATTTCAGATTGAAGCAGAAATCCAAGGTGAAAAAATATTTTCAGAAGATTTTCTGCCACAACTGAACGGCAGTTATGCAATCAATGGGTCAATATCCGGCAATATGATCCATCCGGAAGGGAGTGCATTCATAGCGGGACAGAACATTGATATATACGGGCAAAAAGTAAAATCAGTCAATGTAAAGATGCATGCGGATAAGCAAAGAATCTATATGGATAAAAGCCGGATAGCGTTTCCGGAAGGAGAAGAAATCCAGTTGGATGGGTGGGCTTCTTTATCTCAGAGGCGGTATGGCCTTCAAGCTTTTACAAAAGGGATTTCATTGAACCATATCGACATCCTGTCCTTCAGAGACTGGGGAAAAGCACAGTTCAATTTTGCAATCAAAGGTACAGGCAGTTTTGAAAATCCAGAGTGTTCCGGGGAAATTGGTTTTACATCTCTGCAATTGAATAAAAATCCGCTCGAACCGCTGGTTGCAAAAATAGAGTTGGCAGACGGGAAACTAAGTCTCCAGTCAGATCAAAAAACAGCGATCAAGGCAGAAGTGAATGTAAGAACAAAGGAGCTGAACGCTTTTGCTCAATTCAATGAAGTTCAGCTGGAACCCTGGTTTATTAATGCCGGTCTGAATGGCTTATCCGGCTTTATCGGGGCGAGATTCAATATCTCAGGAAGCTATCATTCATTAGAAGAGATTATCATGAGGGCCGATTTTTCGGATCTGGAGATTATTTGGGAGGGAAAAAAACTACTCCATACGGGAAATCTTTTAGTTGGTCTGGATAATGGAAGACTAATTATTCCGGATACTCGTCTGTTTTTTATCGAAGATGGTTTTTTAGATTTCAGTGGAAAAGCGGATTTTAACGGATCGATCGATGCTGTTTTTTCAGGAAAGCTGCCGGCGAAGATGGTTGAACTTATTTCCGAAGAGATATCTGATGTAAAAGGAGTTTTTCTTGTAGATGCATCAATTACCGGGGTATGGGATCAACCCCGATTCCGGTCAGACATTGAAATTCAGAAAGTCCAGGGCCGGCTTCCGTACTTTTCTGAACAGATTCGTGAAATGGATGGATTTATCATCGTCACGCCGGAAATGATCAGACTAAAAGATATTTGCGGTCGTTTTGAGTCCGGCAAGGCTACGCTGAATGGTTCCATCGGCTTGAACAATTATCCGGATCTGATGACGAATCTTACGCTGAATGGCCATTTCCTTCCATTTCATATGCCGAATCTGGAAGCACTGATGAATGCAGAACTTCAGCTCAAAGGAGATCAGAAGAGAACGGAGTTATCCGGAGATTTGATCATCCTGGAGGGTGAATACTCAAGGGATGTTGATCTGAATCCACTCAACATGGTACCCGGGAGATCCCGGAAACATAAGCAAGAATATGACCGGAAAACAACAGCTTCGTTTCTGGACAGGATTGAACTGGATATTGATATCAAAAACAGAAATCCTTTTATGGTAGATAACAATATCGCCATCATTGCGTTGAAACCGGATATTCATATTCAAGGGAATTTAAGTCAACCTGTGTTTACAGGCCGTGCAGTAGTGGAGTCGGGAGTGATCACCTATCAGGGCAAGTCCTTTGAGGTAACAAGAGGGTTGATTGATTTTATAAACCCTTATGAGATTGAACCCCGGATAGAACTGGAAGGTAATACACAAATCCGGGAATGGAAAATATTTCTTTCAATAATCGGGGTGCCTGAGAATCTGAAAATCATATTACAATCGGAGCCCACTCTTCAGGATGGGGATATTCTTTCCCTGCTTGTATTTGGAAAAACCGTTCCGGAGTTTGTTGAAGGTGAGGAAGGACAAACTTCTTCTCCTGCCGGTATTCTTGCAGGGCTGCTGGCGAACCAACTTCAGGAAAATGTCAAGGAGGAGACAGGATTGGATTCTGTGGAGATGGAATATCAGAAAAGTGCAACGGATCCCAATCTCAGTCAGGTGAAGGTAGAAGTCGGAAAGGAGCTTTCTCGTCAGATCATGGTCAAATACGGTATCGAAACAATGAACAGCAAGGTCGTTCAGAAGGCGATAACTGAATACCGTTTTTTTGAAAATGTCATGCTGGAAGCATATCAGGACTCTGAGGGCGATTATGGTGGTGAGTTGCAGTATCGGATGGAGTTTCGATAAAATATGAGCCAGCCCGTAAAATACAAGTTTTTTTTCATAAACAGGTTGTTATGGCTGTGTATCGGGATTGTTTTTTTTTGTGCCGGTCATACATATTCAGATGATCGATATTGGATTCAAGAGGAAGGATCACGGGTTGGGGAAATATATTTTGAAATCCTGGGATCTATCAGCGATCCGGATAGCTGGAAGAAGATTGCGAAAAACCGGATTCAGATGAAAAGGGGGACAATATTTTCATCTCAGAAAATCGATCAGGCGATTAACGATCTGAAATCCACTGGATTGTTTGTTGTTGAGGAAGTTCAAACAAGGAAAAATGCTGCTGGAGATCTGGATATTCACTTTCAATTGAAAATCATATCCCGGATACAGGATATCAAAATCGCAGGAAATTTTCCTTTATTCGAACGCGAGGTTCTCAACAACATGACCGTTGATACGGGGGATGCGTTTCAGAAGGAAAAGCTTCCGGAACAATGTGAATCGATTGTCCAGTTACTGAAAGATCAGGGATATACTTCGCCGGAAGTTACAATTCAATCAATACAGGATAAGGATAATGGCCATTATGTGCTTCATGTGGATTTGCGCAAAGGTGATTTTTTCAAGATAGAGGATGTAGAGCTTCAGGGAAACCGATCATTTTCAGGTACTCGTCTCAAGATGCGGTTGCAAACCTGGAAAGCCTCTTTTCTGCCTGGAAGCATGAGTCGCTATCAGAAGAAAGAGTTGGATGAGGATGTGAAAACACTATTATCCTTTTATCGAAATAATTATCACCCGGAAGCGGCCATCACTCCCGTTGTGGTAAAGGATGATCTTACTCAAAAGGTTCGGATCGTATTACAGATATCAGAAGGCCCTTTATATGAAATTCAATTCAAGGGAAATGATCAGTTTTGGGATTGGACTTTAAAAGGGGATTTGCAGTTGTTCAGAGAGGGTGTAGCAAATAATTTTTGGATTCGAAAAACAGCTCGAATGATCCGTGATCGATATGATAAAAAAGGGTATATGGATTGCCAGGTAAATTCGGAAATCATACTGGAAAATATCGATGGAGAGGATCTTCGCAGAATCTGCTTCACCATTGAAGAAGGAGCAAGGTCCATTGTTACGGATTTGAAAGTTATCGGGAACGAATCTATTGCAGAGGATGAAATCCGAAAGCAGATTATAACCAATACGCAGGGACTGCTGACAACCGGTGAATTCAATAAACAGGTATTGGATGATGATATCCAGGGCGTGATGACTCTGTATTTGAGAGAGGGATATCTTGATGCGAAGGTTGATGAAGAAATTGTCTGGACTAACAGCCAGGATCACAAGGAAAAATATGCAGATATCTGTTTGAGAATTCATGAAGGGCAGAAAATTCTTGTTTCATCCATAAAATTCATTGGCTTATCTTGCTTGTCAGAAGATCAGGCTATGAAAATACTTGTGATGAAACCCAGCGATCCTTTTAGAGAATATATGCTTGAAAACGATCAAAACAAGCTTTCGATGCATATCTCGGAAATGGGTTATCCTCATGTTAAGATTCAGGGGGAAAAGATCATAGATAGACAAAAAGAGGAGGCGCACATTACCTATAAAATTTCTCAAGGAATTTTTGTTAGCACTGGAAAAGTATTGACGGTCGGGAATTTTAGAACAAGGAAACAGGTTGTTGAAAAAGAATTTGCTCTTGAGGAAGGAAAGCCGTTTTCAATGATGAAAATGATTGAAGGCCAACGAAATATTCAAAATATCAATGCGTTTAAGACAGCAAGGGTTAAACCGATTGGATTGAAAGAGGCATCTGAGGAAGTCGATTTCCTGGTGGAGGTTGAGGAAAAAAAACCATACGCAGCGCAAGCGAGTATGGGTTATGATACTTCTCGGCAGTTGTATCTGAAAACCCGTCTGAGTGACTTGAATCTTTTTGGATTGAATAAGGAAGCGTGGATTGGTCTCGAGGTTAGCCAAATTGGCAACCATGGTGAACTGGGAATAGCAGAACCCCATTTGCTGGATACCCGTATTTCGGCTGTTACAAACCTGTTCTGGGAAAAGCGGGAGGAGTTGAATAAGAGCTTTGGTACAGAGAGCTATGGTTTGACGGTTTCATTTACACGGAAGTTGCCTCATAACTTGTCTACAAATCTGGTCGTTGGATATGAAAGAAAAGAGCAGTATCTGCGAGACCGGGAATCTTTCTCCGAAAGTGATGAAGAAGCCTATGATCCCAGGGGGATTATGGTCACAAGTCCTTCTCTTGTTTACAATTCAGTTGATTCCTTTATCCGGCCCCGGAAAGGAGTTTTTTCTTCAATTGGAGTTGATTTTTCCAAAGGCCTTGAGAATTCTTTGGATAATTTTATTAAATACCGGTATGAAGCCAGAATGTATTTTCAGATCCATGAACGGATTATTTTTGCAACCCGGGGACGAGTCGGTCATATTGTTCCTTCAGGAGATAATAGCGTCATATCGGAAGATCAACTGTTTTTTTTAGGAGGCCTTTCCAGTGTAAGGGGATATGATGAAAACCGCCTCAGGATAGATCAAACAGGGGATGCCCTAGGCGGGCGAACCGAGATTGTCGGAAGTTTTGAAAGCCGTTTTGATATTGGATTCAATCTGGAGTTATCACCATTTTTTGATATCGGCAGTGTACGGGATGCTCTGATTGACGAAGGGTCGGATTCATTTCGATCCTCCATAGGCCTCAGCCTGAGATATCTTACACCGTATTGCCCGATCGGGATACAATACGGGTATAAACTGGATAAGATAGAAACAGACGAAGAGAAAGGCAGATTCTATTTCACAATTGGGTATACTTTTTGATCAGACTGAATCCTTGAGCAGCTTATAATTTGTAAACGATTTTTAGATTCCGTTTTTATTCATCAGAGCTAATTTCAAAACTATTAAAAAGCGTCACACCAGCGAAAGTCGGTGCCTAGAAAAGAGCCGAAAATACTGGATAGCGCTACGCTTCACTGCGTGTCTAGTTTTCGCCGGAACTACAACAACAGACTTTTGAAATTGGCTCATCAAATAAGAAAAATGTTTTACGGTTGATTCAAGAAACCGGTTACTTCCTTTAAAAGCCATTCCGCCCAAGCCTTAATACCCTCTCCTGTTTTGGATGAGATTTGAAAAATTTCAATGTTCGGGTTCAGATTCCTTGCTCTGGTCTTTGCTGCGGCAACATCAAAATCGGAAAGAGACAGATAGTCGATCTTATTGATCAACAGAACATCACATACTGTGAACATCAGGGGATATTTAAGGGGCTTGTCATCGCCTTCCGGTACACTTAATATCATAACATTTTTGATGGCTCCGGTATCGAATTCAGCCGGGCAGACAAGATTACCCACATTTTCGATAATAACAAGATCCAGGTTGTCAAGATTCAGGCCCTCCAGCCCCTTTTCAACCATAGATGCATCAAGATGACAGAATCCGCCGGTTCTGAGTTGAACAGCAGCAATGCCTTTTGCAGCAATTTTTTCTGCATCCACCATGGAATCAATATCAGCCTCAATAACACCGGTGCGGATTTTCCCTCCCATGGTTTCGATTGTTTTTAAAATTGTGGTTGTTTTTCCGGCACCAGGAGAGGACATGAGGTTCAGCAGAAAGGTTTTTGATTTTGAAAGATTTTCTCTCAGCAGGTTTGCTTTGATTGTATTGTCTGTATGGATCTCTTCCTTTATTTCGATAAGTCTGATTTCTTCCATTACATCACCTCCATGTGCTTGATATGGTATTCTCTCCCTGCAGTAAGGGTGCATTTTTTTTCGCTGCATTGAGGGCATTCAATGTTTCTGATATCATCTCTTTTGATTTGAAATTCATGATTGCAGGAATCACATTTCATCCGAATTGGCGACCTCTCAATTACAAGTTTGGCTCCCTGGGCAAGAGTTCCTTTGCTCAGGTAATCGAAGTATCGCTGGATCCATTCATTTTCCAGCTCAGAGAGTTCTCCTATGGTCAGATGGATTGCAATGATTTTTTTTATTTTATTTGCCGGAGAGTATTTCAGTGCGATGTTTAAAATACTTTCGGTTACTTGAAGTTCATGCATTTGCATTCCTTTATTGATTATTTTTCTTGTCTCTATATAAAGCTGAAAGAAATGGATTTCAACTTTCTTTTCTTACAGAATTTTCTTATGCTGTTTATTTGTCGAAGAAATCAGGTTTTTTCCATGAGTTGTGTGCAATAAATTTCTTGATACTTTTTATGGAATTGATGATAATCACTTCAGAACCTGCTGGTTGAACCGCTATCGTTTTGAAAAAATACAGATCATACTGAAAACTGGTTATAAAAAAGGAGGATTTATGGGGATAATTAAAAAAATATTAATTGCATTTGATGATTCGGAAAATGCCATGCGTGCGGTGGAACAGGTTGCAGAAATATTCAATCCAGGGCATCAGATTACGCTTTTCAGCGTTCTGCAGGATACAGTTTCTGCCTTTAAAATGAACCATCCTGAGCTGACTCCATACTTTATGGCTCAGCAGGAAAGTTTTTCTGAGATAGAGGAACATCAAAAAACGATTGTGGAAAGGGCGCAACAGAAAGCCCGGTCGATTCTGTTACAGGCTGGTTTTCGGGCGGAAAATATTGTAATCGAATCACAGATCCAGAAAAAAGGAATTGCTCGGGATATCATTGAGTTCGCTGCGGGTTACAACATTATTGTTATGGGCAGGAGAGGCCTTTCCGGAATACAGGAATTTTTTCTAGGGAGTGTTTCACAGAAAGTGCTTCATTCTGTTAAGGATATATCCGTATTAATTGTGAATTAGTTCAGATTCATGTGCTCAGGAGGAAATAATGGCTTTACTTCAACATATTGCAGGGAAGAAATGTAGCTTCAAGTTGTGGATGCTTGTCATTGTTATGTTAATGATCTGCGGCTGTGCTCCGAAGAAAAAAGAGGTCGAAGGCATTTTTACCAACTATCCAGGCCCCCAGATTGCAGTGGAACCATATGTTGTCAGTCTGGGGATAGCGACAATGTTAAAAACCCCTATCGAGATCGGAGGGCTGGGGTTTGATCCAGGTGACTCGGTAGTTGTCAACATTGTAGGTGGAGCTGAAAAAGAAAAAATTTCAATTCCAATCAATTCCTGGCTTGTCAGTGATACAGGCGGGTTTAAGGTTATTATCAGCAAAGAAATAAAGATGTTGGAATTATTGAAACTCGACCTGGATCCAGCGGATCATAAACCGATCATTGTTCGGGATACAATACCTCCGGGTGCTTATGTAATAAAAGCGGAAAGCGTTAAATCTGGAAAAAAGGCTGAATGTGTGATCCAGTTCGAGGCACCTAATAAAATAGATCGGATCAAGGACTGGATACAGGTCAAATTGAGAAAGATTAAAAAGAGAACATAACGAAGAATTCCTCTATTCGGGTACTTTTTTTCATAATGTGAGAAGATCTACATAGTTTACCAGGAGATGTTTCAGCGTTTCATAGAGTTGAATAACAGGCTCTGAAGGCACTTCCCTTTCCCCCATATTTTTTATCAATTTTGGCACTATTGTTGCTATTCCAAAACCGTATCGGATGTTATTTTTAAATGTTTTAAGTATTTATGTTGAAAAATAAACAGGATGAAATGACAAGAGCGGAAGCGATAAAAATTGCCAGACAGCTTTCCAGTGAAGAAAGCCCTCTGTCTGTTGTTTTTGACAAAGATCGGAATGATTTTTTTATTTCAGAAGGGGGTGCTTTTTATATTGATGATGATTTTTATCAAAAGCAGTCTTATGAGATTGTTGCAGTATTCAAGTAGGATGAATTGGAAAAATCATATTGAATATTCATTCTGTTTGACTATTCTTACCACTATGCATGTGATGCCTAACCCTTGATCAATTTGATAAAATTATCCACAAGAAATGGATTAAATGCAGTGCCTTTGTCTTCCTGTAGAATTTTGATAATCAATTCTTTAGATTTCGGTTCTTTATAGGATCTTCGACTTCTCATCGCATCAAACACATCAGCAATGGCAATCATCTGGCTGACGATATTCGGGCTCCATTGTTTCTGCATGGCCGGATAACCGGTTCCATCATATCTTATATGATGTTCCAAAGCTCCTAAAACAGCAACCTGGGGAATATCTTCAAGTCTAAGTATGTATCGGGCTCCTTTGGTTGTATGGGTTTCAATGATCGCTCTTTCTTCAAGTGTCAGCATGCCTGGCTTGTTCAGTATCTCTTCAGGTATGAATAGTTTTCCAGCATCATGCATAACCGAAGCAACCCCGATCTGAAATAGTTTTTCACCTGAAAAGCCAAGAGATTCTGCCTGACTCATCGTGAGAATGCAGACATTGATCACATGTGTGAAGGTATACTCATCCGCTGTTTTAAGTGTGGCCAACATGCTGATAGGGTTGATACCATGAGCAAACCCTTTAATAAATGTCGACACCATATTTTCAATACCGCGGACATCAATCCTTTTTTTAGATTGTTTAATACCGTTGTATATTTCTTTAATTTCCTGGAGGGTTGTGTCGCGAAGCGAAAGCAGTTGATCCATTTTTTCCGAATACTCTTCGGAAGACAATTGATCCTGGGCAAAGGGATTGTCCTCGACTCTGACCTCAACCTTTCCCAGTTTGATATGTTCAGTGCTTTTCAATTCAATTGTTTTGGAGGAGGAGAGGTCTTGTATCAGCGCATATAAGCCAGGCTTCGGAAGGTTTGCAAGAAAAGAAATATGGTCAATTTTTTTTTCCTGTAAAATATTGATAAATTGTCTGATATTCGGCCCGTTTCCTTGAATGGTTTGATTACGGAAAACAAGATTATTGCCAACGACAATCAGGGTGATCTCCTGTCGAATCATAAGAAGACGATCAAGCTCGATAAATGTTTCCTCAATATACCGTTTGACCTGGGGATGTTCAAAGGAGTACAGGCGTGAACTGATGATTGCGGCATTAAAGGTTTTAATAATCTGTAACAGTTCTTTTTTGTGTTCTAATTCAGCCATGGTAAGTAATTCATTTTTTTATTTTGGGTTATGATACTACTCAAATTGATTTTTGTTTTGAATATTTTTAAAATAATGTTGGCAGATTGCATTTATTTTTTTGTCTTTCATTTGAATTCCGATTTTGAGCAAGGTAGAAATTACTTCAACTGGATACTGGCCAAGAGTTTCAAAAATGGTCTGTTTCATTTTAGACAATGTTTTTGGGAAAAAAGTAAAGGAGGTTTTAGCAAGATTCTCCAGAAACGGAATAACAACCGGATTGCCAATGTTGCCAAGTGCGATGATTAGATTCTCATTTTTTTGTATTGCAGATCTGAATAAGGCTGGATTCCGAATCATTTTGACGATATGTTCTGCTGCTTCCTGAACCTTATAACGACTGGACAGATGAATCGCCTGGGATATGATTTCGGGTTGGTTTGAGCTTAGCAGCTGACAAAGAAATTTTCCAGCTTTTGGGTTATTAAATTGTAAAAGAGCTGAAAGGGTTTCTATCTTGATCTCTTCATCATTATGATCCAGCAAATGATCAAGGTATGGCGCAATTTCGGTATTGCCGATTTCTCGAGTCAGGATAACAAGATTTTTTACATAAGAAGGCCTTGGATCATGAATTCTCTTTTTTATCTCATTGCAGGCAGCTTCACTAAAGTTGGAAAGAAGATTGATGAGGTGAATCCCGTTTTTTGGGGATTCATATTTTGCAAACACATTAACAACTTCCGAAACAATTTTGGGTCCGAGTAAAACCAGAAAATCAATTGCCTCGCCATTTTCCTGTTTTCCCAGCTTGTCAAAGGCATCTACTGCCCTGGAGAAGAAAAGCGGCTTTTCGATCTCATGTATACAGTTTTTTGCAACGGATTGAAGTTCAGGGTTGGATTTGTGAATGGCATGCAGTTTAAAGTTTAAAAAGATTTCCTTTAAAAAAAGGAAATCTTCATTACTCGAAATGCTGATCTCATTAAAAATGGATATTAATCTTTTGGAATAATCTAGATATTCATCCGGTTCGATATTTTCATTCATAAAGGCAATGAGTACTCTGGCAATCTGGAAATCTAAATTTTTTTCCTCAAGCGTTTCCAAGTGTTGTTCAATGGAAAACTGTTCCGGGTTGAGTACGACTTCTGCCTGGCCGGTTGCTGCAAGAGCAGAAAGCATATCCCCATATTCTTCGGTAACATATTTTTCGTAGGACTCCCGTTTGAATAAGACTTTTGCCTCTTCCGGTTGTATTTCGGGGTTGCTTTTTAAAGAATCGTGTTTTTGATTCCAGGAAGAGGAGGATAATTCTTTAATATTGGCAATTTTTTGAACAAAATCGAACAGGGCTGGTGATATTTCTTGTCCTTGATCATTGGCTTGTCGCATCATTTCAATGACAAAATGTTCTTGGAGACCGCCCATAATTTTTTGGGATTTTATCTGATCCGGTTCGAGGTTACAATGCTGAAATGTAATGGATAGAAATTGGTTACGCAGTTTTGGATTAAGCTCCTGAAGAAGTATATTTATATTATCGAAATGTTGGGAAGTTTGCTGGCTGTCTGTCTCTCCTTGTTCAATTTTATCAAGACTCATTTGAAACAACTGTTCGAATACCCTTACGGAATGTATGGAATCCAGTTTTTGATCGTTCAGAAATTTTGCTAGTTCTACAGGGGGAGCCTGACTTATATTATAAAGGTCAACTCCCATTTCGGAATCTGTAATTTTACCTGAAACCAGACTCATTACCAGATTGTTCCAGGTGCTGTTTGAATCGATTTCCGTTTTGTTTCCGGTATGATCAACAACAATTTTTGTTTCTTCCGTAAGATAAAGTTTGCTGAAATCGATGGTTTTTATCTCAATATGAAAAAGGTTATTTTCCTTGACGTTTTTTTCAATACCTCCTTGTTTTCTTATAGTTTCCGGTTTGGCAGCAATCATACGGAAAAACCGGAGGAGTTCATCTTTTTCAAGTCCTTTTAAAAAAGCAATCGAAACAATTTCATACTGCCGTAAAGAGTCTGCGAACTCTTTGAATCGTTTGTTGTGGGAATCAAGGACTTCATTCCCGATAATCAAGGCCTTATCCGTGATAGTAATGCGTAATTCGGGGCTGGAGGTAAAAAATCGATACAATGCATTGAAAGAGCGTTTAATGCTGCTCTGAATCTGGGCATGTTCATCCGGATAGATCAGCACATTTTTGCGCGTAATGTTCAGTTCACTGATAGCGTCCGTGATACAAGCAATATCTGGGAATGTTTCAGCTGTCGGTCTGTTGGTTTTTTGAAGCAGGTCTTGAATATTTTTTTGTTTTTCCGTCATTCAGAAGTTTTATGGATTACCTGTGTTTGCAATCATTTATTTTATTGGAATTTCATACTCAAATATGGATTATGATTACCTCTATCAATAAATGGGTAGTAATTCAACTCTTTAATTCAAGTATGGCTTGACAGGGGGGCGAGCTTATAATTTGTTCCATTCTTTTTTATTTGCCAAACCCATATCGGGATTATAAGGTTTTTTTCATAAAATATGCTGAAATGTAATTATGATTCGCTGGTTTTGGAATCGAAAAGAGTGATCAGGTGCATCGCAATGAACAGGGGTTTCACAATTAAAGGTGTTCTTTTTGATTTTGATGGGACATTGACCAATCCAGGAGCGCTTGATTTTCAGGAGATTCGGAGAGCGATCGGTTGCCCTGAAGGCAAATCCATTCTTGATTTTATTGATACACTGCAAGATTTTGATCAGAGACATTGCATTGTGGAAATCCTGACTCGATTTGAAATGGAAGGAGCTGAAAGATCGGTGCCTAATTCAGATGTGGAAACTGTTTTCCGTTTTCTGCAAACCTGCAATCTTCCAATCGGATTGATCAGTCGTAATGGACTTCGGCCCATTCAAAGAGCGCTTGAAAATTTTCATACTTTGAGAATCGATGATTTTCATTTGGTCATCACACGGGATGATGATTTGAAACCAAAACCAAGTGGTGAGGGGGTAAGGTTTGCAGCTGAAAAATTTGCTGTTCAACCAAAAGAGATACTGGTTGTTGGTGATTATATTCATGATATAGAGGCCGGGAAACAGGCCGGAGCTGTGACGGTTCTCCTACGGCATCCAGATGTAAATATATCGTTTTGTGCAGAAAGCGATTTTGTCATTTCACGATTGCTGGAAGTTATTGAAATTGTTCGTCTGGGATTACCCATGCTGCGCAATGGGTTTGAGGCAGGAACAAATTGAGTCGGCAATAAAACTGAAAGAAGAAATGGGGAAACCCGGGGCAGGCGTTGAGGCCTTTAAGAAAGGGGAAAAAACAACATGGCCCAGTTTTCAAACCGATGAAATCCCTTATTTCCTATTTCGCCTGATTTGTCGAATCGTATCTTTGTGCCTTTTTTTCTCCTCGGGAGACATTTTTTTCCATTTTTGATAACGGGTTATCAGGCTTTTTTTCTGATCCGGATTGAGCTTCTGGAATTGGATAAATTTTTCTCGAAGTTGGTTTTTTCTTTCCAGGGGAAGTCGTTGCCATCGGGAGAAATTGTTTCTGAGCTGCTTTTTTTGTTCCGGAGCAAGCGACTGAAAATGAGAATAGTTCTGGGTGATTCTCATTCTTTCATCTGGCGGAAGATTTTTGAATTTCGCAATATTTTGTCTGATTTCCTGTTGTGATGCTTCCGGCAGGGATTTCCAGTTCTTGTAACGATTCCGGAATGCTGATTTTTCCTCAGTAGTCATGGACATCCATTCATCTTTTGCCGACTGTGATGGATCCGTTGCATGCACTTCGGCAATCGAAAGAATCATAAATGCAAAAAATAGTAGAAGGTTATTTGTCATCTTCATTGTCATCTTCCTCAGTAAGTATTTCCATATTTTTAGCCAGGTCGTAGTCTTTCATCATATCCATCAGTTTCAGAATTTCCATAACCTTTATAATCTCAATATCTTCTTTGGGAATCTGGAAAGACTTTGTTTCTTTTTTTTGTGCATCTTTTTGCTCAGTTGCGTAAAGCATGGCATCGGGTAGGAAAAAAACAAGAAACCATATGATCCATAGAATTGATCTCATCAGGATTTCTCATCACTTTTCATAATGTTCTCCCAGTTTTCCAGGAGTTCCAGATGATGTATCTCTTGAAAATTCTGGAGCAGTTCAAGGTTTTCAGCAATTACAACTTCGTTCAATTCAGGGGAGCTGGGAGCATTGCTCCACAAAACAAAACCGGCTATGATCATCGCAGTGATCGATGCCACGGCAAAAGGCTTATACCTGAATTGAAATAAAGCGAAGATAGACCCGTGGTTCTTTTTTTCTTCCATATCAGCGATTTTTTTCCAGAAATTTTTTTCAAAATTTCTGGAGGCTTCGATTTCCGGGATGTTTCTGATAAGCCTGTCAGTTTGCTGCAGCATGGCCAGTTGTTTTCTGCATACTTCACATTCTTCAAGGTGAGAACGAATCTCTTCCATCTGATGATCCGGGAGTTCGGCATCTGTGAAAGCGGAAATTCTTAAACCGGTATTACATTGTGTTTTCAATTCGAGGACTCCTGTTTTCATTGCCTGCAATTTTCATAAGGGTTTGTCTGGCCCGATGAATCATTGATTTTACAGCACTTTCTGAATGTTTCAACTGCTTTCCGATCTCTTTGTAGGAAAAATTATGATAAACTTTTAACAGCAATGCGGTTCTTTGTTTATCAGGCAGTGATTTCATCGCCTTTTCCAGAAGAATGTCATTCCTTCTTTTTTCCATAAGATCTTGCGGATGCTGATTCTTTGGATCTTCGATCTCCTGTTTGATCGTACCGGAATCGGTCTGAACATGGTTATCCATGGTTTCCGTTATAACACGGTACTGAAATTTTCGCGTCTCATTCAGGCATACATTGGTAGCAATCCGGAACAGCCAGGTTGAAAAATGGGCATCCGGCTCATACTTTGGAGCAGCTTTATAGACCCTTAGAAACACTTCCTGTGCCAACTCTTCGGCCATTTCTCTGTCCCCGCAAAATCGATAGCAGAAATTTACAATTTTTTTCGTATATTTTGTAAACAGAATCCGAAATCCATCCTGGTTTCCGTTTCTAAACTGCAACATGTATTGTGAATCAAGATCTGCTTTCATTTATTATATTAAACACGGATCATGGAAAAAAGTTTCGGTTCTGGTTTTAAAAAAACGCATGGATACCCATTGTGAATTTTGTGGCCGGGTCGGGTGTTTTTCCCTGATATTGATAAAAGTCGCCATGTTGAAACAAACCAAATTCACAAGAAAGCGTATATTTTTCCTGAATTGTATAGGATACATTGGTGTCTGCTTCCCATCCATACCAGCTCCTATTGTCAGAAGGAGTGTCTTCTGGGAAAAAAACAGCCAATGTGATACTGGATCGTAATTTTTCAGTTCGATAATAATTGATTTTTATTCCGGGTGCAATAACACCAGCCCAGTATATGCCTCCTTTGGAAAGAAAATCATCTTCGATCTGATCGCTGAAATGCTGACTGAAAAAAATGGATGTTCTGTCATGCCTGGGCATGGGGGCTATAAATGCATGGATATCTTTTTCCCGGTTGTTCATTCCGCCAATGATGAATATAAACGTGCCGGCAGAAAAGGAATCCGTAAAATTATAGTTGAGATCTACGTCAACCAGGTAGGAAGACAAGGTAAATTCCCAGACCCTGTCAGGATATTCAAGGGTGATTGATCCGCTGCCTGTTTCAATCATCATAATTCCGGACAGATAAAAATCTCCCAGAAAAATGTCGCTGCTGATGCCATACCAGATCAGATCGCCTTGGCTTTTCGTAAAATTCAGGAGGTCGGCTTGGTTCAGCAGCCAGAGATTTGGATTTCGGGCATACAGCCACCTGTTTATCAGCGCCTGATCCTGATAATTGAGCATATCTGCAAAACCATTGTCATTATCTTGAAACCAGACACCGAAAAGGCTCAGGTTTTCTGAAAACCCGGTTTGATAACCGATCGTTGTGGAAAGTATCGGTGAGGTGTTGATGATCCTTGCAGCCTCAAGGGTGCAGGAGAGTTTCCTGGTGGATTGATAGTGAACCGTGATTCCCGGCTCGTTGCTTGACAGAATATGACCTTTACCAAGGTCGAAGGATTGGATGCCGATATCGGAAGTCAGTTTTTTATCACAAAGGGTCACATAAGCATTTACAAATTCGGCATCCAAGTCATCGGTTTCCAGGGAATCCCAATAGTGTGCCCAAAATAGGTCTGTAAGCAGATAGAGGCTGAGTTGATTTCCTGTCGATACATAAAGGTTCGGAGAGATTACAATCATATTAAAGGAGTCGCTTTGATCGAACTTCCCGGATGTTGCGTTTAAATAGTTATTTTCAAAAATCAGTTGTTCATCCAGAAAGACCCCGGGCTGGTATTCCAGTGAAAAAGCGGTCGTCGGTATCAGCGCGAACAGACACTATAAAATGATTTGAATTTTAGGTATCAATTGAATCATTTTCCGTGAGCTATTGGTTTCCGGTTATTTGAAGTTCATGAAATTCCGGATTGGTATTTTTGTATCAGCAAGGATATGGCAGGGTCAACAGCATTAGTTATCAGACAGTTATAAAAAAAATGAAAAATAATCGAAACTTTTTCATTCGGGTGGTGTTTAAAAATTCAAACATCGTTACAAACAGGTTATAAGCGTATCATAATGTGTTATTAATGATTATTGATTCAGGAGGTTTTTCATGGAGAGCAGATGTATTTTTCAAGGAGTATCTAAATGGATTGCTATCGGGCTGATATCCATTATTATGGGTATTATGGGTATTATGGGGTTGATGGGTTGTTCTAATGATTCGACCGAATCAGTCTCCGGCATAACGGAAAATGGTGAACTTGTCATCAGTCTGACCGATGCGGAAGGCGATTTTTCCAGTTATACAGTGGATGTTCTGTCTATCAATCTAACCAAACAAAATGGTGCAAAGGTCAGCACCTTGCCTGTAACCACAAGGGTAGATTTCGCTCAATATACAGATATGACTGAATTTCTAACCGCCTCTACCATTCCGTCCGGTGTGTATACAGAGGCAAGCTTAACCCTGGATTATCAGAATGCGGATATCTGGGTGGAAAATTCTAGTGGCGATCTGGTCAAGGTGAATACGGTTGTGGATGAAGACGGCAGTCCTATCACGACCATCACCGTTTCCGTACACCTTGAGGATTCCAATTCCCTGCTGATCGCTCCGGGTATTCCAGCCCATCTCACACTGGATTTTGATTTGATCTCTTCCAATAAAGTGGAATTTAGTAATGATGGTACTCCTACACTTACGGTTGAGGCTGTTTTGCTTGCTGATATCGATCCGGAAGATCCTAAAATACATCGCATGCGCGGCCCGTTAGGCAGCGTTAATGTCGATGCGGGAACATTTGAGTTGATCCTGAGGCCGTTTTTTCATGCTTTTTCCGGAAAGGATAAACAGTTTGGTTCGCTTACCGTGACCACTCTGGGAAGCACGGTGTATGATATCAACGGACAGCAATACGAGGGAGCCGCCGGGTTATCCTCATTAAATGAACTGGCTGATTACACGGCAGTTGTTGTGACCGGAGATGTAAAATTTCATCCATACCGGTTTGAGGCAACAGAAGTGAGTGCAGGTTCCAGCGTACCCGGAGGGACATTGGATGCTGTTACCGGAAATGTCATTCGCAGGGACGGCAATACTGTTGTCATGAAAGGTGCCACACTGATTCGAAACAACGGAAGAGCCATTTTTAATGATACGGTTACTGTTCTTCTGGATGAGGGTACCATTGTCAAACGACAACTATCACAAGATGATTTTACGATCCGTGATATATCCGTCGGCCAGCTGCTTACGGCTTTTGGTGTTTTAACCAATAGTGATACGGATTCATTGGAGCTGAATGCAACAGGTGATAAAAACGGGTATGTTCGTATGAAGTTTACTACAGCAAGAGGGACAGTTGTTGATCATGACTCTTTGCTAACCCTAGACCTGCAATCCATTAATGCATGCAGAATTGGAATTTTCGATTTTTCCGGCACGGGTACGGATTCGGAAAATGATGCAGATCCGGAAAATTATGAAATCAGCACAGGCACCCTGAATATCTCCTCTTTTGGGCAGAGTGATACGCTTAAAGTGATTGGTTTTGTAAACGGATTTGGTCAGGCACCGGCTGATTTTTTAGCTCAAACCATAGTGGATGTTACGGATGTCAAATCTTTTATGCGAATAACCTGGGCCCCGGCTTCTGCTACTCCGTTTGAAACCTTGTCATCAGAAAAAATTGTTATCACACAGCAACATCATGGCAAGTTTCATCATTTGGGCCGTTCCGGTGTAATTGTCAATCTGGATGACCTGTCCTCCCTGACCACGATTCAGCCATTATCAGATAGTCAGGGAAGGTTTCTGATCAAGTACCGAGAAAGCAATCAATTCTATTCAACATTTGAATCCTTTGTGTCAGAGCTGGAAGGTCTGATTGAAGATGGAAAAAAGGTGCAGAGCATGTTTGCAACCGGTTCATTTGACAAAACAAACGCAACCCTGACAGCAGATTGTATAGAGTTTAGAATCAAATAGACGCTTATTTTGTGATAAGCTTGTAGCAAAACCCGGGAAGCCATCCATTGCTTCCCGGGTTTTTTCTGGTTACAGAAAAGGAGGTCATTACATCTTGTGAAATAGCGTTTTCCATGATATTTTTTTTGGGATGGAAAAGATACTTATTCAAATAAGGGAACGCGCCCGTCAAATTGTTTCAACCTATCCACAACAAGTTTTTTATCAGGAAAACAGTGAGGCGGTTCAACGATCCCGCAGTGTGTTTCATGAAAATCCAGTGATCAGAAAACTGCGAGATTTTGTAGATCAGAACATGGCAAACAATATGGGGCATGGAATGGATCATGCTATTAAAGTTACCCTGGATGCCGGCGCACTGATGTTTATCGAGGGGGAGTCGGCAGGATATCAGGAAGCCAGTATAAACCGGTTTGTATTTTTAACACAATGCGCAGGTCTTCTTCATGATATTAAACGGTCTCAAAAAAAACATGCTGAAAAAGGAGCAATTTTTATTCGAGAGACTTTGTGTTCCTGGGATGCTTTTCAACCAAAAGAAATTTTGTGTATTGCGTGTGCAGTAAAAAATCATGAAGCCTTTACAAAACAACAGCCAAGTAAAAACCCTGAAGATGAACTGGTATCCAACTGTCTTTATGATGCGGACAAGTTCCGATGGGGTCCGGATAATTTTATGTACACAGTATGGGATATGATTGAATCAGCCGGCGTACCATTCTCCGTATTTGTCAGCCATTATCCCAAAGGGATGATGGCGTTGCAGAAGATCAGAACCTCCTTTCGAACCAAAACCGGCATGAAATATGGTCCGCAATTCATTG
Organism: uncultured Desulfocicer sp.; assembly: GCA_964437395.1. Classification (GTDB taxonomy): domain Bacteria; phylum Desulfobacterota; class Desulfobacteria; order Desulfobacterales; family SURF-7; genus QZKS01. Next base: position 21,748 of record CAYTGW010000023.1, read on the forward strand.
ATACAGGCCTTGCTATCGGGCAGGAACTGTATGAGGTGATTCAGCGGGAGTTTTTAATTCCACTGGAATAAAACATTTGTAACTATTCATGCCATTGATATTTATCCTCTTTTTTCGAAAATCCATGGGCATTCGCTGCTATTTATATTCTGACACGTTGACTCAATTTTTTATTTGATCATTCAGCCATATGCAATCGGGGCCTCTATTTTTTCCTTTCATTCCCCCCTATAGTTATATATTTCTTTACTCAGAACTATGAAAAAAAATTCATAATAGTAATTCTTTTTCCACGCTCAATAAGTTGGAAAGTAAAATGAATCAAAGTAGTTGAATATTTTTTTAACACGGGCACCTTTTTTGCTTATGTGAACGTAGTTTTCAATTGCGATCTTAGGCAACTAAATTATTGTTATTAACAACTTATTCAGGAAAGAAGGGGGAAAAATGCGAATCGGAAAACGGAAAATGGACTGGCTACGACCGCGAAATTCCGAAACCAGCAGTTGCTATGGACAGCAACCAGCTTTTATGCACCAAGGTTTCTGGCTTGTCCCGGACCCTTGTGCTCTTGCCTGAGTAA
>CAYTGW010000023.1:22340-29352 GCA_964437395.1 uncultured Desulfocicer sp.
AAGAAGGGGGAAAAATGCGAATCGGAAAAATTTTATTACTCGTAACAATTGTTTTATTATTCATCTCAAGTGCAGCTTTTGCGTTTGAGTTCACCCTGGACTCTTATACCGTCAATTTACGGGATATGGACCCAGGATTGGTACTGTACTCGGAAAACATTCTATCAACTCCTGCTTCCCATAATTTTGAAGTGGGTGAATCACTGACTTTTGATCTGTTTAAAATTGGTACTCAAGAATCTTCCATAAATATTGATGATCTATTTTCTTATGACATCACAGTGGATTTCAATTTTTCAACTCCGCAAGTTATGAGATCTGTAACAGGCGAGTCATATGGCCGATGGCGATTATTCAGCGATGATATCGGAAGAGTGAATTGGGATGGGATTGTTGAATTTGCTTTCGGTAGCACAGGATTGTTTACAATAGAACTCTCGGATGCTTGTTTTGGAACACCTGGTAGTGATGTGGTGCAAGCGACCATGATGTATGTTTCTGCAGATCAGAGTACCGCACCGGTACCCGAACCAGCCACAATGTTACTCCTGGGAACAGGCCTTGTTGGTTTGGCCGGATTCAGCAAGAGAAAGCCGAAAAATTAATTGCAGGACAAATAGAAAATAAGTCAGGCCAGGCGAAATTGTTTGTTCTGTTCCGGCGGTTTCATGCAACAGAAAGGCAGATCCGGAAAGAGATCTGCCTCCCTGTGTTCTTACTCAGGCATACAATCTATTTGAGAAAAATCCTCGGAACCCGGGAAGTAATGGTTGAAACGATTTCATAGTTAATGGTGCCCAGTGTTTCAGCAATCTCATCCACAGAAATGTTAGCTGAATTCTGTTTCCCAAAAGCAACCACCTCATCGTTGATACAGGCTTCCGGTATACCCCCAACATCCAGCATGATCAGGTCCATACATACCCTTCCGACAATGGGTGCTCGTTTTCCACAAACCAGCATGTATCCTCTGGAAGAAAGCAATCGACTGTATCCATCTGCATAACCTATCGGGATCGTCGCGATTGTGGTTTCTTTTTTGGCTTTCCAGGTGCTTCCATAACTCACTGAAAAGTCCTTGGGAACATTTTTCAGATGCAGGATATTGGATTTGAGTTCCATTACGGGTTTCAGCAAAATTTTGTTTTTATCCACTTCATCCGATGGGTATAACCCGTATAATGAAATCCCTGCCCGCACCATATCCATGTGGGTTTCCGGCATATCGATGATTGCTGCACTGTTGGCAGCATGTCGAAGGGGAACCTGAAAAGAGGTTGTCTGAGAGAGCTGTGTGAGCAGGCTGTTGAACAATTCAAATTGCCGGAGAGCACTGATTTTATCTTTGTGATCGGCACAGGCAAAATGTGTATAGATTCCCTCGATAAACAGATTCGGAAGGCGGATGATGGAGGAGATTTTTTGGATAATTTGTGAGAATCCGTTTTTTGGGTTTACTGCAAATAAGGGGTCTGGCAAAAAACCAAGCCTTCCCATTCCGGAGTCGATTTTGAGATGAATTTTTAATGTCGCTCCCAGTTTTACGGCACAATTGGAATAGGATTCTGCGAGCTCCGGATATCCGACGGTTTGAGTCAGGTCAAAACTGAGCAGTTTATCCGTGTCTTCCGGTGGCGTATAACCGAAAATCAGGATCGGTTTATCAATTCCGGATTCCCTGAGTTGGATTCCTTCTTGCAGCCTTGCCACGCCCAGTGCTGAGGCGCCATTTTGTAAAGCCGTATCTGCAATTTCCACCGCACCATGTCCGTAACCATTAGCCTTGACAACGGCCATCAGATTTGCTTTTGGATTTGTGATTCTGCGCAGCTCACGGATATTATGTGCTGCTGCATCAAGATTGATTTCTACCCTGGTGCCGATGATATCCAATGATGTCTCCTGTTATGGGTAATTCGTGTGAAAATCAAGATAGTGCAATCAGGCATTGATATCAATATATTTTTGTTATAAATTGATCCTGCTTCTGGAAGCAAACTGGTTATCCATTCGGCTTGAAATCATAACCTGGAAACCATATGAATTTCTGACTCTGGCTTTGCCCGTATAAAGGATTCTATCATCTTATGAGATACCTGCCAATTGACTCATCCTTGTTTGTTACAAACAGAGAGCGTTTTGCAAAGCAATTGAAACATAATGCCATTGCTGTTTTTCATTCAAACGACATTATGCCCAAAAGCGCGGATGGCACGCACCCTTTTGTTCAGCATCCGGATCTTTTTTACCTGACCGGAATGGATCAGGAAGACACTGTTTTGATTATTTACCCGGATGCAAAAGAAACAAAACACAAGGAAGTCCTGTTTATCCGAAAAACAAGTGGTGAGATTGCAATCTGGGAAGGAAATAAACTTTCCCGGGATGAAGCAAGGAAAATCTCCGGTATTCAGACAGTATTCTGGGCAGAAGATTTTCAAAAGATATTTCGATCCGTGGTGTTTGATGCAGAACGGATTTACCTGAACACCAACGAACATGCAAGGGCGGACGTGACGGTTGAAACCAGAGATATCCGTTTTCTGAAATGGTGCCGGGAAGTATATCCGCTGCATCAATATGAACGATTGTCGCCGATCATGCAGGATCTTCGATCCATCAAATCCAAGATGGAAATCGACTTGATCAAGGAGGCCTGCGGAATTGCGGAAAGGGCTTTTCGCAGGGTGTTGCAGTACGTGAAGCCCGGAATCTGGGAGTTTGAGGTCGAGGCTGAAATCCTCCATGAATTTTTAAAAAACCGTTCAAGAAGGCCTGCCTTTGATCCGATTGTTGCTTCAGGATTCAATTCCTGTGTTCTCCATTATACAGAAAACAATCAGCAGTGCAGGAAAGGAGATCTTCTGTTGATCGATTTCGGAGCGGAATATTCAAACTTCGCTTCTGATGTGACAAGAACCATCCCGGTCAGCGGCAAATTTTCAGAAAGGCAACGTCAGATCTATGAGGCTGTTCATCGGATTCAGAAACAGGCCATCCAGATGCTGATTCCGGGAAATACATTCCGTGCCTATCACAAAGAGGTGGGAAAGGTAGTGGAAAGTGAGCTGATCCAACTTGGATTGATGACCGCACAGGATAAAAGCAAGGAGGAGGATGAAAATCCTCCGTACAAAAAGTATTTCATGCATGGGATATCCCATCATCTGGGTCTGGATGTTCATGATCTTGGAGATAAGCACCGTGCGTTTGAAGAGGGAATGGTCCTCACATGCGAGCCGGGAATATATGTCCGGGAAGAAAAAACAGGGGTTCGTATTGAGAACGATATCCTGATAACAGGGCAAGGGCCGGTTGACCTGACCCGGAAAATACCGTCCGATCCGGCGGAAATTGAAGACCTGATGAATTCATGAGCCAATTTCAAAAGTCTGTTGTTGTAGTTCCGGCGAAAACTAGAATCCAGTATTTTCGGCTCTTTTCTGGGCACTGACTTTCGCCGGTGTGACGCTTTATAATAGTTTTGAAATTGGCTCTCATGAATAGTATTTGGTGGAATCTATGAAAAGGATGGGAATGAAAATGATAAAAAAAAGCGTTTTCTTTCTGATATTGGTATTCATGGGGATCATTCAGCTGGTTTGTGCGGAAGCTGCTGAGAAAAAGCGGCACAATCGCATTTCCGTACTGCTGAGAGATGGGTCCGTGATTACAACACCCGATCTTCAGGGTGCTATTTCAGAGCAGGATGGAATGTTTACCACGCTGAACCGGTATGTTCAGCTTAAATCTTTGTCCATTGACGCACTTATTTTTCATCAGAATAAAAATAAGTATGTTTTTGACTGGGATCAGATTGTCCAAAAAATCCATTCCATTGAACTGATGAATTCGGAGCTGGATGCTTATGATCAAGGTGCCATGGTGATTACTACGAAGAGTGGGGAAAAAATCAAGACATCAGACGCTACCCTTCTCCAATATATCGGGCATGATCAGCCAACCAGCCAACTGACCGTACTGGAATTTGACAGTTACAACAAGTGGTGGAGAGAAGCCTACTTGGATATACAAAAGGTGAAAATGATCGTGTTTGGTTCGGATGAGCTTTTACAGCCGGCATCTCTCAAGCCGAAAGAGGAGAAGAATAACAACCGGTATGGATTTGAAACAACCGCAGAAGGAATATCCAGAAGGCTGGGCATGGATGGCGGGGGTCATAGTGTATATCTGAACATAGAGTTTGATTTTGATTCATCCAAAATCCGTAAAGGTTCGATCCCCCTGGTTCAGGAGCTTGGGAAAGCACTGGTCAGTATGAACCTGGATGGGAAAACACTGCTGATAAACGGTCACACGGATTCAGATGGACCCACGAAGTATAATATGAAGCTCAGCAGGAGGCGGGCAGAGTCTGTCAAAGAGTATCTTGTGAAGCATTATCAACTTCAAGGACTTCAGATTCAGACAAAAGGATATGGTGAAAGCAGTCCGATTGCTCCCAACAAGGGAAAGGCAAATAAACAGAAGAACCGAAGGGTTGAAGTGAAACTCAAAAAATAACGGCTTTCAATCTTATTGAGCCAATTTCAAAACAGTTGAAAAGCGTCACACCGGCGAAAGCCGATGTCTAGAGAAAACCGGATAGAATTCAATTATGCGCTCTTTTTTTCAGAATCTTCATTTTCAATGGCCTCTATCGCTTTTTTTGCAGCAGCTTTTACTGGTTCATTGTGTGCTTTTCTTTGCAACAACCCCTTTTGCTCGACAATCTCTCTGAGAGACGGAACTGCTTCCAAGGAACCGATTCGTCCTAAAGCCTGGCATATTTTGATTTCAATTTCATCTTTCAGCACAGAACCGGCAAAAGATTTTGATTGAATCATTTTTAAAAGAACAGGTGTGGCTTCGGTAATTTTCAATTCACCAATTTTGGAAATGATTTTTATCTTCAGCGGGTCTTCAATGGATGGCAGGATGGAAAAAAGATACTGCCTGCCCTCCACACCTCCGATCGTCATTATTCCGGTAAGTGCCTCCTCTTTTACGCGGTAATCCGTATGCCCCAGATATCGTTTTAAAACAGGCAAATGCTCTCTTGTGCCCACCCTTCCGATAATCAGAATCAGGTTCCGGATATAATACCAGGGTTGATCAATGTTCAGGCGATCGGTAATGGCTGAGATTTCCAGATGCCCGATTTTTGAGAGAACATAGATGACATCCCCTCTTTCATAGGCGTCTGCGCTTTCTCTCAAGATATCCAGAAGCGTTTCAACCGCCGGAGAGCCAAGGGTTGCAAGGCTGAAGGTGATCTGTTTTTTTCTTTTTTTATCATCTGTTTTCAGGTTAGCCAAAAATTTTTTAATGACCGGTTGAGCGGAAATTTCTTCCAATATTTTTCCGGACAGTGTTAATGTTGAGGTGCTTTTTTGAAGTCTTCCGCTGGCAATCAGGTTGAGGGTTTCAAGGATGTGATTGCAGTCTGAAAATCGTGTTTCATGGATCAGCTTTTTCGTGAGGTTTTTGAGTTGGGTGTAAAGCAGTTCATCATGGGGCGAAAGCTGTGAAGTGGACTTGATCCATGGAACCAGTTTATTGGAAATCCTCAACAGATCGTCGAGCCTGTTTTTTTCATACATTTTTCCCATGGTTTCAGCTATGGATTTTAAAGCAGCATGGCATACATCTGCATTTTTATCACTTAGAGCAATAAAAGCGTTATCAATGATGGCTTCGGCTGTATTGTTTTTTTTATTGGCATACAGCTGGTCAACAGCGGTTGGGAGTTTTTTCATCAAATCTTCGTCCAGAAACGGTTCTTTTTCGCCTTTTAAAATTGAGCTTAAACCGGATTTGAGATGGCTGAACCACTCCTTTGATTGATTTTTTTCCTGCTCCAGTTTTTCCTGAATGCTTTGTTTCAGTCGTTTCCCGGTTTCCGATGCCATCATCATGTTGTAGGTTCGGGAAATCAGATCACTTTTCTGATTTTTAGCATCCCCTTTTTCAAGCTCAGACGGTTCGGAAAGCTGCTTCATTCTCAATGCAAGTGCCTTAAATTTTTCATCGTCCAGTTTTGCAATAACATGACTGATAAGTTCTCCATCCAGAACCCGATCCAGTTTTTGCAGCAAAAGCTTGCCAATGATATTCTCATCCATATCTGCGATTGTACTGGAAAGGGTTTCCGACATTTTTTTTCTGTCCGTCTTATCGGTGATGGCAGATAGTGAGTCAATCAGTTTCAGGGCGGTTTCAGAAATATTTCCCGCGATTCCTCCCCCTTTCTCCTCATTGTGATGCTGAATCCCTAATTTGAAAATTTGGGTGACCCAGTCCGGGTCCTGGGTCAGCTTATGGAGCTCATTCAAGTCAATAGCATCAGAATCAGACTGGCCTGTGAGGTAGCGAACAATGTCCTGATCTTTAATTTTTACGCCGGAGAGGAGTTGTTTGTCTTTATCCAGTGCAACATATACTTTTTGATCCAGAAGGATGTGCTGAATATGGCGCTGTTGAAAAATCTGTTTCAGTCCTCCTCTGGTTTCAATCTCTTTTGGTTTTTGACCCATAATTTCTAGAAATGCTAATAATTCATTTGTTTCCAATCCTTTTTGAAATTCCACGCTTTTGATTCCAAAATTCAACAGCATTTCTAGAAATGACACAACCTGCGGTTTTTTCATTTCAGCTTCCGCGAGGGGATGACCACAAACAAGGAGCTGCTTTTCCGATTCTGCAAACGGAACAGTATCACAGAGCTCGAACAGCTTTACAAAAGATTGATTGACACGATCCAAGGTTTTTTTGATCATTTCACTGGTTGCGGGGTATAATCGCATATTCGTAATAGCAGTATTCATTACAACGATTGCTCCAATTGCGTCAGCTACTATATTAGAATTATTCATGCAAATGCCCTTTGTTTATCTTTTGTTGGGGATTTCGTATTTGGACTATGCATCAACAGGAAATGTGTGTCAAGCAAATCACAGAGCCAATTTCAAAAGTCTGTTGTTGTAGTTCCGGCGAAAACTAGACACGCAGT